>JBBSNC010000043.1:0-14620 GCA_038232855.1 Actinomycetales bacterium
GGACGCCACCACTGCAATGGCATTCCGGGATCAAAAGTCCGCACGATGGGAACTCGGCCGAACGCATCGTCGACTTGGGCCATGGATGCCTGCGCTGTGATGCCCGAGGTACTGATGCTGGCCCCAAACACGGTGCCTTCGGGTAGTTGGCGCACGCAAGACCCATCTCTGAGCAGGAAGGCAGTCGAGGTCGCCAGCACCAGGATCAAGGCGCTGGCGGCGACAAGCAAAATTCGGCGGGTTCGGCGTGGATGTGGTGGCACTAAATCTGGTGTCTGTGATCGGATAGAGACGGGCAACGGCCGAGTGTATGCCGACTCACTGGCCAGAGCTCACAGCGTGGGCACGTCCGCCATGGCGGTCGCAATCTGCTCATCCGGCAGGTCGTAGTCCACCATCTGACCAGTGAGGTACTGCTCGTAGGAGGCGAGATCCAGGTGACCATGGCCGCACAAGGCGGTCAGGATGACCTTTTCCTCGCCGGACTCCTTGCAGGCCAGCGCCTCGCGCATCGCCGCTGCGAGCGCGTGCGTCGGCTCAGGCGCCGGGACGATCCCCTCGGACTTGGCGAACTGCAACGCGGCGGAGAAACACTCCGTCTGCGGGATCGAGATTGCCTCGACCAAGCCCTGCTCGTAGATGTGCGAGACCAGCGGGCTCATCCCGTGATAGCGCAACCCGCCTGCATGGATCGGCTCAGGGATGAAGCCGTGGCCGAGGGTGTGCATCTTCATCAGCGGGGTCAACCCCGCGGTGTCGCCGAAGTCATATCGGTATTCACCCTTGGTCAGACTGGGGCAGGCGGCAGGCTCCACGCACCGGATGGTCGGGTTCATCCGCCCAGCCATCTTCTCGCGAAGGAACGGGAAGGAAAGGCCGCCGAAGTTGGAGCCGCCCCCAGTGCACCCCACGAGCAGGTCCGGGGTCTCCCCCACCTTGGCCAGTTGGAGCAGCGCCTCTTCGCCGATAATCGTCTGGTGCAGCAGCACGTGGTTGAGCACCGAGCCGAGGGCATACCGGGTCGAGGGGTCGGCGACCGCCATCGAGACAGCCTCAGAGATAGCGATGCCGAGCGAGCCGGGGTGGTCGGGGTCTTGTGCCAGCAATGAGCGACCATATTCAGTGACTTCAGAGGGGCTCGGGTGCACCGATGCTCCCCAAATCTCCATCATGGTGCGGCGATGTGGCTTGGACCGATACGAGGTGGCGACCTGCCACACCTCACACTCCATGCCGTATTGCGCGGTTGCGAAGGCCAGCGCACTCCCCCACTGACCGGCACCGGTCTCAGTAGTGAGCTTGGTGATGCCTTCCTGATGGTTGTAATAGGCCTGTGGCACGGATGTATTCGGCTTGTGCGAACCGGCCGGGCTCACACCTTCGTACTTGTAGTAGATCCGAGCCGGGGTGTCGAGCAACTTCTCCAGGCGCCGCGCGCGAAAGAGCGGACTCGGCCTCCACAACCGGTACACATCCAGCACACCACCGGGGATGTCGATGTAGCGCTGGGTGCTGACCTCCTGCTCGATGAGCACCATCGGAAAGAGCGGGGCGAAGTCTTCAGGCCCGGCTGGATCATGGGTGCCCGGGTGGAGCGCCGGGGGCGGCGGCTCGTCGAGGTCAGCGACCACGTTGTACCACTGCGTGGGCATCTCGGACTCTTCGAGCAAGATTTTGCTGTATGTCGGGTCGCTGGCAGCCATGGCGAACACCTTAGCCACACAGATGCTGGCATCTGCGCCGGGATCGGGCTCATCCAGGTTCACAAGCGTGCATGCGGTTGTTTTCAAGAGCAGCGCGTCAAGAAGGATTGGTTTTCCATTCCTTGCCTGCTCGACGGCCTCCACCAGGTCGTGTGCAAGATTCTGATTCGCCAGGGTCGGATTCATCGAGACGGCCGACTGCAAGGAGGACTGTGCAGCATCCGACCAGTAATAGTCTTGGCCGGTAACGACGGCTTCACCACCGCACCACTGGTCCGCACACTATTGGCAACCGGTACTTCGCGCTGAACCAAGACCTCGGCGCCTACCATCACGTTGTCTGCGTTTCTAGCCATATCATCGACCAATCCCGTCCCAACCCGGGCGAACCCACAGGTCGCAACGGTGATTGCTACCAGCATCGACCTCGTCCGGAGCCGCAATTCAGCAGGCTTCACCCGTTTCACTTTCCTCCCGGCACCAGATATCGCACGAGCTTCTGAGGAAGAGAATCGATTGACCCCGCTCTCGGCGATCCAGCCCTTGCGGATCAACCCCCAGAGTCTCAATGACCTCCTGAGCCGCCCGCTGACCTGACTGCACGGCGCCCTCCATGTAGCCGCCCCAAGCAGTCGCGGTCTCGGTCGAAGCCCACCTGATCGGGCCGATCGGCTGGCTCAGGGCATCACCAAAGTGCAACAACCCGCACGGGCCAAAGTTGGCGTTGTAGCACCCTCGGGTCCACTCTTGGTCGGCCCAGCCACGTTCGACAATCCGCAGCGGCTGGGCCGCTCGAGGACCAAAATGTCTGCCCACTTCTGCGCGCAATGGTTCGTGACGCTGTTGCTCGGGCCAACGCCCGGCCACCCGAGCCGACTCCCCCTCCAGGAAGGCGAGGATGATGCCTGGGCCACCCATGGCATCGGGCAAGCAACAGTCGTTGGACATCCTGGCCGTCCCGACCGCAGAAATGAGTTGACCGTTCAGGCCGTCATCGCGCCAGAACGCCTCGTCATACACGGTGAACATCTTGTGCGCAGCGGCTTGCGGCACGCGTTGGGTCAACTGGTCGCGGACCCCCGGTAGTGGCGGGTCGTACATGATCCGCCCTGCCAGGGTCGGCGAGAGCGCCACGATCACCCGGCGCCCGGTGGCGACGAGACCCCCGCGGCAAGTGACAGTGACGTGATCGGCGGCGTAGTCGATCGTCAGGACCGGGCCTCGAGCACGACCCGCTCCCCCAAAGCCGCCGCCAGTCGTTGCGGGATCAGCGAGGTTCCGCCGACGAACCGCTTCGTCTGCGCACCGCCCTCGGACTCGGCGAGCAGCTCAGCGGTGACACCGCACACCTGGACGTTCTGCAGCAGACTCAGCAACGACACCTCGACCGTGGGCACCGCGAGGATGCCCACGGTGCATATCTCAAGGAGTTGCCGTGCGACCGGAGCCAAGCCCTGGGTGTCGTACCACTGCCCGACGGTGATGCGGTCCCATTCGTCGGCATCCGGCGCGAGCCATGGCGCTTCGACGGGGGCAGTCGCCGCCATATCATCGATCCGCCGAAGCACCCGCTCGATCCCGGTCAATTCCTGGCCGTAGCGCTCGTGGAAGGCTTGCTCGCGCATCACTTCACCGGTGAGTTCGTATGATGTCTCGCCGGCTTCGAACTGCTCATAGATCTCGATGCCGAGTTCACCGGCGAGCGCCTGCATCCGGTGATGGGTATCACCGATCCACTGCGCACCGAGTTCCAGCGGTGTCCCATCGACATCCTGCGTGTAAATGCGGCCACCGACACGGTCGTTTGCTTCGAGCACAAGCGGCTCGTAGCCCGCCGCAAGCACCTCGCGAGCGGCGATCAAGCCGGACAACCCAGCGCCGATGACAATCACATCAGCTTCGTGTTTCATGTCGTCCTCCAGCGGTCGGGGTCAGGAGTCGAAGCCAAGGCCGAACTTGTCCAGCGTGCGCAGCCACGGGTTGTGCGCCTGCCGTCGTTGCGGTCTGCCCGATCGATGGACCAGGTGGTCAGCGCGATCGCCGCGTATCTGGCTGGCTCGGGCGGGAAGGGCAGCGGCTTGGTGCGCACCATCTGCAGTCGCGTTCGCTCGGTCTCGTTGCCGCTGAGCAGGTCCAACATCACCCGAGCACCGAACCGGCTGGCGCCCACCCCGAGGCCTGTGTACCCCAAGCGCATAACTCAGCCGGCCGCCGTAGGCGCGCCCCCAGAAGGTCGTAAAACGGCTGCAGGTGTCGATTGCCCCGCCCCAGCGGTGCGTGAATCTCAGCCCCTCCAGCTGCGGGAAGGTGTCGAAGAAGTGCTCGGCAAGCAATGCATACGACGCCCGGTGGTCATAATCGGCGCTGACCCGGCCGCCGAGGTGATAGACGACATCCCACCCGCCCCACAGGATGCGATTGTCGGCGGTCAGCCGGTAGTAGTGGAATTGGTTGCCGGAGTCGGCCAGTCCGTGCCGACCCTGCCATCCAATGGCCGCCATCTGCTCGGCTGATAGCGGCTCGGTCATCAGCACGTAGTCGTAGACCGGAACCATGTAGTTGCTCAATCGGCGCAGCAAGGCCGTCTGGGCGTTGGTGGCCAGGGCGACCTGGCGGGCGCGGACCGAGCCGTATGCCGATCTGATTCTGAGCGCACCCCGCTCGTCACCGACGCCGCTGACCTCGGTGTTCTCGTGGATACGCACGCCCAGGTCGAGACAGGCCCGGCGCAGGCCCCAGGCCAGTTTGGCCGGGTGAACCATCGCCACACCGTCAGGGTCGTGGATGGCCGCAAGGTACGTCGTCGAATGCACCAACGACTGGATTTCGTCTCGATCCAGCAGGCTGGGTCCCTGGCCGTGCTCGGCCAACAGGTCGGCGAATTCGTGCAGTGCATCGACTTGCCATGGCTGCACCGCGATGTCAAGCTCGCCCGTCCGTTCCCACTCGGCGTCGATGGTGTATCGAGATAGCGTCGCTTCGATGCCGTCGAGGTTTGCTCGGCCCATCTGCTGCAACTTCGAGAACTCGCCGGGAAACCTCGCGATGCCGTTGCCCTCACCGTGGGTGAGACTCGCGGCGCAGAATCCGCCATTGCGCCCAGATGCGCCGCTTGCGATCGTCCCTGCCTCCAACACGAGGACATCACGGGAGGGGTCGTCTTCCTTGGCCTGCAATGCTGCCCACAGGCCCGTGTAGCCGCCACCGATGACGACGAGGTCGGCCTCAGTGGCGGCCACCAGAGCGGGCAGGACCTGCGGTGCTGCGGGATCTGCCAGCCAATAGATAGCCGGTTCGGCGTCGGCGAGCGCGCGTAGATGAGGAGCAGACACACTAGAGGGCTAGAGGGCTAGGACCGGCGAAGCCGGAATTGTGAGTCAAGTTTGTTGTCGAGGGTCAGGTTTCAGGCGGCGAGGCCGTGACGGTCGGCGAGGGCATCGACTTGGTGTTGGTAGTGGGTGAACGCGGCGCGTAGGGGTGCAGGGTCGGTGGGGTCGCCCAGGTGGGCCAGCCCGGTGGATAGGAGCCGGTCGTGCACGCGGGTCAGGAACATGGCCATGCGCAGACCGGTGTCGGTGACGTTGTATCGGTGAGTGTGCGGGATGCGTTCGATGAGGCCGTGCACACGCAGTCGGCGCAGGTCGTAGTTGACCTGCCCGGACGAGACGTCACCTGGTGCCAGGCCCCGCAGGTTAGCGGTGATGGCGCGCAGGTCGGCGTTGGTGAACCCATCCGGTTGGGTCCGGAAGGTGACCAGCGCCGAGAGCAACGCGTGGGTGCGTGGGTCTCCCAGGCGCAGCCCGGGCACCCGGGTGCCGGTGGGCGTGGTCACCGGGTCGGTGAGATTGGTCAAGGCTGTGGTGCCGGTGATCGGGTCGTGGTCGAGTCGTTGGACGCGCAGCAGGCGTCTGTTGGCGGTGAAGCCGACCTCGCGCAGGGCAGGCAGGTTGGTCAACCGTTTCCCGATCTTGAAGTCGTTGGTGTCGTTGGTGTCGTTGATCGTGGCCTCGGTGCGAAGGGCTCGTCCTTCCTTGTGGTACTGCTTGATCGTGGCGTGCTTGTAGTCCACGTGCAGGCTCGGGGTGACCCCGGCGGTGATCACCCGGGTACGGAAACGTCGCGGAGTCGGCTGCTTGCGTCCGTGCTGAATCCGCTTGTCGAAGATCAGCCCGACCTGGTCGGGGCGGCCCAGGTCCAGGTTGTCCCGGATGACCTGCTCGAAGAACAGGCGCCCGGAGACCGGTTTGTCCAGCATCTGGGTCAGCGAGAACTCCGCCTGCAGGATCGAGAGGTCATAGGTGTACCCGGCGGCACGGTCCGCACCGGTGAACGGGTGGGGCAGGATCGCCAACCACTTGCGGGCCAACGCATCGATCTGCTCAGGTCCCAGCCCATCGCAGATGGCCTGCAACGCTTCGGGGTCTTCCACGGAGGCGAACGCGTTATCCATCGCCTCAAACCGCAGGCCGGCCTTGGCTGCTTGGCGTTGCGCCCAATGGTGACCGTTCAGGCACAGCTTGGCGTTGTACGGGAAGTAGGAGGCGAACTTGAGGAAGAACGGCCCGAAGTCAGCATCGACGCAGTAGAAGTCGAAGTGGTTGATCACCCCGGTCGTGCGCACGATCCACGGGTAAGGCATCCCGTCGGCGTTGTGCCGTTTCTCCGTGCGGAACAGTGACGTCTTCTCCTGCGCCCGGCCGATGAACAACACCCCTTCGGTGCGACCGGCCGCTTCGAACGCCGCCAGGTGCTCATGCATGACGTCGTCCTTGCGTTGCCCCCGGGTGAAGTTCACCCACGGGATCGCCTGCTCGCGGGCATAACGGTGCACCGCGGTGTCGAACGTCCTGGTGATCTTGGCCAGCGGTGCCGTCGAAGCGATCGGCAACCCCAACTGCCGGTGCACGTAACCGACCAGACCGGCCGGATACTGCAACCCCGGCACGTACACGTTGAGGTACATCCGGTCGATGCACTCCACCTCGAAGGTGACGTGCTCAGCCAAGACATCGGACACGGTGCGCGGTAACGTCATGATGGACTCCGGTCAGGCGGGCGGCTCATTCGCAGCCAACCACCGTCACGCAACGGTTACAACACGGTCGCCCCCTCGGCAGCCGTCATCCCGCCGACCGGAGCCCGCCCACCCAACGTCACCACGGCACGACTCGTCGGGCTGGGGCGCAGCCCCGTTAGGCATGGGGACCTCCTCTGGCCTGACCGTAGCCCCCACAGAAATTGGGTCTTGCCTGGGGCTGCGAGTTTCCGATATTCCTTATCTCGTACGGCAGCGTACAGAGCGGCCACGGCTTCGCGCGGCCAATCCGAGATTGGACGCACGATGACCGCAACACATGAAAGCCCGTCCTCCCGTGATCTGAGCGAACACAAGGGGTTGAGCGAGGGTTCGTTGACCCTGACCCTGACCGGGGCCGTGGTGGTCGGGTTGGCTTCGGTCGCCCCGGCCTACTCGCTGGCCGCGACCCTGGGGTACGTCGTGATCGAGGACGGCGTGCTGGCACCTGTCGCCGTCATCCTGGGCTTCATCCCGATGTTGCTGACGGCATACGGCTATCGCGAACTCAATCGGGTCATCCCAGGCTGCGGCACCACCTTCACCTGGGTGACAAAGGCGTTCGGCCCAAGAACGGGCTGGTTCGGCGGGTGGGTGCTGACGATATCCGGCATCATCGTGCTGGCCAACCTGGCGCAGGTCGCTGCGCAATACAGTTTCCTACTGCTCGGAGCCGATGATCTCGCGGACAGCACGTTCTGGGTGACCACGCTGGGCGTGGCCTTCATCGCGGTCATGTGCTACGTCTCCTACCGCGGCATCGAGATCGCGGCCTGGCTGCAGAACGTGCTGGTGGCCATCCAATACAGGGCATGCTGCTGATGGTCTTCATCTACTGGGGCTGGGACACCATCTTGTCGCTGAACGAGGAAACCAAAGACAAGGACAAGACTCCCGGCGCGCTGCATTGTTGGCGACCGTCATCCTGCTCGCGACCTATCTCTTGACCACGGTTGCGGCCGTGTCATACGCCGGCATAGGCGAGAACGGTATCGGGCTGGGCAACGAGGACAACGCGGGCGATGTGTTCCGCGCCCTCAGCGAGCCGGTGTTAGGCGACTGGAACTGGATCGTGCTGCTGGCCGTGCTGGTGTCGGCGGCCTCCTCGACGCAGACCACCATCCTGCCGGCGGCCCGCGGCACCCTCGCGATGGGCGTCTACCGGGCCTTGCCCAAGTCGTTCGCGACTGTGCACCCGCGGTTCATGACCCCAACTACCTCGACGCTGACCATCGGCGGACTGGGCATCGTGATCTTCGTCGGCCTGAGCGCCCTTGGCGAGAACGTCTACGGCGACGTGCTCCTGGCGCTCGGGCTGCAGATTTCCTTTTACTACGGGCTGACCGCGCTGACCTGCGTTTACTACTTCCGCAAGGACATCGTCAAAGGCGGCAAGGACCTATGGATCAAAGGGATCATGCCGCTGGTCGGCGGCGCGATGTTGGCCTTCGCCTTCGTGTGGAGCGCCATCGATATGTGGCAACCCGACTACGGATTCCTCGGCGGGTGGACAGTGCCTGGTCTCGGCATAGAGGTCGGCAGCGTCTTCCTGTTCGGGATGGGCTCTATCCTGTTCGGTCTGCCGGTGATGTATGTCGTCTCCCGACTCGATGAGCAGAAGGCCTTCTTCCGCGGCGAAACGCTGCACGCGGACACCCCCGTCCTGGCCCCCGAAGAATAGGCCTGCCCCTCGACGTCGGTGTCCGGACGCTCAGCCTTTCGGGTGCTCGCCTTCGCCTCGCCTCACCGGCATGGATCGGCACCGTGGGCTACAGGTTTCCGGCCTTGAGTTGGTCGTGGATGTGATCAGCCTGACGCATTGCCAGAGCCACGATGGTCAAGGTCGGGTTCGCCGCTGCTCCCGTGGTCATCACAGATCCGTCGCTCACGAAGAGGTTCGGGACGTCGTGTGCTCGGCCCCATGCGTCGAGTACTCCCTCGGCGGGGTCGGTGCTCATCCGGCAGGTGCCGAGGTTATGCGATGAGGGGTAGGGAGGCGTGTGGTGCACTGCCTGCGCGCCGACCGCGTTGTAGATCCGGTCGGCCGCACTGTAGGCGTAAGTCCGCATCGCGACGTCGTTCGCGTGATCGCTGTAGTGCACGTGCGGCACCGGCAGGCCGTGCTGATCCTGCACGTCGTGGTTCAGCGTGACTCTGTTCGACGCTTGGGGCATGTCCTCGCCCACGATCCAACTGCCGGCGATGTTGGCGTAGGCGTCCATCCAGGATGTGAACTCTCGGCCCCAGGAACCCGGCTCCAAGAAACTGGCCAGGAAGGCCGGGCCGAGCGCCAAAGTCTCCAGGTAGAAGCCGCCGACAAAACCGCGCGACGGATCGTGTTTGGCTTCGTCCGCCACGAGCCCAGCCATCGTTTCCCCGCGATACATCCGCACCGGTTTGTCGAATCGTGCGTATGCCGATCCGGTCAGGTGGCGCATGTAGTTGCGGCCTACCTGGTCCGAGGAGTTGGCCAAGCCGTGTGGGTGAGCGCTCGAGTCGCTCATCAACAGCAGCCGCGGAGTCTCGATGGAGTTGCCTGCCACACACACCACCCGGGCAGACTGACGGTGGAGGGCTCCCTGACCGTCCAGATACTCGACCGCGTCGACGTTGCCCGCATCGTCGTGAGCGATCCTGACCGCCTGGCAATTGGGCCGAAGGTCAAGGTGGCCGGTCGCCAGGGCACGCGGAATCTCTCTGACCAGGGTCGACCACTTGGAGCCCTGCTTGTCTCCTTGGAAGTTGAAGCCGTCTTGGATGCTGGCGGGCCGGTCGTCATAGGGCTCGGCGTTGGTGGCGTAGGGCCCGGTGGCGTAGTGACGGTATCCCGCGCGCCCGGCACCGTTGGCCAACACCGTGTAGTTGTTGTTGGCCGGCAGCGGTGGGCGTCCGTGGCGGTGCGTCGATCCGAGGGCCCGCTCGGCCCGGTCGTAGTAGGCGGCCAGGTCCTTCAGGCCGATGGGCCAGTCGACGAGATTGGCACCCTCAACGTCTCCGTACGTGCTGGACGCTCGGAATTCGTGCTCGAGGAACCGTGGGGTGGCGCCAGCCCAGTGAGTGGTCGTGCCACCGACCGCCTTGACGATCCAGGTCGGTAGATTCGGAAAGTCCTGCGGAATTCGCCACCCCCCGGAGGTGGTGCGCATGTCCAGCCACGCCATCTGCGTGAAGGCCTGCCATTCGTTGTTTACCCAGGCGTCTTGGGTGAGGTACGGCCCCGCCTCCAACACCACGCACTTCACCCCTTTCGCGGTGAGCTCATGGGCCATGGTGCCGCCGCCCGCTCCAGAACCGACGATGACCACCACCGGGTCGTCATGCTCGACGGCTGCGCCGTAGGTCTGCGTGGATGTCGTGTCGGTGCTCATGAGCGCGCCCCCTCGTCCGTCACCAATTCGACTCGAGGCGGGTCGGCATACTCTTCGATACGCGCTGGTGGCAACCAGTCCAAGTCATCGAAGCCTCGGTGCCGGTATCCGCCTTCGTGGAAGGAAGAACCTTCGTAACCGAGAAGTTCCCAGACTTCGGTGTCGTCATAGAAGGCCACGACTGCCGTGCTGCGGATCCGCACGAAGAACGCATCGTCGGCGACGTTGCGCAAGAGGGCCTCCGCCGCGTCATGGTCAGCGGCCAGGAAGTCTCCGTGAGCCGCGACATCGAGGCTTTGCAGCCCCAGGCTCAGCGCACGCTGATCGCCTTCGTCGCCCGCCGCGGCCTCAAGCACGGCGTGAGCAGTGCGCTCGTATGGACCGTCCGGGAAGGAAGTGTGCGGATAAGCCACCCGAAGTAGCCGCGCTATCAGTTGCGACGCCCGATCAGACTCAAGGGGCGGAACGACCGCCGGGCCTTCCCCGGTTTGCTCGCTGCTCTCGACCTGCAGGTCAACGGGCTCTTGGGGTGATGATTCCTGCGCGGCCGGGACTGTCATCGTTCCTCCTGCGTCGGCTCCGTTGCCTGTGGCGGCGGCCCCGACGAATCGAGGCCGCCAATCCCACTATGGATCGGCGGATCGGATCTGTCCATCGTACGTGTTGGACCTCCGTGCCTCGTGGGTTGCGCGCAGGTGCAGCGTCGCAAGAGCCCGCATACGCTCGGTTTGCAACTCCACCGAGCCGAAGGAGCCACCATGATCCTCATCAACGTCAAGTTCGAAACCAAGGCGGAATGGACCGACCGATTCATGCAGTTGGTGACCGATTTCACCGAGAGCACTCGGGCCGAGGCCGGCAACCTGTGGTTCGAATGGTCACGCAGCGTGGACAACCCGGGCCAGTTCGTCCTCATCGAGGCGTTCACCGACCAGGGCGCCGAGCCGCACGTCAACAGTGACCACTTCAAGCAGGCCATGCAGGACATTCCGCCGGCCCTAGCGGCCACCCCACAGATCATCAGCCACCAGGTTGACGGTGAGGGATGGGGCGAGATGGGCGAGATGAAGGTGGAGTGATATCGAACGAATCCCGGTTGACTTCAGGCGGATCCGGAGCGCGAAGAAAGCATGAGGGAGGATCAGATGCGCCAGTGGTGGGATGGTCTCGAGCCGGAGGTGCGCGAGAAGCTGCGTGCCAATCGGAGGATGCCGGTCGTCTCGTTGGCCGGCTCATCGACGTATGGCCACTGACCGAATCGGGACGATCGCGCGAGCGCGGAATTCGGGAGGGTAGGGACGAGGCACTATCGGAGCCTTTCAGCAAGGCCGTCGACTCACCACCACTTCTGGAAACCAAACTGTGGGTCAGGTCAAGATGTCGACCAAACCCTTGGCCGACCCTACTTTGTGCTGGCCGTCAATGCGCATATTCGGGCGAGAGACTTCGGTCGCAACTTGCGGCCGCGAACGTCATGCTCGTCACCGTCGTGGCCGTCACCAAGCGATTCTGGACGGATCTCGCGGCATCCCGTTGGGGAACGCTCACCGGCACATGATTAAGGCCCGATCGCGTGCACCCCACCGGGATCGAACCTGCGTTTGTCTCTGGTGACCGAGCACGCTGGCGAGCACCCCTTGTTGACGGCCGCGTCCGCGGCGGTGGCTATGCAATTAGGCGTCGGTGCTGCAACGGTGCGCCAGTGGGCGGTACCAGCCCAGGTTGATACCGGCCAACGCGCCGGCCTGACCAGCGAAGAACGGGAGCAGGTCAAGGTGTTGAAAGCCAAAGTCCGGCAGGTAGAAGAGCACAACGCGATCTGGAAGGCTGCGGCCTTCAAAATCTCATTCGCCCGGCGCAGCCCGGCGTTCTCCCGCTTCAACGCCTTGATCTGCTCATGCTCGGCCGAAGTGAGCCCGGGTCGGATCGCCTCGTGCTCAGAGGCGTACTCATCGCGCTGCTCTAACACCAGCCGGACAGCACGCTCCCGGAACTCCTGCTTGTACTTCGATGGACGTCCCATGACCTACATCCTTCCAATGGATCAGGTCGTCCGGTGCACGGTCGCGGTGATCCGCACAGGCGGCGTCAGTGAGCATCAGTTCCTGGGGTGCACCAAATTCTCATGGAGGCAAACGCGTCTCCTTTCATGCGCCCAACCGGGGGTTGCATTTGGCTAGAGTGAAGGCACCAAGGCCGGTGTGGCTGCCCGATGAAGGAAACTTGATGTGTGGAATTGTTGCGGTCTATGACTTCGACCCGACGCCGCAGCGGACCGAAATGGGTCGTTTTCTGGGTGAGTCCATGCTCGTGCGGCTCAAACATCGCGGCCCGGACGGTTCCGGAGCCCAAGAAGTCGCTGGCCGGACATGGTTAGGGCACACGCGGTTGTCCATTGTGGATTTGGCTGGCGGCCAGCAGCCGATCGGGCACGGTGGAGCCTGGGTCGTGGTCAACGGCGAGATATACAACCACGCAGCGCTGCGGGAGTATCTGGGCGGAGTCTTTGTGACCAAGTCGGATTCGGAGATCGTGCTGCACATGGTGACGCGCAACGGGCCGGGCTCGATCCACGACATGATCGGGATGTACGCCTTCGCGCTTGCCACCGCCGACGGCACGTTGGTCCTCGGACGCGATCCGCTCGGGGTGAAGCCGCTCTATTGGGCCCGACACGATCACCGGTTGCTGGTCGCCTCGGAGCTTGGTGCCTTCCCGGCCCAGGCGCGGGCCACGGTGGAGGAGTTCCCACCGGGTCACTATTGGACGACCTCGACCGGGTTGGTCCGGTATGTCGACCTTCGCACCAACCCACTCGGTACGCAAAAATCTACCCGTGCGATGTTCCAGACTCGTGAAGCCGCCCGATCCGATATCCGGGATACGGTCGTGGCTGCCGTGAAGACCCGGATGATGGCTGACGTTCCGGTCGGCGTGTTCTTGTCCGGCGGCCTCGATTCCAGCATCGTGGCAGCGATCATGGCCTGCGAGAACGAGCGCGATGAGGCCATTCACTCGTTCGCCGCAGGTGTGGAGGGTAGCCCGGATTTGGCCGCCGCCCGTGTGGTCGCCGAGCACCTCGGACTGTGCCATCACGAGCGTGTCTACACCGACGACGAGGTGATCGAGGCGCTACCCGCCGTCGTGCGCAGCACCGAGTCCTATGAGCCCTCATTGATTCGCAGCGCCGTCCCCAATTACTTGCTCGCCCAGATGACCACCGAGCACGTGAAGGTGGTCTTGACCGGCGAGGGAGCCGACGAGCTCTTTGCTGGCTATCACCATCTGCGGGAGATGAGTGCGCAGGAGTTGCGCGAGGCGCTCATCGACGGGATTGAAACACTGCATCACCTCAACCTGCAGCGTTGCGACCGAGTCACGATGGCCCACGGCCTGGAGGCGCGCGTGCCGTTCTTGGCTCGCGAGATGCTCGAGGTAGCAGGCCGCGTCCCGGTGGAGTGGAAACTGCTGGGAAAAGACGGGCAGGAGAAGGCCCTGCTGCGTGAAGCCTTCGAGGGTTGGTTGCCCTCCGAGATCTTGTGGCGTCGCAAAGAGCAGTTCGGGGATGGCTCCGGTACCGCCGCAGTGATGTCTCGGCGGGCCGAGGAGTTCGTGCCGGACCACGATTGGGCCTCCATTCGCATCGAGGGGCTCCCGCAGGCCCGGTCGCGTGAGGAACTGGGCTATCAGCGCATCTTCGCCGAACGGCTCGGCGGCATACGAGCAGAACGGGTGCTGGGCCGCTTCGCCACCGCGTAAACGCAGCGGGGCCCGCACGCTCCTGGACCGTCCGGAAGAGCACTGGCGAATACGTTTCGAACGTCCATCAGAGCACGAAAACGCGCGTATCGTTCCGTCATGGCTTCGCACAGTTCCCCAGCTGCGTCATCGATAGTCCTGACGCCACCGCTTTAGCGACCTTCTACGGCGCGCTGCTGGACTGGCCGGTGCAGACCTCCCTTCGCCGGGCAGAGATCCGCGCCGGAATACGGCGACTGCATCGGCTTCTAGGAGGCGAAGGACTACAGCCCGCCCGACTGGCCAGGTCAGCAAGAGGCCACAGCAGATGCACGTCGACTTGCTGGTCGAGGACTTAGACACCGCCGAGGCCGCGGTCCTCGACCTCGGCGCTACCAAGCACCAGCATCAGCCCGGGTGTCGTTTCGGGTCCTTCTAGATCCGGCGGAGCCCCCATCCTGTCTCTGTGTGAACTGACCCTAGTACTGGCGAGCCATAACGCTCAGACCTCAAGTCGACCTCGCGTCTCATTTCCGGTGGCACGGTGACGCGTTCACCGGCGGGCACTGATCGACACGATCACGCCCAAGAGCGGCCGCAAGAGTGAGAACGACCCGATGCTGCGTGCCGAACCGAAGTGGGACCCGGTAACGCATTCACGCTCATGGCGGGCAGTGTGGGCGTACTCGACCAAACGGGCCCTCCGAGACTCCAAGACGCTGCCCTTGCAAGAGAAC
>JBBSNC010000044.1:0-14403 GCA_038232855.1 Actinomycetales bacterium
AGTGATCGCAGCGTCATCTGCGCCGAGATTCCCTGCGCTATCGATGACGACATCTGGCGCGCCGACGATGCACAACTCAGCGCCATCGTGCGCGCGGCCATTGCTGAGTTCGACCTCCCACCGCTGCACTGCGTCGGTATGCAGGTGCGCAGGCTCCCATCGGTGTATCCGATCTACGAGCAGGGATTCAGCGCGCGTCTAGCCCGGCTGGAAGCCTGGGCCGACGGCATACCTGGAGTGACGACGCTGGGTCGGTCGGGGCTGTTCGCGCACGACAATACGCACCACGCCTTCGAGATGGCGCGAGCTGCGGCGAGCGCCCTGGGGCCGGGCGGGCGGCTCGATGCCGCTCGGTGGCGAGCATCCCGCGAGTCATTCCGAGGGCACGTCGTTGAGGACTAATCGAGGGTGCCCCCACTTCGGAAACTCACTCGTGTGCACTTCCAAAGGCTTCCGTCGGCGTGTCGGCCATCGGGAATGAACTTGTGCGCACTTCCGAAGCGTGCTGCGGGCGTGTCGGCCTTCGGGAACGAACTTGTGCGCATTTGGGAAGGTTTTTGCGGGTTGAGCTCCCGGTGGACCGCGGGGAGCACCATGCGCAGATAGCGGCCAAGGGAGACAAACGATGTGCCGGTGGTGCGGAATCGATAACTGATCGGCACCTCGGCATACACGAAGCCCTTGGCTAGCAGGTCAAGCGTGAGCACTTGTGCGTAGTTGTAGTCGTGCACCACCTCGGCAGCATCGAGCGCCGCCGGCGAGAACGCCCGAAAGCCGCTCTGCCCGTCAGTGAGGTCGCGTCTGCGCGTCATCCATCTCACCCATCGGGTCAGCACAAGGTTGCCGATCCGGCGATGCGGACGCATGGTCTCGATCGTGCCCGCGAAGCGGCTGCCGATGACGTAGTCGGCGTCACCCTCAAGCACGGGGGTGACGACGGCCGGAATCTCCTCTGGTGGATACTCGCCATCGGCATCCAGATAGACCCCGGCCACTGGCCGGCGCTCCGCGGCGGCCGCGAGTCCACGCCGAACGGCGGCTCCCAGACCTTGATTGCGACCTAGCCGGATCACCTCGGCACCGGCGCAGGCGGCCCGCTCGGCGGTCGCATCGACCGACCCGTCGTCGATCACGAACACCTCGACGCGATGACCGTGAGCGCGCTCGGGAATCCGGCGCAACACCGAGGCGATGACATCTTCTTCATTGTGGGCGGGCAAGAACACCACCACAGGAGCATCCGGACCTGCAGAACCGGGAAGAGCAGGGGGTCGCTGCGGCAGGTCTCGAGGCAATCGCCACCGGCCCCAATAACCCGGCGCGGGAGCGAAGAGCGCAACACCGCCGAGGATCAGGCTGTATGCGGTCTTCACTGCATGCGTCAATAGGATCACTGCGAATGCGTCAGCAGGCCCCACGCCGATTGTCACCAAGGCCGCAGTGCCAGCGGCCTCGTAGGTACCGAATCCGCCGGGGGTGATGGCAACGACCTGAGCGAACACCGTCACTGCCGTGACCCCGGCCGCTTGCGGCACACTCAGCGATAATCCTGCCGACTGGGCCACGGCCAGCAGCACCACGGCCTCCGACAGCCAGGCCGCGACCGTCGCAGCCGCGACCACCAGACCCGGCGGCCGCAAATCGTCCCGATCGGCGGCGACAGCACGGGACCACCACCACGCGGCACCCAGCCCACATGCCAACAACACGCCGACCGCGATCGACACCGCCAGGCCGAGGATGGCAAGGAGCACGACAGGCGTCGCGACGGCCGCAATGGCTAGGAGCGCTAGCAGGTCTCCCAGCCTCAGCACGAGCACTCCCGCGACCACATCGCGAGCGCTCAGATCTGTGCGTCGCAGCACGCTGGTCACCCGCAGGATCTCCCCCAATCGCAGCGGCAGAACGTGGTTGCCAAGCAGCGAGACGTGGATGGCCGCCCATGCCTGCCCTGGCGATAACCCGGGTTGCACCCGCGTCCAGGCCAGCGCCCGGATGCCGAAGGCTGCGGCATACCCGATCACAGCGATGCCGAGCAGCCCAGGTGCGCTCATAAGCTCACCCCAGGCGTCGGCGAAGGCCTCCACGTCGGCGACGCCGACTAGCCACCAGAGCGCCAGCGCGAGGACCATCACCCCGACTGCGGTTCGCGGGCCTCGCAGCCGCTCAGTCCACGGTTCGCGCACGCCTGACCCAGGCCCCAGTGGTGCGGCGGTAAGAGGTTTTGTCACAAAGCAAGGATGCCCTAACCTAATTACGAACGGTACTAGTAACGTAATTCGAATTGCCCGGCTTCCGCCGAAAAAAGGGCGGCTCGGCACTGTCGGTTTGGAGGGTCGGTTGAGCATCGTCGTCAGCGGCGCCTCCGGCTTCGTCGGTGCCTCGTTGCTGCCCACGTTGGTCGCCGCGGGTCATCGCGTCGTGGCCCTGGATCGTCAGCCGTTGCCCTCCTCGCTCACCGCGCTCCCTGGCGTCTACTCACTGCATACCGAGCTGAGCCGCCCGAACGCACCGACGCGCGATGCGCTGCGCGAAGCACAGGCCGTCGTGCACCTCGCCGGCTGTCCAGGAGTGCGCGACAACAGTCCCGATGTCGCATACCGCCGACAGCGGGACAACGTCGATGCCATCTGCGCGGTGCTGGAGTCGACGCCCGCCGACACACCGGTCATCGTGATGTCCTCATCCTCGGTCTATGGCGGCACTAAGCGTCCGGCGTGGACCCGGGCCGAAGCTCCCGTCCGGGCCAGCCACGAGGACGACGTTCTCCACCCTCGAGGGGGTTACGCAGCGAGCAAGGTCGCCACCGAGCAGGTGTGCCGAACCCGGGCCGAGTCCGGAGGTCACGTGCTCGTGGTCCGCCCGTTCACGGTGCTCGGCGAGGGGCAGCGGCTCGACATGGCCGTCGCCCGGTGGGCTGCCGAGGCTGCGGCCACGGGCGAAGTGACCATCCTGGGGTCGCCGCAGCGCACTCGCGATCTGACCGACGTGCGCGACGTCTGCACCTCGCTGATCGCCCTGCTGAACGGCGGCTTCACTGGCACCGTCAACCTCGGCACCGGCCGCCCCCGCACCCTTGCCGACCTCGCATCCGCCGTGTGCGCCGCGGTCGGTGTTGCACCCCGATTCAAGGTGGTCGCTGCCCACGGGGCTGAGGTCGCCCACACCCGGGCCGACACTGCCCGGCTGCTGGCCTGGAGCGGCTCAGCCCCGCAGACCGACTTGGCCCAGGTGGTGAACCGCTCCGTCGCCACCCTCACGTCACGGCGCGTGGAGCACCAGGTGCCAGACCTGGTCGCTGCCCGATGAGCGTGCTCACGAGCACACCAGCCACCCTCGCCACACCAGCAGGCCCGGCACCGACTGACCGGCCGAGGGTGAACCGGCGCCTGTTGCTCACCTGGTGCGTTGTCGCGGGGCTCGTGGCCCTCCTCTTTTCCTGCCTGGGAATCTCAGTGCGAGCGGCGGACGTCGGAGCCGCTGCTGTCGATGAACCGCAATACCTGCTCACCGCGACCAGCCTGTGGGAGGACGGCAACCTCGACATCTCCGATGAGCGTGCCCAAGGCCGCGCCGATGTCTTCTATGACGGGGCGTTGCCGGTGCAGAGCGCTGTGCTCGATGACGGCGCTCGGATCAGCCCACACGATCCCCTGTTGCCGCTGCTGCTGGCTCCAGCGGTGGGGCTCGGTGGATGGGTCGGGGCCAAGATCATGATGGCGCTGATGGCCGGGCTGTTGGCCGCAGGCACCGCGTGGGTGCTCGGCACGCGATGGGCGGTGCCCGCACCACTTGCGGGGGTCGTGGCTTTGGTGGCCGGGGCGAGCAGCCCGCTGGCGGTCTATGGCCACCAGGTCTACCCCGAGGTACCTGCCGCGCTGGCTGTGGTCATCGCGGTGGGCGCCATCGTGCCCCCCGTCGGCACGTCGCCACCACGCTTTTCCCGTACACGGGCCGTCGTATTCGTCCTCGCCCTCTCGGCGCTGCCCTGGCTGGCTGTGAAATACACGCTGGTCGCGGCCTCGCTGGCCGTGGTCGGTCTGCTCAGGATGCGCGGGCACAACCGGCGCATCCCCCGCGGCGCCACGCTTGCCCTCGCAGTCTCAGGTGCCATCTGGCTGGCCGGGCACCGCGTCTTGTATGGCGGCTGGACCGCATACGCGACCGGCGACCACTTCCAGGCCTCGGGTGAGTTCGGCGCGGTGGGCTTCGCCCCGGACTATCTCGGGCGCAGCACCCGGTTGATCGGGTTGCTCGTCGACCGTGATTACGGGCTGGCCGCGTGGCAACCGGCATGGCTATTGGTGCTGCCCGCGCTCGGACTGCTGATCGGCATCTCGGCCTCGGCCGCGGGACCGGTCGCGCCGGTCGCGCCGGTCACACCCTCATGGCGGCGCGCCGACCTTGCCGTGTTGCTCGCCCCCTTGGCTGCCGGCTGGCTCACCGCAGTGTTCATCGCAGTGACCATGCACGGCTTCTGGTGGCCAGGGCGGCAGGTCGTGGTGGTGCTGCCGCTGGCCGCCATGGTGATCGCGATCGCCCTGGCACGCGCAGAACTGCCGCGACGGCGAGCGCTGTTCACGGTCACCGCTGTGCTCGCCGCCCTCGGGGTCGCCATCCATAGTTGGGTGCTGATTGCTGGCCACGCCGAGGCGTTGACGTGGGTGGGGGCAGCCAACGTCGAGCCGCCAGCACCTCTTGCATTCCTACGTGCCCTGTTGCCGGATTACCGGGAACTGGCTGCTGGCGACTGGACGTTACACGCCCTGTGGGTCGCTGCAGCCCTACTCCTCCTTCCTGGCGGCGCGATCGTCGGCCGCCGCCTCCCGCCGAGCCCCGCGAAGGACGCCACCTCATGACGTTGCACCGCTCGACGCACCTGCGGACCCTCGCCCTCATCGCATTTACCACCACCGTCGCCCTGACCGCTACGGGCTGCGCGGGTGGAGATGACCAGGTCGTCCGGGTCTATTCGGCTCGGCACTACGACTTGGAGCAGGCATTCGAGAAGTTCAACGACGACACCGGGGTCAAGGTCGAGTTCCTGTTTGGCTCCGATGCCGAACTCCGCGAGAAGATCGAGGCCGAAGGCGAAGACACGCAGGCCGACGTGTACATGACGGTCGATGCCGGCAACCTGGCCAACGCCGCCGATCAGGGGGTCTTCGCGCCGCTGAAATCTGACGTGCTCGATGCTGCCGTGCCCGAAGGGCTAAGGGATCCACAGGATCGATGGTTCGGCTTGGCTCGACGAGCCCGCACAATCGTCTACTCCCCCGAGCGAGTCGACGCCGGCGAACTGTCGACATACGAAGAGCTCGCTGACCCGAAGTGGAAGGGGCGGCTATGCCTGCGACAGTCCGTGGCGACATACACCCAGTCACTGGTGGCTTCGATGATCGCGGCAGACGGTGAGCAGGCGACGGAGAAGGTGGTCAGCGGGTGGGCCGACAACGCCGAGATCTTCAACAACGACGTCGAGATCATCGACAACATCGCCAGCGGCAAGTGCGACGTCGGCATCGTCAACCACTACTACTTTGCCCGCGAGCTGGACGAAAACCCAGACCTGCCGGTCGAGCTGTTCTGGGCCAACCAGGACACCACCGGCACGCACGTGAACATCTCCGGCGCTGGAGTGACTGCCAATGCCGACGACCCCGACTTGGCTCAGCAGCTCCTGGAATGGCTGGCCACCGACGGTCAAGACGAGTTTGTGAGCGACAACTTCGAGTATCCGGTCAATCCCGAGGTAGCTCCCGTGCCACTGATCGCGGGCTTCGGGGAGTTCCGCGCCCAAGATGTCGACGCAGTGGCCTACGGCAAGCTGAACGCGGCCGCGGTCGAGCTGATGGCACGGGTGGGGTACGAGTGAGTGCCCCCGAGCAGGTCGACGTGGTCGGCATGCCGCTGCCCGTGCCAGGCTCGAGCCGCCATGTCCTCAGCGGGAAGCGACGCCCGCGCAACACGGCCGGGGACGGTCGACGCCGATGGCAATTCGTCGTCCTCGCTCTGGCCTTACTCACCACCATCCCGGTCCTGCTCGTCGTCGGGTCGTTGCTGACGCCGGATCGCGAGACCTGGGGTTTCCTGGTCGATCTCGGATTGGCCTCGATGGTGTTCACCACCCTCGCGCTCGTTGCGGTCGTGGTCAGCGGCAGCATCGTGGTGGGGGCTGGCCTGGCCTGGCTGGTCGGCCGGCATCAGTTCCCCGGTCACCGCTGGTTCTCCTGGCTGCTGGTGCTGCCGCTGGCCGTGCCGGCATACGTCATGGGGTTCGTCTACATCGGTCTGCTCGACCACCCAGGGCCGATCCAGTCCGGGTTGCGGCAGGTGTTCGGGCCCGACGTGTGGTTCCCGGAGGTGCGCTCGTTCGGCGCGTGCGCTCTGGTGCTGATCATCTCGCTCTATCCCTATCCCTACATCCTGGCCCGGGCGGCACTGCGGGAGCAGTCGTCCACGACGTATGACGCGGCTCGCGCGCTTGGGGCGGGTCCGTTGACCGCTGCTCGGCTTGTGGTGCTGCCGTTGGCACGGCCATCGCTGGCGGCGGGCGGGTTATTGGTCGCCATGGAGACGCTCACCGACTTTGCCACCGTGCAGTACTTCGGGGTGCAGACGGTCTCGGTCGGCATCCACCAGGTCTGGGTCGGGATGTATGACCGAGCCGCGGCGAGCGAACTCGCCGGGGTCGTGCTGATGTTTGCGGTGCTGGTGCTGGCGTTCGAGCGGATCGGCCGCGGGAACGCTCGCTTTCACCAGCAGGGCGGTGGGGGTCGCAGCCTGGAACCTGCCGTCCTCCGGGGGCGTCAGGCGCGCGCGGCCACCGTGTTGTGCATGGCGGTCATCGCCGTGACGTTCGTGGTGCCGGTCGTTCAGTTGGTCATCTGGAGCGGGCCGATCATTGGCGAGGGTGGCATCGACAGTCGGTATGTCGGCTATCTCGCCAACAGCGCGATGATCGCCGGGATCGTGGCGTTGGCCTGCGTCATCGTTGGCGTTGTGCTGGCCAGCGCGACCCGGTTGGGTGGCGGTCGCTGGACCAGCCGGTTGGCCCGTTCGGCGACGGTGGGGTATGCCGTGCCCGGCCCCGTCGTCGCTATCGGGGTGCTGATCGTGCTCTCGGGTGCCGACTCCCTGCTCGATGCCATCGGGGTGGCCTGGGGCGGTGTGCTGGTGACCGGGACCCTTTTCGGTCTGCTGTACGCCTATGTCATCCGGTTCCTCGCGTTGGCCTGGAGCAGTCTGGATGCGGGCCTGGAGAAGGTGTCGCCGTCGCTGACGGCGGCTGCTTTGACGTTGGGCACTCGTCCGCTCGGGGTGATGCGACGGGTGCACCTGCCGCTGATTCGTCCGGGCGTCGGGGTGGCGCTGGTGTTGGTGGCCGTCGACACCCTGAAGGAACTCCCCATCATGCTGCTGCTGCGGCCGTTTGGCTTCGAGACGCTGGCCGTGTGGGTCTTCGAGTTGGCGGCTGAGTCCCGGTGGGAGAGTGCTGGGCTGCCCGCCCTGACCATCATCGCGGTGGCCCTGGTGCCGATCCTGCTGGTGTTCCGGCATACCCTGGCAGTCCCAGACCTAGAGAGTGAACCCGCGCCATGAGCACCGCCCTGCACACGCCTGCAGCCGCAGCCTCCAGGACAGAGCACGTCCTGGAGTGCGCCAGCGTGACCAAGCGGTTTGGAGCGACGACGGCAGTCAACGAGATTTCGCTGAGCTTGGCGCGTGGCGAGGCGCTGGCCATCGTGGGCCCTAGCGGCTGCGGCAAGTCGACGTTGCTGCGGATGATGGCTGGCCTGACGACGCTGGACTCCGGCACGATCCATGTGGGCGGCGTTGAAGTGGCTGGACCCTCGACGTTCGTCCCGGCCGAGCGACGTGGCGTGGGCATCGTCTTTCAGGACCTCGCGCTCTTCCCGCATTTGAGCGTGGCCGACAATGTGGCCTTCGGGTTGGCTCGCGGCTCGGCGGATCGGTCCGCCACCCGATCGACTCGGCGCGGCTGGCGACGGCCGCGCGGCCAAAGTCCTGTCGCCGATGTGACGCGGCCCGCCGATCGCACGAGCGGTTCGAACGAGCGAGTGCGGGAGATGCTGGAACTCGTCGGTCTCAGCCGATTCGGCGATCGATTCCCGCACCAACTCTCCGGCGGGGAGCAGCAGCGAGTTGCGATCGCTCGGGCGCTGGCGTTGAACCCTGAGGTCGTGCTGCTCGATGAACCCTTCAGCCAACTCGACCGAGGTCTCGCCGCACGAGTGCGGGACGAAGCCATCCAGGCCCTGCGCGCGGCCGGTGCCAGCGTGGTGCTGGTGACTCATGACCAAGACGAGGCTCTTGCGGTCGGCGACCGGGTAGCTGTGCTCCAGGCGGGCCGCTTGGTGCAACTAGGCGAGCCGGAGGAGGTCTTTCACCGGCCGATCAACCGATTCGTCTCCACCTTCCTCGGCGAGGCCGACTTCGTCTCCGGTCTGCGTCAGGGCGAGACCGCCGAGACTGTCCTTGGCGCGCTGCCGGTGATTCAGGGCCCGGATGGCGACGTGGAGGTCATGACGCGTCCGCATGATCTGACGGTCGTCCCGCTCATGGGCGAAGGCTCAGCAGGCATCAAGGGCGGCGCAGGCATCGTGCAGCGCGTTGAGTTCAGGGGCGGCGACGTGCTGCACCACGTCGTGCTGGATGCCGGCCCGTCGCTGCGTGCATTGACATCGCACACCCACAAGGTGGCGGTCGGTCAGCGCGTACTGGTGCCTGCACCGGTCGCCCATCCATTGACCGCGTTCGAAGTGAACTGCCCCACGCACAGAACGCCGCCGACACACACCTGAGTGGCGCCCTCGAGCACTCTTGACCCACCTGGGCGCTATCGCGTCCGCTCATGGTGCTGCGGTCTGCGCATTGTGTCCCGCTGCAGCAAGGACACAATGCACACAACTCGCCACCATGCGTTGCGGGGAGGCTAAGCGCAGCAGTCCAACGAAGTGGTCACTCAGCCAGTTCATCCAACTGCCGCAACTCCGTCAGCGCGCGCTCCCACCGTGCTCGCCGGTCTTCATGTGCCTGCTCCCACCAGGGCGTCCCGCGTTCGCCCAGCCCGTGCTTGGCGACATTGACCCGACGCCGATGCTCCGCAGGGTCGACGCCCGTGCGCTTGGCCACACCGATCGCCGATCTTCCGCGGCCAAGATGTGAGCGCAACTCGGCTGCAACGTCGCCCCGGCAGCAGGGGATCTTGGCGTCTCCACCGTCGCCCGTTGACGACGAGGTAGCGCTCGGCGTCGTCGGAGTTCACTGCTTCGTTGAGCTCAGGAGATGGAGCGTCCGCGTGCCGCCCGATAGCGGCGGATCAGCGCGTTCGTCGAACTGTCATGCCCCAACTCGGGCGCATCCTGCGCCGTCAGCTCTGGCTCGATCACCTTCGCCAGCACCTTGCCCAACTCCACGCCCCACTGGTCGAAGGAGTTGACGTCCCAGATGACGCCTTGGACGAACACCTTGTGCTCATACAGCGCCACAAGCATGCCGAGGGTATGCGGTGTCAGCACGTCGATCAGGATGGTCGAGGTCGGGCTGTTGCCCTTGAACGTCTTGTGCGCGACCAGCACACCGCTCACCCCGTCGGCCTCAACTTCCTCGGCGGTCTTGCCCTTGACTAACGCTTCGGTCTGCGCGAGCAGGTTAGCGGTGAGCAGATCGTGGTGGTCTCCCAGCGAGCCCTCGCCGGTGTGGAACGGCTCGACCACCCCGATGAAGTCGGCCGGCACGAGCTTGGTGCCCTGGTGGATGAGTTGATAGAAGGCGTGCTGCCCGTTCGTGCCCGGCTCACCCCATACGACGGGCCCTGTTTGGGTGTCGACCGGCGAGCCGTCCATGGTGACCGATTTGCCGTTGCTTTCCATATCCAACTGCTGCAGGTATGCCGGGAAGCGCTGCAGGTATTGGCTGTAGGGGAGCACTGCGTGGGTGTCGGCGCCGAAGAAGTTGCCGTACCAAACTCCCAACACAGCCATCAGCACGGGAAGGTTCTGCTCGAACGGGGCGGTCCTGAAGTGCTCATCGACCTCACGGAACCCGGCCAGCATGTCGTCATACCCCTGCGGCCCGATCGCGACCATCAACGACAAGCCAATGGCTGAGGTGAAGGAGTAGCGGCCGCCCACCCAGTCCCAAAAACCGAACATGTTGTCGGTGTCGATGCCGAAGTCGGCAACCTTCTCGGCATTGGTCGACACTGCGACGAAGTGCTTGGCCACTGCTTCATCACCGAGTGCTTCAACGAGCCACTCGCGGGCAGTCGTCGCATTCGTCAGCGTTTCGACGGTAGTGAAGGTCTTGGAGGCGACGATGAAAAGCGTTTCGGCCGGATCGAGGTCGCGGGTCGCCTCCACCACGTCGGTCGCGTCGACGTTGGAGACGAAGCGAAACTCCATGTCGCGCTGGCTGAAGTCGCGCAGCGCGCCGTAGGCCATCGCTGGGCCGAGGTCGCTGCCGCCGATCCCGATGTTGACGATGTTTTTGATGCGCTGACCGGTGTGCCCGGTCCATTCGCCGCCACGCACCTGCTCGGCAAACGTCCGCATCCGCCCGAGGACTTCGTGCACGTCCGGTACGACATTGTGCCCGTCGACCTCGATGTCAGCATCGGGCGCTGCGCGCAGGGCGGTATGCAGCACGGCCCGGTCCTCGGTGGTGTTGACCTTTTCTCCGGTGAACATCGCCTCGGTGCGCTCCGACAGGCCGCGAGCCTTCGCCAGATCGATCAGCAACGACAGGGTCTCATCGGTGATCCGGTGCTTGGAGTAATCGAGGAACACGCCACCGACCTCGGCCGTGAGCCGCTGCCCACGTTCGCTGTCATCGGCAAACAATGAGCGCAGATGCACCCCCTTGACCTGCTCATAGTGCTCCTGCAGGGCGGCCCACTCGGGAAGGTCAGTCACAGTCATGACCGTAGTCTTTCGCATGTCCACCCGCTCTGGCATCTCAAAGCCCGGGTGAGAGCAACTCGTGGCGGATTGTCGCCCCCTGAACTTCTACTACATTCGTGAAACTAGGTGGTACATACCTATCCAAGGAGTGACCATGTCAGTTCGACCCTCTGCCCGCCCCGTCGTTGTTGGGTATGACGGTTCCAAGCCCTCCGAAGCGGCCCTCGCCTGGGCAGCCAGAGCCGCCGATCACACCGATCGACGCCTTATGGTGCTGCATGCCGCTGAGCGCATCACCTACACCCAAGACGCAGGTTTCGGTCTCACCGCCTCCAAAGACATGCTGGCCGCGGCCGAGGCGATCGCGCAACACGGCGCAGACGCCGTCGCCGCCGACTTTCCGGATCTGCCGGTGGAGACCAAGGGGTCGCTGTTTACCGCCAAGGTCGCCTTGGGTGAGGTGTCCACCCAAGCTTCGATGATGGTGCTGGGCAGTCACGGCCGCGGCCGGGTGGGCACCATGCTGCTCGGCTCGACGGCATACGCCATCGCTGGTTATGCGCGATGCCCCGTGGTCATCGTGCGCGATGGCGACAGTGAGCAGCCCGGGCCCGATCGCCCCGTGGTCGTCGGCATCAACGGCAGCGGAGGCTCCGAGCGCGCGCTGTCTATCGGCGTCGAGATGGCCCAAGAGTGGGGTGCACCACTGTCGCTGGCAACCACCTGGGCTCCGGCCACACCCGATCCCTGGGATCGCGGCCCGGTCGGATATGGGTCGACCGAGGAAGCGAGCGCCGAGTACAAGTCGAGAGCCGAAGAAGCCAACTTCAACGCGCTACGGCAAGTGCAAGAGGCACATCCAGATCTCCAGGTGAGCGGATCAGTGCTGCGGGCGCACGCGATCGACGCCCTCGTGGATGCGGCCGGTCAAGGTGGCCTGCTTGTCCTGGGGACGCGAGGCCACGGCAGCCTTGCCGGAGCAATCCTCGGCTCGACCAGCTTGGGCGTCCTACACCAGGCGACCTCGCCGATCATGATCGTCGACTGAACGTGCTTGCTCATCAGCGCGACTCGGTGCCCGCTCGCAAGATTTCGGCTAGCTCAATAACCGATTCACGACGGCCCGCTGCGATCGCCATGATGAAATCGTAGGCCTCGTCATTCGTCATCGTGAGGCGCTGACCGTTGATGCCTAGGAAGGCAATGAGCGCGGCCAACCCGAGCCGTTTGTTGCCGTCGATCAAGGCATGATTCTTCGTGACCGAATGCACCAGCGCGGCCGCTTTGATGTGGAGATCCGGGTAAGCATCGGCGCCAAACGCAGAGGCTTGCGGCCTACCAAGCGCGGACTCGAGCAGTCCGGAATCCTTGATCTCAACGACAGGCAGGACCCGATCGGCGATGTGCAGCAGGTCGTCCAGGTCGAGATAGATCACTGCCCGAGACGGTGCAGCGCTTCGGCATACCTGGGCAGGTCTTCGTCCAATACCTGGTCGAGCAACTCGGCCCGGCTAGACCGCTCGACGTAATCACGCACCGCTTGCCGGGCGACGTCTTGCATCGATCGGTTCTCGCGCTCGGCACGCATGCGCAGCGCTTCGGTCTCTTGATCATCGAGTCGCAGGGTCATGGCCATGCAGATGATGATACCAAAGTTGATACCAACCCGCCCGGTGTCGAACCGTCTCGGCCAGAACGCCCAGTGCGCAATACCGAGCACCCGTCACCGCGCGCGCCAGATCGACTGTGCGTTGTAGAACCGCGCTCAAGTCTCCGTCTTCGACTCCGCTGAGTTCATGCACCTCGCTCATGAGCAGCCGCATCCGGTCCTGCACCGGCTGCGCATCCGCGTGCGCCAAGGCGTCCATGCCTACGCAGGCTAGCCCTCAGGCCCCGGGAACGCTTTTCTCTGGGACCTTTGGCCCTGTTCGAGGGCCAGCAGCAGGAGCACGTTGGTGTCATGGACGGAACCGAGAACCCAGATGGCATCCAGAACCTCACCGCATCGGAGTGCTGGCAGTTGCTGCGCGAAGCGACCATTGGCCGAGTAGCGGTCGTCCGAGATGGTGAGTCCGACATCTTCCCGGTCAATCATGTGGTCGACCATGGAACTGTGGTCTATCGGACCGGAACGGGGACCCTCTTCAAGGCGACGCTGCACAAAGACGTCGCCTTCGAGGTCGACGGGTTCGAAGACGACACGGCGTGGAGCGTGGTGCTTCACGGACGGGCATCCGAGAGCCGCCAGATCACCCAGCTGATCGAGAGTTTCAATCTGCCCGTCGCCCCCTGGCAGCCGGGTGCCAAACCACGATTTGTCCGGATCGAGCCGAGCGAGATCAGCGGCCGACGATTTCAGGTCGTCGGACGCGGCGCGTTGGCCGAGGTCCCGTCATGAACACGTCAACTGACTCTCGCCCGATTGTGGTCGGATACGACGCCTCGGAAACGGCCTCGGCAGCCCTGGACTGGGCAGGCCACCTGGCGCTCAGCGTCTCAGCGCCCATAACGGTGCTTTACGCCGCCGAGACCATTGTCTACGCCCAAGACGCCTCTTTTGGCAATCAAACGCCGGCGCAGGAGCGCGAGTTCGCCGAGCAGATCGCTGAGGAGGGCGCGCAACACCTGACGGCCAAGCATCCAGATGTACAGGTCAGTGCCGTGGGGTCGCGGTCTAGCGCCACCGTGGCCCTGGATGAGGCGTCGACCACTGCGTCCTTGATGGTGGTCGGCAGCCATGGTCGCGGGCGGCTCGCTGCCCTGATGCTGGGCTCGACCGCATACGCCGTCAGTGGCCACGCCCGCTGCCCCGTCATCGTGGTCCGCGACGACAAGGCGCCCCTTCCCGGACCAAACCACCCTGTGGTGGTGGGCAGTGACGGGTCGGACGGCTCAGATCGCGCGCTTGAAGCGGCCGCTGATCTCGCGACTCAATGGGGCGCTCAACTGATCGTGGTCACCTCGTGGGCACCTCCTCCGCCTGATCCCTGGGGCCGGCCGCCACTCGGCTATCCCTCGACTGAAGCGTGCCTGGATGACCGCGCGAGCCAAGCCACTGCCTTGAATCGCGATGCGGTGTCACGGATCCGTGCCAACCACGCAAGCCTCTCGGTCGAAGAGCATGTCGTCGAGGCACGCCCGGAGGATGCCGTGATGACCGCATCCCCCGACACGGCGATCGTGGTGTTGGGCTCCCGAGGTCACAGCAGGCTGGCCGGTGTCCTGCTAGGGTCGACGGCGCGATCCGTGCTGCACCAGACGAAGAAGCCGGTCATGATCGTTCACTGACTCCGCTGGCCGAGTATGCGGGGCCGGGGTTGCCATTCCGGTCAAGCCCCGATAGGCAGGGGTGATACCGCCCGAAGCGAATACCACCCTCAGTAACATATCGACGGAAGGCTCTCCATGAATGCACAACAGCACGCTCGTCCAGTTGTCGTGGGCTACGACGGATCCCCTGCATCCGAGGCTGCCCGTG
>JBBSNC010000045.1:0-14244 GCA_038232855.1 Actinomycetales bacterium
AAGTTGAGGATCCCGCATGGACTCATCAGATGCGCACGAAGGCGCTCAGCACAGCCCAGTCGAATCCCACCGTCTCATGACCACCCAAGGCTTGTTCTAGCCAAAGTCGGGCTGAGGCGTGTTGCGGGGCGGAGGAGTTGACCGCATACAGCAAGACGCTTGCGTCGGGGATGAGGATGCGCCTATTTCCCGAGGTCCATCTTGCGGACGATCTCCTGATCTTCCAGATCGGCCGCTGCGCTAGGCAGCATGAGCCTGCGACGCTTAACCTGGGCGCAGGACAACGATCTGGAGGAAATGTCATGGGTGACAACGCATGGGTGTGGTGGGTAGTAGCTGCCGCCGCGGTGGTGGTGGTGGTGGTGGCCCTCTTGATCGTGTTGAGGGCGCGCCGTAGCAAAGCGCGGGCCAAAGCGACCGAACTGCGCGACAAGGCGAAAGCCGAGGAGCCGCGAGTCGGGCGTTACGAAGCATCGGCCAAGGACGTGCGAGACGAAGCAGCCGCGGCGCGAGCCGAAGCCGACGACCTACAGGTTGCAGCCGATGAGGCAGACGGCCGCGCCAGAGCGCTCGAAGACCGCGCCGAGCAGGCTGTGCTCGCTGCTCGTGCCGAGCGAGACCAGCAGACCGACGCCTATCTGGAAGCCGACGGCGTCGATCCCGACAAGAAGCGCTGAGCCGCTTCGCCAAGCCTCGACGCGGACCGGGAGAGCCTGCCTCTGGGAAGATGAAGCCATGGCCTCCCTTCGTGACCTCATGCCTCCGCCTGCCCTCGGTGTCCTCGACGGCCGATACCGCACGGTCACCGGGCCCTTGGTGGATCATTTGTCGGAGCCTGCGCTCAACCGCCAGCGGCTGCACGTGGAGATCGAATGGTTGATCTATCTCACCGAGCACTCGGTCATACCGGGGGCGGGACGTCTCACCGCTGACGAGGTGGCCAGTCTGCGCGGCTTGGTCGACGAGTTCGACGCGGGCACCATCGCAGAGTTGGCCACCATCGAGGCCGAGACGGTGCACGACGTCAAAGCAATCGAATACTTCCTGCGCAGGCGGCTCACCGATCGTCTCGGTGGTCTTGAGGACCTCGCCGAGTTGGTGCACTTCGCGTGCACCTCGGAAGACATCAACAACCTGTCATACGCGCTGATGATCCGCGGCGCGATCAAGCAGGTGTGGCTCCCCGCGGCGATCCAACTGCTCGATCAGGTCAGTGGCATGGCCCGCGACCTGGCCGGCATACCCCTGCTGGCGCATACCCACGGCCAACCCGCGACACCGACCACGATGGGCAAAGAACTGGCTGTGTTGGCGCACCGATTGCGGCGGCAGATCAGGGGCATCGAAGGCGCTGAATACCTCGGCAAGTTCAACGGTGCGACCGGCACGTATGGCGCTCACCTCGCCGCGGTGCCCACTGCGGACTGGCAGCAGATCAGCCGCGATTTCGTGTCCGGCCTCGGGCTGACCTGGAATCCGCTGACCACGCAAATCGAGAGCCACGACTGGCAGGCGGAGTTGTATGCCGACGTGGCCCGGTTCAACCGCGTGCTGCACAACCTGTGCACCGATCTGTGGTCCTACATTTCGATGGGTTACTTCGCGCAGGTGCGGGGGCAGGGAACGGTGGGCTCCTCGACGATGCCGCACAAGGTCAACCCGATCCGGTTCGAAAACGCAGAGGCCAACCTCGAGGTCTCCAACGCGCTGTTGGACGTGCTGGCCTCCACGCTGGTGACCTCGCGGCTGCAACGGGATCTGACGGACTCGTCCATGCAGCGAAACGTCGGCACCGCGCTCGGCCATTCGCTGCTGGCGATCAGCAATGCGGGACGGGGTCTGGCCGGTCTGGACGCCAACCCGGACGCGATGGCCGCCGACCTGGACGCCAATTGGGAGGTGCTGGCCGAGCCGATCCAGTCCGTCATGCGAGCGTTGGCGGCCTCCGGCCACGAAGGCATGAGCAATCCGTACGACCGGCTCAAAGACCTCACCCGCGGGCGTCGCGTCACCGGTGACGATCTGCGCGAATTCATCCGCGGACTTGGGCTGCCGAAGGCCGAGCAGCAGCGACTCATCGAGATGACGCCGACGACGTATGTCGGCCTGGCCCCCACACTGGTGGGCCATCTGGACTGAGCCTCGACGAATCCGGGCAACGCATCGACGGATTGGTCGTGCTCTACGTCGCAGACGAAGAAGCCGAGATGCAGTTGGCGCAGGATGACTCCAGATACTTCTTGACGACGCCGCACTTCGCGAAGAGCAGGATGACTCCAGATACTTCTTGACGACGCCGCACTTCGCGAAGAGCAGGATGATCCTGGTGCACCTCGACCGCATACCCGCCGAGGAGTTGGCGGAGGTCATGATCGAATCGTGGTTGCTGCGCGCACCGAAGCGCCTGGCCACGGCATACTTGGAAGACAGTGAAAACTAACCCCATGAGTCGGGATGTCCAGCGGTGGGGCGGAGCCGTGCCGACTACATCGAGGTCCCCTAGACCCAGTTGTCGAGCAATAGCCGATGCTCGCTGCCCGGCTGCCAACGCTCGCTCTGGATCATGATGGACCTCTAGCGCGAGTTCCGCTTCCCGTACAGCGTGCCAACCGTGTTCAGCGCACGGCTCCACCTCCCCTAGCAGCGATTCAGCCCGTCCCCACCAGCCCGAACGCCACCGCCTCACCGTGACCGAACAGCAAGCAATCCCAGGCAAGTGCAGTCGCCGCCGGAGCCGCACCGAGGGTGTCGAGCAGATCGCGATAGCGCCGGTATGCCGTCTCTGGCGAACTCACGCACGTCTCACCATCGTCGAGCCACCGAGCGGCCTGCGATAAACCTTCGTATACGAGGGGGTTTTCGGTTTCGTGAGCAAGCGATTGGAACGCAGCCCGGGCGCCCTGCCACGAACCTGCGTCGAGTGCTTCGAATGCCGACCCCAAGGCAGTCACCAGTTCAGTATGGGTCATGCCCATCGGAGGGTCGACGAAAAGCTACCTTCCGATGGCACAACGCGTGCGAGGTTAGACGCCGGCTCCTACCGACAGAGCCTTGACATCTGCGGTGGTGAGTGGGTTGCCGGCGAGGCCCCAACTTCCGCTGCGGACCTCCTCGACGACACACCATGTGACAGGGCGCATGTTCTCGCCCTCGACGCTGACCAAGGCGTCGGTGAGCCTTCGCACGATTTCTTGCTTCTGGTCGTCGCTGAACACGTTGCCCGTAGCGCCATGTCACCGCATCGGCCAGACGGGCCATCTAGAGCCGATGACTCACTGGCCCGCATAAGCCAGCGAGATAGAAACGAATCGCCCACGGAGTCACTGGACCTCCTCAACACACATTCGTAATAGATACCCCCGGGGGGGTATCATAGGCAATATGAAACCACCGGGGTATAGCGACACCAAAGAGGCGCAACTCACGCGTCTGGCCCGCATTGAAGGCCAAGTCCGCGGCATCGCGCGGATGGTCGATGAAGACACCTACTGCATCGATGTGCTCACTCAGGTCAGCGCCGCCACCAAGGCGCTGCAGGCAGTGAGTCTCAGTCTGCTGGAGGAACACATCAGCCACTGCGTCGTTGATGCCGCTCGTGAGTCCGATGAGGCTGCGGCGGCGAAGATCGCTGAAGCATCTGCCGCCATCGGACGACTCGTCCGCAGTTGAGCAACTCGAGCGTTGAGCACAGCCCAGAAGGAGTCATGAGCACCACCACCAGCCAGTCACACCAGGTCGATCTCGACATCGTCGGAATGACGTGCGCCTCGTGCGTCTCACGAGTCGAGCACAAGTTGAACGCTCTCGATGGCGTGCAAGCCACCGTCAACTTGGCAACCGAGAAGGCCCGGGTGACGTATGCCGATCCGCACACCGTGGACGACCTCGTCGCCGCAGTCGCGAAGACGGGGTACACCGCCACCGAGGTCGATCAGCACCACTCCGGGGGTGCAGCCCAGCACGACCGCATGAATCACGACTTGATCGGCGACAAAGCACTCCGGCTGCGCGCCGTTGTCGCCACCGTGCTAGCGGTAGTCGTGCTACTGCTAGCCATGGTGCCGCCTATCCGCGAAGCAACAGGGTCAGCCAATCCCTGGCTGCAGTTCGTGCTGACGACGCCGGTTTACCTCTGGGCGGCTTGGCCGTTCCACCGGGCGGCTGCGATCAACGCGCGCCACTTGGCCTCGACGATGGACACCTTGGTCTCGATCGGTGTCACCGCGGCATACGGCTGGTCGGTGGTGGCCGTGCTGACCGACTTCACCGAAGACCTCTATTTCGAGACCGCAGCCATCGTGACCGCCTTCCTGTTGATCGGTCGGTATTTTGAGTCCCGGGCCAAGGCCTCAGGACGCTCAGCCCTGACCTCGCTGCTGCAGCTGGGCGCGAAAGACGTTGCCGTGCTGCGCAACGACCCCCGCAGCGGCGCCTGGCGCGAGGAGCGCATCTCCACCGATGACCTTGCGGTGGGTATGCGGTTCGTCGTGCGCCCGGGCGAAAAGGTCGCCACCGATGGCGTCATCGTCGAAGGCAACAGCGCCCTGGACGCGAGCATGGTGACCGGCGAATCCGCTCCCATCGATGTCAATGCGGGCGACTCCGTGACCGGCGCCACGGTCAATGCGCATGGCCGTCTCGTCGTGGAGGCCACCAGAGTCGGCGCCGACACGACGTTGGCTCAGATCACTCGGTTGGTGGAGGACGCGCAGACTGGGCAAGCCCCTGTGCAGCGGCTCGCCGACCGCGTTTCCGCCGTGTTCGTGCCGGTGGTGCTGGTCATCGCGCTGCTGACGCTCATCCTGTGGTTGCTGACCGGTCACGACCTCGGCCAGAGCATCGAGCCAGCTGTCGCCGTGCTGATCATTGCCTGCCCGTGCGCCCTCGGTCTGGCCACCCCGACCGCGTTGCTGACCGGGACCGGCCGCGGCGCCCAGTTGGGGGTGCTGATCAAAGGCCCGCAGATCCTAGAGAGTACCCGCCGAGTGGACACGGTCGTGCTCGACAAGACGGGCACACTCACCACCGGGAAGGCAACCCTGATGCAGATCATGGTCGAGGGCAGGCTCGCTGAAGATGCAGCCCTTACTGCGGCCGCCGCTGTTGAAGAGGGCTCCGAGCATCCCATCGCACGCGCCATTGTGGACGCGGCGCGCGCCCGATCGTTGGCGCTACCGCGAGCGAGCAACTTCACGAACCTTCCAGGGCAGGGTGCACGCGCTCAGATCAAGGACACCACCGTGGTCGTCGGCAAAGCCGACCTGTTCGAGCACGTGCCCGACTCACTGCATACCGCCCTCGGTATGCCGGGGACCACCGTCCTGCTGGGCTGGGACGGTCAAGCCCGCGCCGCCCTGACCGTGGCCGATGAGACCCGCCCCTCCAGCACCTCGGCCATCGCCAAGTTGCGCGACCTGGGCCTGCAGCCCCACCTGTTGACCGGCGACAACGCACACACGGCGGCCGCTGTCGGCGAGCAGGTGGGCATCAGCGCGGAGCACATCACGGCCGGAGTGCTACCGCAGGACAAACATGCTGCGGTGGCCGCGTTGCAGCAGCGTGGCCGTGTCGTGGCGATGGTCGGTGACGGTGTCAACGATGCCGCTGCCTTGGCCCAAGCCGACCTCGGTATGGCGATGGGTTCAGGCACCGACGTAGCGATGGAATCAGCCGACATCGTGCTGATGCGCGCCGATGTCGACTCGGTGGCCACCGCGATCGGCCTGTCCCGAGAGACGCTGAAGATCATCAAGCAGAACTTGGCGTGGGCATTCGGCTACAACACGGCGGCCATCCCACTGGCTGCCTTTGGCTTGTTGAACCCGATGATTGCTGGCGGTGCGATGGCTGCCTCGAGCGTGATCGTGGTGCTGAACAGTCTGCGGCTCCGACGATACGGGAACTGACTCGGGCTCAGATAGTGACGGTGCCGCCAGCAGTGGCAAACACCACTGACTCCAACGCGTGAGTTTGCGAGTGGTCAAACTCGACGTCGATGTCACTCTCCCAGGCCGTTGACATGTCGGGTACGCCGAGCCACTCGCAGATTTTCACGGGGTCACCGGCGATGTTGAGTCCCACCAGTTTCGCCGAGTCACCACCAAGTCGTGAGGGATGGTGCTCCATGGAGTCCCAGCGCACGAAGAAGGGCAACTGCGGGTCGGCGATCAACGACTTGATCCCGATTTGGTGCCAGGTCAACTCGATCCCCTCGGGCGTGTGGCGATTGCCCGGCACCGCCTCGCGGCCCAGGCGCTCCTCGATGTCTGTGAGGTCATCGACCGCGACGACCCACGCCATCCAGCCACCACCCTGCTCCGACCGGGCTCGCACCGCTTGACCGAAGGGCACCTTGTCTGAAGCCGGGTGATCTAACACCTCAACGACTTCGAGGTATCGGCCATCGGCCAGAGGAAGCACCATATTGCGGGTGCCGAAGCGCGGATGCACACCCCCATCGCGCGGGGTCAGGCCCAATTGCTCAGCCAACCGCACAGCGGTGGCCCTCATGCCCTCGGGACCGGCTGCATAACAGACGTGATCGATGCGCATAGCCCTCATCGTGACACAGCGCACAGGCACTTATGACCATCGGGCCGCTAGGACGACCTCGTCGCGAGCTCTGCACGAAGCTGTCGCACCGCTTCATAGACGACAATCGCGGCGGATGTCGACACGTTCAACGAATTGGCCTGTCCGACCATCGGGATCCGCACGCGGTGATCTGCGGCAGCCAGCAGCCGATCGGTAAGTCCATGCTTCTCTGCGCCCACCGCGATCGCGATCGGACCGGCGTACGAAATGTCGGTGTGCATCGTCTGGGTGTATGGCGTGGCGGCCACCACAAGTATGCCGCGGGCTTGCAACCAGGCAAGCACGACATCGGTGGAGTCGCTAGCCACCGGGATGGAGAACACCGTGCCCTTGGACGAGCGGACCACATTTGGGTTGCCCCAATCCGTGACCGGGTCGGCGGCGATCACCGCGTCCAAGCCCGCCGCATCCGCAGTCCGCAGCATCGCACCGAGGTTGCCGGGCTTCTCAACGCCCTCGCACACCAGAATCAGCGCGTCATTCGGCACACTCAGCTGCTCGCAGGTGCGATTGACAGTGTCGACCACGGCGAGAAATCCGTCTGGCCCCTCTCGGTAGGCAGCGCGCTCGAACGCCGACCGCCCCACCTGGAACACTTCGGCCCCTTGGTGTGCGATCGTTTGCACGAGGGTGCCCTGCTCAGTGGGGTCTGCCATCAACTCCGGGCAGAAATAGATCGCCCGCGGCGCAACGCCCGCATTCAGTGCGAGCTGCAACTCCTCGTAGCCCTCGATCAGGGTGAGCCCCTCAGCCTCGCGCACCCGTCGACGACGCAACGCGGTCAGCGTTTTGAGGCGCGGGTTCGTCGGTGATGTGATCAACAAGGGGGCGCTCATCAAGCCACCTGCTCCAGCGAGGTCAGCAAGTCTTCCAGCACCAAGGCAAGCCCGTCTCCCTCGACATCCGCTGTCACTTCGTCGGCGGCGGCCATCACTTCTGGCGGAGCTTGACCCATCGCAACACCGCGTGCGGCCCACTGCAGCATCTCGATGTCATTGCGCTGATCGCCAATTGCCACCGTGTGAGCCGGGTCGATGCCCAATTGATCTCGCACGGCCTCCAACGCCGAAGCCTTCGAGACACCCTCGGGCGAGAGGTCGAGCCAGGCGCTGAAACCCACCGCGTAGTTCACTCCGTGCAGGCCGATGGCATCGACGAAGTCGGCAAAGTCGACGGATTGCGCACTCATATCGCGGAAGGTCACCCGTGGCACCGGCTCGGCGATGAGCTCATCAAGGGTGACGACACGTTGTCGCTCCGCCAGGTCGGGCTCGGGGAACAGCCGGTTGACCTTGAAGCCGACCCCGACCTCTTCAACCGCGATGATGGCATCGGGGATCTGCTCGGCGAGCATCTTCACCGCCGGGCCGGGATCGAAGGTCACCATCTGGTGAATCCGGTACCCGCGCTCCGATGTGGGGTCCAAGGCGACCGTCACTGCCCCGTTGGAGCAGACCGCATACAGGCCGGAGCGCAACAACCCGAGCTGGCGCAGCACGGGCAGGGTCGCCAGCACCGATCGGCCAGTGGCAAGCATCACGGTCGCCTGGGCATTTGACACGGCAGCAATCGCTGCAGCAACGCGCTCGCTGAGGTGCCCGTCGTGGTGGACGATCGTGCCGTCGATGTCCAGCGCGACCAAGGGGCTGCCCCACGGGAGTTCGTTCGTGTCTCGCGGGGTGTTCACCCCGTCAGCCTACGGGTCAGTCCCGCATCGCCAGAGCCTGCTTCAGCGTCACGCGGCCTTGGGTCTGCATCAAGGCGCGGCGATAGAGCTTGCTGCCAAACGAAATGCTGACGTAACAGAACGCCAAGGTAACGCCCAGGGAGGCCACCGGTTCCCACCAGGATGCCTCCCCCGAGAGCAGGCGGACCGGCATCAAGATGGTCGACATCACCGGCACGTAGGAGCCGACGACTTCGGCGAAGCCATCGAGGTTGAGCGCGACGATGAAGATCAAGATCAGCGACATGGTCAGCGGCATCGTGGTCGATTGCAGGTCTTCGACCCGCGAGGCCAACGCTCCTGCCGCAGCCCACATGCAGGCCAACGCAATGAACCCGGCGATGAAGAACGGCAAGTACCACAGCAGCGGCTCGCGCATCAAGGGCACGTACTTGTCGTATTCAGTGAAGCTCAAGCCGATCAGCGAAACGCCGATCACCAGGGCCATCTGGCCAAAGGCCAACGCGGTGTTGCCGAGCACTTTGCCCGCCAGCAGTGCTCGGGTGGGGATCACCGCGGCCAGAATCTCGACGATCCGCGACTGCTTCTCCTCCACCACGCTGTTGGCGATGCTGATGCCAAAGGTCAACGACGCGAGATAGAACAACATGCCGAAGACCAGCCCCGCGATGGTGATGACGCCCTGCTGAGTCTCGTCTGCCCCAGAGATATCGTCGGTGGCTAGGTCGGTGTTGTCCAGCAACGCCGGCAGCGACGTCCCGGCCGCGTCGGCGTTGCTCGCCAGCGCGGCTGATCGGACCGCCTCAGCGGCAGCGCTGCCCAAGTCCCCGGGGACACCGCCATCACTGCTGAGAGTCCAGGTCTGACCCTCCTGGAGCAGCATCGCATCCGCGTCCTCGCTGGTCAGCAGAGCGTTGCCGGCATCGCCGTCCTCAACGGTGACGGACTTCACCGTCGCCTCCGGCCCATCGGCTTGTAGCGCCGATTCGACCTGACCCACCAAGGCTTCGCCATCGGCAGAGGCCACAGCCACCGTATATGCAGGCGCGGAGTCGCGGCTGGCGAAGAATGCCTGCATCCCCAAGAGACCGAGGATCAACAGCAACGTCAGGCCGGTGGAGATCAGAAAGTTGCGGTCGGTGAGTTTGACCCGGACCTCGCGGGCGGCCACCAAGGCCCATGGCCTCGTCTGCTCCTGCGTCGCGGGCGATGTGCTGGAGTCGGTTGATGTGCTCACGCCGCCACCTCCCGGTAGATCTCGCTCAGCGTGGGCACGACCTTGCTGAACTCGCGCACCGGCCCCCGCGAGACCGCTTCGGTCAGCAGATGCTGCGCGGACTCTTCGTCATCCGGCTCCATGAGGACAGTCGTGCCGTCGAGGTCGAGCACCCGCAGCCCCGGCATACCCCGGACCCAGCCGGCGTCGTCGCCCACCGTCAGCCGATACCGCAATGGCCCACCCGTCCGCAATTCTTGCGAGGTGCCCGCGGCGACCACTGTGCCGTGCGCCAACACCACGATCGAGTCACAGAGACGATCAACGAGGTCGAGTTGGTGGGAACTGAAGAGCACCGGCACCCCGGCCGAGGTGTATTCACGCAGCAGCGCCGACATCTGGTCGACCGCTGCAGGGTCGAGGCCGGAGAACGGCTCATCCAAAATCAGTGCGACCGGCTCGCCGAGCACCGCAGCGATGATCTGAGCGCGCTGCTGGTTGCCGAGCGAGAGCGTCTCGACTTTGGCGCTCATCCGCTCACCGAGACCGAAGCGCTCGAGCAGTTCACTGACTCGCGCCTTGGCCTGCGTGTGGCTCATCCCATGCAGACGGCCAAGGTAGATGAGTTGATCGAGCGTGGGCTGCTTGGGATAGAGCCCCCGTTCCTCCGGCATGTAGCCGAATCGGGATCGGGTTGCCCTGTTGAGTTCCTCCCCTTTCCAGCACGCCCGACCACGACTAGGGGTCAGGAGGCCCATGATCATCCGCATGGTGGTGGTCTTGCCGGCACCGTTGCCGCCCACAAAACCGACCATGGCTCCTGCGGGGACGGTGAACGACACGTCGTCCACCGCCATCAGATCCCCGAAGGTCCGAGTGAGTCCATCAACCTCGAGCATTGTCGCTCCCCTGTCGCTGAGTGAATATGTCGAACAGCCTCACGCTACGAGCCTGGAGGCCGCCCGCGCATCCGCCAAAGGAAGGAAACGCCTGTCTCATTCTTGTGGCTGAGCCAACCCGCTTCGGTATGCCGCGATCACGGCTTGGACGCGGTCGCGAACGCCCAATTTGGACAGCACGTTGGATACGTGGGTCTTCACAGTGGCCTCGGCGCCACCACCGCTTGGTCGCGCAGCCTTTCCGCCTGCGCGGCGATGGTCTGAGCCTGCAAGATCACCTGGGCCTTCTTCAGCGCCCCCCGCCAGGCGATCTGTCCCAGCACGGTGGCACCACCGAAGTACATGACGTTGTTCAACGTGATCCATCCAGCCACCCCGAGGACCGGCGGGATCGGACCCTGTCCATCAGCAATCGCCTCGCCGGTCAGTTCCTCCATGCCCGAGCTGAGAGCCACGAACCAGGCCAGCCAGACAAAGGTCAGCACCGCGACCGCGATCACGACATAGGCGGTGATCCTGCGGTCTCTGGCCCAGGCCACACCGCTGTAGATCGCGAAGAAGTACAGCAGTTGCATCGGCAGGCTCGCCACTACCGGGGGTACCAGCGACCCAACGATCAGCAGATGCATAGTGGCCGCCATGGCCACCGATAGCGGGTGGGAGCGACGCCAGATGAGGATCACTGCGGCGCTGCCCATGGCGGCATACTGCTCGAAGATCCCGACAGGGGCATCAGCGAAGACACCGAGGGAGCGCATCAGCTCGATGCCGAGCGCCCCGAGAACGAAGAAGGCAAGGGCGATCGCGACATCATGACGGCGCTCGCGTGCCGATGGGCCAGGGCGCTCCCAGTCCTCATCAGCCCCGAGGAGCTGCCCCAAGGCTTCCATCCGCATCACCGCACCAGGCTATGCGGCCCGGCAGCCGGCATACCTCGGCCAAAAGGATGACCCCGCCCTTCCACCTCCCGTCAGCACCCTTCCCCAATTGCGCACAAGTTCATTCCCGAAGCCCGACACGCCCACCTGGCCGTTCGGGAATGTACACGTGGTGTGGGGGTCAGGCAGGTGTGAGGACGTCCTGACCGACGTACCCCCGCAGCACATCGGGCACCACCACCGAGCCGTCCGCTTGCTGGTGGTTCTCCAGGATCGCTACCAGCCAGCGTGTCGTCGCCATCGTGCCGTTCAGCGTGGCGACCATCCGGGTGCCGCAGCCACCCGGGTCGCGTTCGCGGGTGTTCAACCGCCGTGTCTGGTATGTCGTACAGTTCGATGTCGAGGTCAGCTCGCGATATCTTCCCTGGGTCGGCACCCAGGCTTCGCAGTCGTACTTGCGCGCAGCTGGGCCGCCGAGGTCACCGGCGGCGGTCTCGATGATCCGGTAGGGGACCTCCATGCTGTCCAACATCGCCCGCTCCAGGGTGAGCATCCGCTCGTGTTCCACCTCGGCGTCCTCGGGGCGGCAGTAGGCGAACATCTCGACCTTTTGGAACTCGTGCACCCGGATGATGCCCCGAGTGTCCTTCCCGTGGCTGCCTGCCTCGCGGCGGAAGCACGTTGACAGCGCCGTGTAACGCTTCGGGCCATCGCTCAGGTCGATGATTTCGTCGGCGTGATAGCCCGCGAGCGCAACCTCGGAGGTGCCGGTGAGATAAAGGTCATCTGCCTCGAGGCGGTAGACCTCATCCGCATGGGCATCGAGGAATCCGGCGCCGGCCATCGTCTCGGGCAGGACCAGGGTGGGCACCTTCAACTGGACGAATCCAGCCTCCCGAGCGCGGTCCAGCGCCAACAGCAGCATCGCCATCTCGAGACGCGCACCGACACCCTTGAGGTAGTAGAACCGGCTGCCGGCGACCTTGGCTCCACGCGCCATGTCAAGAGCATCGAGTCTGCCGGCGAGCTCGAGGTGGTCCGCAGGTTCGAAGCCCTCTGCCGCGAAGTCGCGCGGGGTGCCGATCTCTTCCAGCAGCGTGAAGTCGTCCTCTCCACCTGAGGGCACCCCATCGAGGATGACGTTGCCGATGCCTCGCATCGCGGTGTCCCGCTGTTGCCCGGCCTCGCGATACTGCTTCTCCAACTCTTTGACCCGCTGCGCAGTGACCTTGACCTGCTGTAACAGCGCTTGCTTCTCTTCGCCTCGCGCGCTGGCGACTGCGCGGCCGATCAACTTCTGCTCCGCGCGCAACTGCTCGAACTCGGACAAGGCCGACCGGTGGCGCTCGTCGGCGGCCAGCACGACATCGACCAGATTCTCGTCCTCGCCACGGGCTCGCTGTGAGGCTCGCACACGGTCGGGGTCATCACGCAACATGCGCAGATCAATCATTCACCCAGCCTAAAGGCAACAGGTCGCTGCCAATGGTGCTGCGGTAGGCGCATGGTGGCGTGCTGCAGCAAGAGCGCGATGCACGAAAGGCGCCACAATGCGTGGACTAGTGGTGGGTCGTGGGCACGCTTGGCGCTGAGGGGGTCGCGGCTGCGTTACACCTCGAGGGTGTGCGCGATGGGCACGCCGGGGCGATACGGCAGATGCAGGTATGTGGGTGCGTTCAGCACCGCCAGATCGGCCCGGGAGCCGACGCGCACCTGGCCAATGTCCTCTCGGCGCAGAGCCTTCGCGCCCATCACAGTCGAGGCCCGCACGGCCTCAGCCGGGGTCATCCCCATCTCGCGGACTGCCAACGCGATCACGAACGGCATCGAGGTCGAATAGCACGTGCCCGGATTGCAGTCGGTGGCCAGCGCAATCGATACCCCAGCATCGATGAGCGCCCGAGCATCTGGGAACGGCGATCGGGTCGAAAACTCCACCCCCGGCAGCAGTGTCGCCACCGTTGTCTCGCGCGCACCAACCAAGGAGTCCACATCGGTGTCGGACAGATAGGTGCAGTGATCCACGCTGGCCGCACCGAACTCGACCGCCAACTGCACGCCCGGCCCGCGGGCCAACTGGTTGCCGTGCACCCGCACCTCCAGGCCAGCAGCAACACCAGCTGCCAAGATCTGCCGCGATTCTTCGACGTCGAAGGCATGCGGGCTGGCCGGCTCACAAAACACGTCGATCCACCGCGCATATGGCACGGCCGCAGCCAACATGTCACCGGTCACCAGGTCGACATACGCCCCGCGGTCCGTTGACGCAGTCCCAGGGGGGACCACATGCCCGCCCAGATACGTGACCTCGCTGGTGACTTCGGAGGCCAGGCGCAGCATCCGAGTTTCGTCTTCGACAGTGAGCCCGTAGCCGCTCTTGATCTCAACCGTCGTCGTGCCCTGGGAGCGCATCTCATCCGCCCTGGCCCGCAGCAGTGTGCGCAGTGTGTCGTCGCTGGCTGCTCGGGTGGACTCGACCGTCGTCGCAATCCCCCCACCGTCATAGGAGCCGCCCGTCATCCGTGCCGCGAACTCGGCCGAACGATCACCGGCAAATACCAGATGGCTGTGGCTGTCGACGAACCCGGGTAGCACGGCCTTTCCGCCCAGATCAATAGCCCAGTCAGCGGCCGGTGCCTGCGCTGCTGGCCCCACCCATTGCACGCTGGATTCATTCGTCTCCGGATCACGGCCCACGATGACCGACGCATCCGTGAGGATTCCCAAACCGTCGCTGTGATCTGCTCCGTCCAGCGTGTCGTCACAGGTCACCAGCTCAGAAATACCCGTAATCAGCATGCCCATTCAGTCATCTCCTCGCAACGGGTCCAACGCCTCGCGCAACAGCGCGGCAACGTCGCCGAGCAGGTGCCGGCCTTCGCTGACCACCGTACGGCCCGAAACCACGACCGTGTCGACATCAGCGGCGCTCGCCACCAGCAGAATCTGCGCGGGGTCGGCCCCTACGGT
>JBBSNC010000046.1:0-14153 GCA_038232855.1 Actinomycetales bacterium
CGGCCTGCTTGCGGATTTCGTAGGCCAGCCGACGGCGGCCCCACATGTCGACGGTGTCGATGGTGCCCCCGTCTTTGGTGACGACGCCCAGCATCTTTTCCAGTGTGGGTTGAAGATTCCGCTCATCCATCTCGGGATCGAGGATCATCATCAGTTCGTACTGACGCATGCGTGAACCCACCTCCTTCGGTCTCAGCGGCCACGGTCTCTCCGTGACAGGAGGGTTGCGATACGTGTTGCCGCATGATGTGCCCAGAATGCCAGGCCCAATGTGCAGGTGTTGGCAGTTGTCCACAGGGCTCACTTCACGGCGAACCAGGCCACGATACCGGCGCTGTGCGGCGCACACCTAATCTCGCGTCGGCTGTGGACAGGTCGCCAGACCCGGAACCTGCGCTCCCGTGGCACCATCGACGGGTGGCTCCCGAACTGCATACCGTCGCCGGACCTGTCAGGTACGCCGTCTGCGGACCAACCGCATCCGGTCGCCCCGACCTCGTGCTGGTCCACGGGTGGTGCTGCGAGCGCTCCGCGATGGTCACGCTCAAGGAGGAGTTCGGGACCGAGCACCGCATCATCGAGGTGGACCTACGCGGGCACGGGGAGAGTTTGGATGCTCAGGACGACGGTTCGGTGGGTGTCGGTTACCGACGAGACACCGCCAGCGAGCCAGTGCCCGAAGCATTGAGCCATGTGCGCATCGAGGACTACGGCGCAGACCTCTGGGCAATCTGCAAGGACGCACGCCTTTACCGGCCGGTGCTGATCGGTCACAGCATGGGCGCCCTCGCCGTGCTGGCCGCATTGGCACAGCAGCCCTCGGGCCCGCAGGCCCCCATCGGCGCGGTGCTGCTGGACCCAGCCCCGATCGTGAACCCCGACGCCAAAGCGTTCTGGACCGAAGCCGCAGATCGGGTGCGTCACGACCCCAGCGGAGCCTGGCGCCGCGAGTTCGCCGACACCCTTTTCCTGCCTACCGACCGTGCGTCGAGGGTGGCGCTGACGGAGGCGATGGCGCGCACCCGCAGCGAAGTCGCGGCGGGGGCGGCGCTCGCGATGGCCGATTTCGACGGATCGGCCGCCCTGGCAGCTGTCGCGACTCCCTTGCTCGTGATCCATGCCGCGACGGCCGAGCGCCAGATCACAGAAGTGGCCCGGGCGGCGGATGTGGACCTCACCAGCGGGCAGACGGTGGGTGCCGGGCATTTCCACCACCTCGAGGTGCCTGAGCAGATCATGCCGATGATTCGGCAGTGGATGCGGCTCACCTTCGATGACATCTCGCCGAGTTGGCCATCGTCCGTGGATGGAAAGCCTAGCCACGGCTGAGGCAGCATCAGTCGATGACGACCATGACGTCGCCCTCTTGCACCACATCGCCGACCGAGACGTAGACGCCAGTGACCGTGCCGCCACCTTCGATGAGCATGGGAATCTCCATCTTCATCGACTCCAGCAACACGACCTCTTCACCTGCATTGACCTTCTGCCCAGGCTGCACGTGCACCTGAGCCACGTTGGCCACCAGCTCGGAGGCGATGTGTTGCGTCATACCGTGATCTTGTCAGAAGATGCTCTCCTGATGGGCCTGCGAGGATGACAACCGACGTGCGGAGCTCGCCCGCGACCCTTCGTTTCCGGTGGGAGATCGAAGGACTGCGCGCCGTCGCAGCGCTGCTCGTGGCCGCCTTTCACGTCTGGTTCGGCCGGGTTTCCGGCGGCGTCGACGTCTTCTTTGTGGTCGCCGGGTTCATGATTACCACCACCTTGCTCGGGCACCTAGACCGGACCGGTCGCATTGATGTCGGGCGCTATCTGTCTCGCTTGTCGATGCGCCTACTGCCCAACGCGTTAGTGGTGCTCGCGGTGACGGCAGCGGTGACGTGGTGGCTGATCCCGAGCACGCGCCGCGACGAGGTCTTCACCGAGATCGCCGCCTCGGCGCTGTACTACGAGAACTGGGAACTGGCGCGCCGCTCAGTGGACTACCTGCAACGCGACTTCACGAACTCTCCTGTCCAGCACTTCTGGGCGATGTCGATCCAGGGTCAGTTCTACCTGATCTGGTTGGTGGTGTTCGTCGTCGTGGTCCGGCTGGTGCGCCCTGCGAACGCACGGCTGGCGCTGGGCCTCGGCGTAGGCGCCGTAGTGCTTGCCTCGTTCCTCTTCTCGGTCTGGTTCACCGCTTTCGATCAAGGCAGCGCGTATTTCAATACCGGGGCCAGGGTGTGGGAATTCGGCGTCGGCGCCTTGCTCGCCCTGTCCAGCCCGTGGTGGCCGACACTGACGCGTCGCTGGTCGCTCGGACTCGGCTGGGTCGGACTGTTGGCCATCCTCAGTTGCGGGGCTTTGCTCTCGGTTGGCACATCCTTCCCCGGCTGGATCGCGCTGTGGCCTGTGACCGGGGCCGCCCTGATTCTCTTCGTGGGTCACACGGCCTCAAAGTGGTCGGCCAGTGCGCTGCTGTCCAGCAAACCGCTGGTTCGGCTGGGATCGGTCTCCTACGCCCTCTACCTGTGGCATTGGCCGCTGCTGGTCTTCGCGCTGATTCTCACCGAGCGCAACCAGATGGGCTTCTTGGGAGGGCTTGCCGTGATCGGTGTCGCTGTGCTGCTCTCATTTGTCTCGACGCGTCTTGTTGAACGCCCGTTGCGTTCGACATCGCTGCAGGGCCGACCCGCCTGGGTCATCCCGATGCTCGCGACGCTCGTCGTCGCCCCCATGGCCGGTGGTGCGTATGTCGTCGCTGCCCCGAGCGCAGCGACGACACCGGTTCCGACCGCTCTGGGTCCACAGCGCTACCCCGGGGCGAGCGTTGGCGACGACGGGCCGATCACAACTCTGACCAGCGCGAACACCGATTCTCCTGCACCGGGCATCGGCGATGCTGCCCTCGACATCCCCGAGGTGTATGCAGCCGGATGCCACCAGGACAGCCGGGTCGATGAGGTCGTGTCATGCGCGTACGGAGACCCCGACGCCACTCGAACGATGGTGTTGCTCGGCGGTAGCCACTCAGCACATTGGCAACCGGCACTCAAAGTCATCGCCGAGGCACACGGTTGGCGACTGCTCTCGGCAACAAAGAGCAGTTGCCGCCCTGGGACACATCTGGTGGCGCCCGGAAGCGAGGACCCGAGCATCGTCCGCGATCGTGACGTTGACGACGCTCAGCGCGAATCATGCCGCCGCTGGAACGCCGCGAGCATGGCGTGGATCGCGGATCAGGATCCCGACCTGGTCGTGTCGACCGCGACGGTCGGTGTCGGCGATCAAGAAAGCGTCCCGTCGGCATACCTGCGGATGTGGGCGGAGCTCGATGAGCTAGGCATCCCGGCCCTAGCCATTCGCGACACTCCCCGCCCGGGCCGCGACATAGTCGATTGTCTGGCGGTGCACGGGCCGTTGACGCGTGAGTGCGACACCGACCGCGCACCGGTGCTCAGCGAGGACTCGGCAGTCAGCAAGGCCTCCGCCCCGCCGAATGTACGCTTCGTGGATCTAAGCGACCATCTGTGCGATGAGATGAGTTGCCCACCTGTCATCGGCAACGTCATCGTGTACTCCGACGGCGACCACCTCACTCGTAGTTACAGCCGCAGCCTGGCCCCCGCGTTGGCCTCCGCAGTCCCCATCCTGCAATGAGCAGGTCTGCCGGGGGCGCCCGCGGGGTCCGCGGGACTGTACCGTCGTGTCCGACCTGACAGCGAGAGAGTGGTGGGCATGCGCGTTTCCGTGATCGGCACCGGCTATCTGGGCGCGGTGCACGCGGCTGGAATGGCTGAATTGGGCTTCGACGTGGTGGGCATCGATGTCGACCTGGACAAGATCAAATCCCTGTCGGCGGCGAAGATGCCGTTCTATGAGCCTGATTTCGAGCCGCTCTTGGCCAAGCACGTCGGTGATCGATTGCACTTCACTGCCGACATCTCGGCCATCGCCAACGCCGAAGTCCACTTCGTCTGCGTCGGCACTCCGCAGCAGCATGGCTCGATGGCCGCGGACCTGAGGGATGTCGACGCTGCGATTGACGCGATGATCCCGCACCTGTGCGATGGCTCGGTGGTCGTCGGCAAGTCGACCGTGCCAGTCGGCACGGCACAGCGGCTAGCCGACCGCATCCGCAATGCCACCCCGGAGAACGTCAGCGTCTCGCTGGCCTGGAACCCGGAGTTCCTGCGCGAAGGGCTTGCCGTCCAAGACACAGTGCACCCGGACCGGCTGGTCTTCGGCATCGACGAGGAGAGCCCCCAGCACACCGAAGATGTGCTCCGTGCGGTCTACCGCCGCACCATCGACAAAGACGAAACGCCCGTGGTGATCACCGACCTGCCTACGGCCGAGCTGGTCAAGGTCGCCGCCAACTCCTTCCTGGCCACCAAGATCTCGTTCATCAACGCGATGGCCGAAATCTGCGAGATCGCGGGGGCTGACGTCACCAAGCTCGCCGAGGCGATCGGTCACGATATCCGGATCGGACGAAAATTCTTGAATGCCGGCGTGGGGTTCGGCGGCGGGTGCTTGCCCAAAGACATCCGAGCCTTCAGCGCGCGCGCTGCCGAAATGGGGGCGGCCCAATCCGTGGCCTTCCTGCTGGAAGTGGACGCCATTAACCTGCGCCGCCGAAGCCACGTCGTCAACCTGGTCCGCAGTCACCTGGGCGACCTTCCCGGTCGGCGGGTGGCCGTGTTGGGTGCGGCCTTCAAACCGCACTCTGACGATGTGCGCGACTCCCCGGCCCTGTCTATCGCGGGCGAACTGCACCTTGCCGGTGCAGACGTCTCGGTCTATGACCCCAAGGCCATGCCGAACGCTGCCGCATACTTCCCCACCCTCAGTTATGCCGCCAACGTCAACGAGGCCGTCGAGGGCGTCGAAGCCGTGCTGCATCTGACGGAATGGCCGGAGTTCGCGGCACTGGACCCGTCCGAACTCGGCCAGCGGGTCTCCGGCAAATTGCTCATCGACGGTCGCAATTGCCTCGACAAGGACGCCTATCGTGCCGCCGGCTGGACCTACCTGGGGCTAGGCAGGCCCTAAGTTTGGGGTTTGGGTTTAGCCCTTGGGGGTGGGCGTCGCGGCGGAAACTTCTCGGCATAGGCCGCCACGACCTCGCTCGGCGCACCGTCCATGATCAAGTGCCCTTGCTCCAGCCACAAGGCACGGGAGCACATCGACCGTATTTGGCTCGCCGAGTGGCTGACCAGGAAGATCGTCCCGGTGGCCTCTCGGATCGCCGCGATTCGTTGCGCCGCCTTGGCCTTGAACTCCGCGTCTCCGGTCGACAGCGCCTCGTCTACCACCAGAATCTCGGGCACCGCCGCGGTGGAGATAGCGAATCGGAGCCGAGCTGCCATCCCAGATGAGTAGGAGTTCATCGGCAGGTTGATGAAGTCACCAATGTCTGCGAAGTCGACGATGTCGTCGAACTTCTCGCGGACCTCACGGCGGGACAGCCCCAGCGCTTGGCCACCGATCATGATGTTGCGCGCGCCGCTCAGATTGCGCATCAGCACTGCGTTGACCCCCAACAGGGCGGCACGTCCGTTGAGATAGATCGATCCGTTGCTCGGCGGAATGAGGCCCGCCACCGAGCGCAACAGCGTAGATTTGCCCGATCCGTTGCGGCCGATCAGGCCAATTGATTCGCCTTGGTATGCGATGAACGACACGTCCTTGACGGCATGGATCTCACGGGTTCCGACCTGAGTGCGCGCTCGGTTCATTGTCTTCCCCAGCGGAGAGGTAGCAGCCTCTTTGGCCTGGCCGCCAGCGCCATACACCCTATAGGTGACATCCACGGAGCGGGCGATCACCGCAGGAACCTGCGCGTCATTGCCGTCCATAGGTCGCCTCCGACCGCCAGAACAGTAGGAATCCGACCGCGAAGAGCAGACCCGCCCACCCGATGGAGACCAACCAGGGGGCCCACCGCAACGCATATTCATCCATCAGCGTCTGCCTCAGCACGGTCAACATCACCGCAACCGGCTGGTAGGCCAACAGCAGACCCACGATGCCGGTGGCGTATGCCGTGATCAGGAAGAAGACGCCCGAGGTGTAGCGCAACATCCGAGTCAACAGCGGGATCAAATTGGTGGCGTCACGGTACTGGTACACCAGCACGGAGAAGATCATCGCGATGCCAGTCGTCATCACATAGGCAATGGCGATGGCCACCGGATACAGCAGCCACGACCACGTTGGGGTCTGCTTGGTGAGCAGCGCGACAAGGGCTGCCACGACAAATGCGGGCAGGGCCACAAACAACTCGGTTAGAACCACCGAGATCGGCAGGACGACACGGGGGAAGCGCAGTGCCCGGACCAGGCCCATATTGCCGATCAGCGACTTTGCCCCGCGCGTCATGCCACCGGCGATGAAGATGAACGAGAACAGACCGATGATCAGAAACGGCACGTAGTTTCCGACACCTGCATCGGTGCCCAGGAGCAAACCGAAGATGAGGTAGTAGGCGGCCCCGAGCAGCAACGGGTTCAACACGGCCCAGATCTGACCGAGGTAGTTCTGCTGGTTGCGAGATACGAACTGAGCGGTCGACATCGTCACCAAGAAGGTGCGGTGTCGCCACAGGTCGCTGAGGTAGTTCCGCAACGGTGGGCGCACACCCACCTGCTGCATCCGGTGCGTCTTCGCCAAGTGGGAGGCCTGCTCGGCGGACAAGCCGGGAAGCGAGCCCTCCTGATCAGGACCCCCCATGGTCACAGTCGCGTGACTTTCTCACCCTCTGCAACGCCACGAGTGTCAAAGAACGCCTGTGCGCCAGCGGCCAAAGCGGCGAGGTCGTAGTCGCGGTGATTCTGCACCAGGATCGTCAAGTTCGCTTCGCTCGCACCCGTAGCGGCGTCCTCAACGCGCACGGCACCATCTCCAAGCGCCCCCCAATGGCTCACATGCGGGTCGTGATAAGCGACCCGGGCACCCTTGGCAAGCAGCTGCTTGGCCAGTGGCACCGCCGGGGACTCCCGTTGGTCGGCGATGTCCGGTTTGTAGGTCACCCCGAGCAACAGCACCGTGGACCCCCGCAGCGGTTTGCTGAGGTCGTTCAGGATGTCTTGCGCGCGATGGACGACGTATGCCGGCATCCCGGAGTTGATCTCCTGAGCAAGCTCCACGAACCGGAAGGGATAGCCGAGGCGGGCGCGGACCTGGTGGGAGAGGTAGTTCGGGTCGATCGGGATGCAGTGCCCACCGACACCCGGCCCCGGATAGAAAGCCTGGAAGCCAAACGGCTTCGACTTAGCGCAGTCAATGACGTCCCACAGGTCGATGCCGAGCTCGTGGCAGAACCGCGTCATCTCATTCACCAGCGCGATGTTGATATGTCGATAGGTGTTTTCCAGCAGTTTCGCCGTTTCGGCCTCGCGGGTGCCCTTGGCCCGCACCACAGTGTCGACGAACGTGCCATAGAAGTCGGCGGCCGCATCCGCGCACGGCGGGGTGTGACCGCCCACCACCTTCGGCGTGTTCTTCGCGCCATACACCGGGTTGCCCGGGTCGATCCGCTCCGGAGAATAAGCCAGACAGAAATCGGTGCCAGCGACCAATCCACCCTCCTCCAACTTGGGGCGGACCACCTCATCCGTGGTGCCGGGGTATGTCGTGGACTCCAAGATGACAGTCATCCCGGGCTGCAGATTGCGGGCGACTGCATCGACGGCGCCTTCGACCGCGCGGAGGTCGGGACCACCGTCTTCCGACAACGGGGTCGGCACGCAAATGACAGCGACCTTGGCTTCGGCGATCTGCGACTCGTCGGTCGTGGCTCGGAAGCCTCTGGAGACCATCTCGGCGACATCGTTGTCGCTGAGGTCATCGACGTGGGAGACGCCGTTGTTGAGCGCATCCACGATCCCCTCGTTGATATCGAATCCCAACACGGACATCCCGGCACGGGTGGCCTCTTGGGCCAGCGGTAGCCCGACATACCCAAGCCCAATGACGACGGCGTCAGTAGCCACTTAGTCACTCCTCAAAATCTGTGTCGTTCCGAACGTGGTAGGGCGAAATAACCACAGGGGTCACCCTGAGCGCCCCCGCACCTGGGACTGTGACCGCTCTCCCCAGAGACGCAGGAGCGTGCGGAAGCCTAGCAGTCAGGTCTCCCACGCAAGCGATCATCGAGCCAGCTCCTGCACCGCTGGCACAAGTTCGGCGGCCAGCACCGGCTTCAGCGTCTTAGCATAGGTGTCCGTGATGTGCGAGGTCTGCCGATAGACCAGTACGTTGCCGATCACCGGCACGCATTCCGATTCCGGACAAATCGCATGCCGTATGTCGATGGTCCGGGTGCCTGGCACCCGAGTCGCCGCTTCCTGATGTCCTGGTGCCGAGCTCGACTCGATGCCGGTCTCTCGATCGAAGGTGCACGCGGCGAGATCATCCATGTTTTCGGCAACGCACTCATACACAGTGATTCCCGGGCTCGGGTTGTCCAGAATCGTGAGTACCGGGATATCGGCTGCGCTCAACTGCTCCCAGGTTTGGGCGATCGCATCGACCATCGCCTCGGATGTCCGAGATTGCTTGTCTTCCGGATCTTCCAACGCTTCGTTGACCCGGTTGGTCGTGAGCACCACATCGGGCTCCAGGTCGAGCACGAGGTCGAGCACCTCGGCGTTCCATTCGGCGCAACTGGTGTACGGCTTGCCTTTGGCCAACTGAATCCCAGAGCTGAACGCACAGGCCGACTTGGTGTAGGAGATCACCTGCCAGCCCTCCTCGTCGGCGATCTCAGCGAGCACGGTCTGCCATTGCAAGACCTTGGAGTCGCCCACCACCACGATGTTGACATCGCCGTCAGGGTCGCCGTATTCACACCGGATGGGTTCAGAACTGACTTGATCGACTTGACACCCCTCCTCCTCCGGGACTGGTGGAATGTCGTCGACCGCGTCGAGCGCCGATGGCACGAACCACGTGACGTCCTTCAGGCTCTCGACTGTGCCGGGAGCAGCCGGATCGGTGGAGGGGCTCTCCTCATCCTCGACCGCTGACCCGATCACTGCCGCACCCGACCCTGCTCGGCCATCCCCATCCGCCGTGGAACTCGCAAAGGGCACGGCCAGGACCAGAATCAGCCCAGCGACGACGCCCACTGCGGAAAAGTTGGCGCCAAGGGACAGGGTGAACTTGTTGGAGCGAGCAAGTGACCCGGAGAACCGCACCGGGTTCTCGATGAAGCGATAGCACAGGTATGCGGGAACGATGGAGAAGCCAGCCACCAGCAGACCTTGGACGGGACTGAGGTCACCCCACTGGGCCTCAGCGCTCACAATCAGCGGCCAGTGCCAGAGATACAAGGAGTAGGACAACCCGCCTACCCACACTGCGGGGCGCCACGCCAACACTACGGCCGGGCCGGCAGTCCCACTCGTGAAACCAGCCACGATCACCGCCGCGGACCCCAGGGTGGGCCAGAGGGCGGCGTATCCCGGCCAGGCGGTCTGCGCAGTCACCAGGAAACCGCTGGCCAACACAGCCACCAATCCGACCCACCCCAGGACCACCGCGAGCGGTTTGGGCACTCGCATCCACACTCCTGAGCCGATGGCGACGAAGGCCCCGATGCCCAACTCCCACAGCCGAGTGGTGCTGACAAAGAAGGCCCGCCCCGGGTTCGCACCCGTCAAATACAGCGACCACACGAACGAGGGGACGATGACCAGCAGGATCCCGGCGAGCATGACCGGACGTAGTCGCGCCCCGGGACGCTTGGCAACCCACCAGCCAATGATGATCAGCAGCAGCGGCCACACGATGTAGAACTGCTCCTCCACCGCTAGCGACCAGAAGTGTTGGACCGGCGAGACGCCGACATCCTCGGCCAGATAGTCCACCGCGCGCCCGGCCAACACCCAGTTCACGACATACAAAGCGGCCCCAGTGATGTCCAGACCGAAGGTTCGCCACTGCACCACGGGTGCCGTCCACCACGTCAGCAGCGCGGTGGCCACCAGCACGACTGCGGTGGCGGGCAGCAGACGCTTGGCCCGCCGGGCATAAAAGCGCGATAGCGAGACTTTGCCGTGCTGCTCCAACTCGCGGATCAGCAGGCCGGTGATCAGAAACCCGGAGATGACGAAGAAGACGTCCACACCCACAAAACCGCCGGGCAGGAACGGCAGACCAGCGTGATAAAGCAGGACCAGCAGAACTGCGACCGCCCGCAATCCCTCAATATCCGGGCGATACCCCTTTGGTCGCACGACCCCGGCCGGGAACGTGGTGTCCGAAGAAGTCACTCGTGGGCCTTTCCTGCATTCAAAGCCGGTGGGATGTTAATCAGTGCCACGGAGATCTTACGGACCCGCGGAGTCCAATGCGTCGATCGCCTTGACAAGTCGCGCACAGTTGCGTCGGTCCTGGTGCGAAAAGACCCAGTGCACCTGCGCGTCATACCTCGGCTCTCGGGCAAACCCGTTTTCGGCATATTGGCGAATGGCCTCGATCGTCGCCTCCGCGTCGCGCGTGACCGGCCCGAAACCATCCCGGTCGGCCTCAAACCACGAAAAGGCCCCGTGCCCGGCGGCGTACTCCTGGGAATCAAACTGGCAATACACGACCGGCGAACCGAGGTAGCCGACGTCGAACTGTACGGAGGAGTAGTCCGTGAGCAGCAAGTCACACGAGCGAAGGAGGGCGGGGATGTCGGCGCTGGCGGCATCCAGCACTTCAATTCGGTCTGAGGAGAGATTGGGCAGCGCCAAGACCGAGGCGAGGTTGTAGTGCGGGACCATCTGCAATTTCAGGTCGTGCTCATCCAACAACTGCGCCATCTGGGGGCTGCCGAGAAGGGACTGGATGAAGTGTTGGTATGCCGACCCCTGATACGGCTCCAGCGCGTCGTCTGCCCCGCTGAACAACGTAGGCACCAGGTATCTGCGCCACGTGGGCATGAACAGAATGACCCCGCTTCGAGTCGGCGGTACAACCAATGCGTCGTAGCGAGCCAATCCGGTTTGCATCAACTGCTCGCCGTAGCCAGAGGTGGCACCGAGCGCCTGTGACTCCCCCGTCCCCACGGTTGCCACCAGGTCATAGCCGCCGTTCGCTCGTTTGACCGCATACGGGCTGAGATGGACACCATGCTTGAGGTAGACCCGGTGAGCGCCGATGCGCCAGGTTGCCTGCGCCATATAGGCCCCCGGGTGCCATCGACTGGGCAACATGTGTTTGATGGAGTAGGCGTTCGCGAGCACGTCGGCATGCAGCATCAGCACCCGGTGCCGCCAAGAGGAGTGCGTGAGCACATTGCCCAGCGGTTCGACTGCGGCACGCATCGGGCTTCCTGCGGTGATGATGTAGTAGATCGCGGCCTCTGGTCGGACCTGCCGCAGGTGCGCAAAAAGCGCTCGTCCGTTGTCTCTGGCGGTCTCGGGCCGCTCCCCAATCAGCCAGATCGGCCCGCGTGGAACCAGTGGCCACGTGAGTAGTCGGGCGATGCGAATCCAACTGAATCTGCGCCCGTGAGCGGCGAACGCCATGTCGCGCAGGACGTTGCGCAGTGTCCAGACGACCCTGGCCGACGGGGTGTCGCCGGCGAGCCGCATCCATACCGTCGGCCGTCCCGCCGCCGGAAAGAGCTGCATCCGCCGGCCAGCCACTCGACGTGGCCTGGACGCCGCCAACAGTCCGCTGGCTGGGGCCACCCGGACAGCGCCCTCGCTGCTCTGCTCGGGGGTCAATTCAAGCCGAAAGGCACCGCGGGGCAGCGCGTTGACATCGACCTCGAACGTGAGCGCTGAGCGGCTCCATACCCCCACGGCGCTCACCCGGGGCTCAGCCTCGGCGCTCGACTCGGCCACGGCGCGTCCTGACCTGCTGCGCAGGATCAGTGCGAACTTAGAGCCGGTTGGGCAGTCTTCACCACGGAGCCGGACCTCGATGCTGAGGCGGGAGCCGGACACGTCGATGTATTCGCAGATCGGTTGCAGGGCCATCGGCCGCAACTCTAATCCGGATGCAGGGGTGATCAGCCGGATACCCTTCCACCATGTCAGCGCCACGGGTCGTGATCTTCATGACCAGCAACGGCGTCGGGATGGGTCATCTGTCCCGGCAGTTGACGATTGCCCTCAGTGGGCCGCGCCGATTCGATTCGGTGCTATTTTCCCTGTCCGGAGCCCTGCCACGGATCATGGCTGCCGACCACTGCGGAGACTTGCCGGAGGCGCACGCCCGAGGGGCGAGATACGAATACTGTCCGAGCAGAGAGTCGCGGTGGCTACCGCCACGGGGTTGGCAGCGCATGGTCCGCGAGCACTACCGCTCCTATCGCTGGCACCCCTACCTCCGGGACCGGTTGACGGCACTCGCGGTGGAGACCCGAGCATCTGCCGTTGTGTTCGATGGCGTTGTGCCGTACGAGGGGCTGCTGCAGGCCCGAGACCTCCTTCCGCAGATCCCTTTCGTGTGGGTACGCCGCGGGATGTGGCGACCGGAAGCAGTCACCCACCGACTACAGCAGGCGGACAAGTTTGACCTCGTCATCCAGCCAGGGGACTTCGGGTCGGCTGCCGACCGAGGCCCCCTCACGGGACGCCAGGACGCTCAGAACATTCCACCCGTGAGTTTGGTTGACGTACTCACCCCCAACTCTCGAGCGACCGCGCGCGCGGCACTCGGTTTGCCCCAGGACCGGAAGGTGCTCTTGTTGGCACCTGGCTCGGGTGCGCTCGGCTCGGTGGAAGAGACTGCATCCCGCATCCAACGCGAGATTGCCGCACGCGGCCCGGAATGGGTCATTGCGGTGACCAGGCAGGCCATCGTTCAGCACCGGATCGGCGATGACGCGGACTCACTTGCAGTGCTGGATGACGTCTATCCGCTGGCCCGCCACCTGTCTGCCTTCGATGCGGCGGTCAGTGCAGCCGGCTACAACTCGGTGCACGAACTGCTGGCCTCCGGCGTGCCGACACTGCTGGTGCCTAGCGTCCACCACGTCACCGATGACCAGGCCGCCCGGGCTGCCGGTGTTGTTGCTCGTGGAGCCGCTCTGCTCCCCACCGAGGACCAACTGGAGGCAGCCGTTGTCAGACTCCTTGACCCGCGGGTGCGAGTCGACGTGCAGGCTGCATGCGCCGACCTCGAGCCGGCTCGTGGTGGCGCAGTCGCTGCAGACCTTGTGAATGCTCTGGCCGGGGCAGCCACCCCGACCGTCAGCAGGCAGGAACTCCCCCGGCCGCCGAAGCCGTGGCTGGACGCTCGCACGCCCACCCGGGAGATCGGCGACGCAGGGCTGCGCTTCACCGAGGACATCAGCGTTGCCGACGTCCGGGCAGACCAACCGGTGGAGCACCTGATCAACGACAGTTCGACGGCATACCGGGCCTCGCGCCAGCGCGCAGCCTCGTGGCTCTATCGGCCGGTGCGTGACAAGGCGGCTCGCTGACGCCGGTGTTGCCATCTCGACATGCGCCGCCGGGCGACTCCTGCTGGAGCGCGGACGCGGCTGGCCCAGAGTTGAGCAGCATCCAAGCCCAGCCCGGTCCGTTGGCGCCAGAGGTCCACGTTCGTCCCCGCATCGTCCGCCAACGCCACGCCGATCGCCTCAGCCAGCACCCAAGACCGCGCCATGGGAGAGGTCGCGGAGAGGTGCTCTCGATCAAAGTCAAGGTCTGCTTCAAGGAGCTGGCGGAAGTCCCCGCCGTATGAGGCCAACCACTGCGCGGACCAACAGGCCAACAGTGCGTCACCTCCAGGCCCGGGAAACAACACCCGGGTGAGACACCGCCCGGGGATTTCACTGTTGTTGCGCAGTCTGCGCAGCGAGCCGGCCGCAAAGGCGACCCTGCCCGAGGCCACCACCAGTGGCACATTGCGGCGCAGACTGTCGGCTGGAGCAACCGAGTCACCGAAACGGAATTTCAGGCGGGGGCGCACAACTGCCGGGGCACGGACGACCTCGACAACGTCCACTTCCCGGAGCAGAGTTTGCACGCTCAGCACCAACACGTCGGGGCTCACGCCATGGCCATCCAACAGCACCTGTACGTTGCTCACCACAGCAATGGTAGCCATGGCGCACGCGCCCGTGGCCCTCTTGCTTCCCTATACTCGGCCCCGTGGACATCGGCATTGACAACCCCGTCGGCCGGGTCCCGGACAGCCGCCACATGTCCATCGTGACG
>JBBSNC010000047.1:0-13956 GCA_038232855.1 Actinomycetales bacterium
CGCAACATCGACTGCCTGGAGATGGTGCGCATCGCCCGTCAGGTCGACGCGGCCACCTTGGCTGCCGAGCCGTCGATCCACACGGTGATCAACGCCAGTTCACCGCTGCGCTACGACGAACCCATGCTGGAGGGAATCCTGCAGTATGCGCCCCGCAACCAACCGATTCTGGTGACCCCGTTTACCTTGGCCGGCGCGATGGCCCCGGTGACTGTCGCCGGGGCCTTGGTGCAGCAAAATGCCGAGGCGCTCGCCGGGATCGCCTTCACCCAACTGGTCAATCCCGGCGCTCCCGTGGTCTATGGCGGCTTCACCTCCAACGTCGACATGAAGTCGGGCTCACCAGCCTTCGGCACGCCGGAGTTCATGAAAGCCGCCATGGTCGGCGGCCAGCTGGCACGGCGAGTCGGCGTGCCCTATCGATCCTCCAACGTGTGCGCGGCCAACGCAGTCGATGCGCAAGCCGGCTACGAAAGTACGTTCTCGCTGATGGGAGCCCTGCTCGGCGGCGCCAACATCGTCATGCACGGAGCCGGATGGATGGAGGGCGGCCTGCGGGCATCGTTTGAGAAGATGGTGATCGACGCCGACCTGTTGCAGATGTTTGCGGCATTCCTGGACCCAATCGTGGTCGACGACCCCAGCCTGGCTGTCGAGGCCATCGCTGAGGTGGGCCCAGGCGGTCACTACTTCGGCATACAGCACACCCAGGATCGATTCCGCGACGCCTTCTTCGCGCCGATGGTCTCTGATTGGCGCAACTTCGAGTCCTGGGAGGAGGCGGGCAGCCCCACCGCCGAGCACCACGCCAGCCGGCTGGCAGCCGAACTCCTGGCCACGTATGAGCAGCCCTCGATGCCGCCCGATGTCCTGGCCGAGCTGGACGACTTCGTGGCCCGTCGAGTCGCCGAGGGCGGCGTCAAGACCGACTTCTGATCAATGCAATCCCACCGATCGTCATACAGGAGCAGTTGATGAAAAGTTCCACCCACGTCGTCGTCATCGGGGGTGGAGTGGTCGGCGCCAGCGTGCTCTATCACCTCACCAAGGCCGGGGTCACCGACGCCGTGCTGCTGGAGCGCAGCGAATTGACCTCCGGCTCGACGTGGCATGCAGCCGGTGGCATGCACACGCTCAACGGGGACCCCAATGTCGCTGCCCTGCAGAAGTACACGGTCGAGTTGTACGAGGAGATCCAACGTGTCTCGGGGATCGATTGCGGGATCCACCTCACCGGGGGGCTGATCCTGGCAGATACGCAAGAGCGACTGGACTGGCTGCGGATGGCACATGCCCGCAACCGCTACCTCGGACTCGAGACCGAAATGATCAGCGTGGCGCAGGCCAAGGAATTCCTGCCGATCATGGATGAACAGCACTTCGTCGGTGCCATGTTCGACCCGTTCGAGGGCAACGTCGACCCGACCGGAGTGACCCGAGCCTTCGCGCGGTGCGCCCAGCTGGCGGGCGCAGAGGTGGTGCAACACACTCGGGTGCAGGCGATTCGGCAGTTGGGGGATCAGCGTTGGGAACTGGATTGTGGAGACGCCGGCACCATCACCTGCGACCACTTCGTGAATGCTGGCGGGCTGTGGGCTCGCGAGGTCGGCCGGATGTGCGGGCTCGAACTGCCCGTGCTTGCGATGGAGCACCACTACCTGATCACCGAACCGGTGCCGGAATTGGAGGGCTCGGTGCTCTTTCACGCCATGGACTTCGGCGGCGAGGTCTATCTGCGCAAGGAGGGTCCGGGGCTGCTGCTAGGCACCTATGAACCCGATGGGGTGCCTTGGTCACCGCAGCACACGCCGTGGGACTTCGGTCATGAGCTGTTGGTCTCCGACCTCGACCGGATCTCGGAAAACCTTTTGGTGGCCATCGACCACTTCCCGGTGTTTGGCCAAGTCGGCATCAAGACGGTCATCAATGGACCATTCACCTTTGCCCCGGACGGGAATCCGCTCATCGGCCCGGTGCGCGGTCAACAGGGTCACTGGGTGGCGTGTGGGGTGATGGCTGGGCTGAGCCAAGGCGGTGGGGTCGGTCTGGCCTTGGCGAACTGGATCACGACCGGCGACCCGGGCTTCGACGTGTGGGGGATGGACGTGGCGCGATTCGGCGATTGGACCACGCCGGCATACACCCACGCCAAGGTGCGGGAAAACTACGGGCGTCGATTCCGGATTGCCTACCCCAACGAGCAACTGCCAGCGGCGCGTCAGGTGCTGACCTCACCGATCTACTCACGCCTGGATGCCGCTGGCGCGGTCTGGGGGGTGTCCTACGGGTTGGAGCATGCGCTCTGGTTTGCTGAGCAGAGCGGCGAAGGTGGCCAGGCTGGCGAGCGTGTCACTGAGACGCCGACGTTGCGGCGCTCCAACGCCTTTGCTGCAGTGGGACAGGAATGTCGAGCGGTCCGTGCGGGTGTCGGCCTGATCGAGACCACCAACTTCGCCACCTACGAATTCGCCGGTCCCGGTGCGCGGGTCTTCCTGGATCGGATCCTGGCCAATCGGATCCCGAAGACCGGGCGGATCGCCCTGTCGCCGATGTTGAACGAAGGCGGAATGCTGATCGGCGACTTCACGGTCGCGGCCCTGAGCGCCAGATCTGCCTCCGATGGGTCCGAGCGGTTCATGGTGTTCGGCTCGGGGGCCGCTGAGGGCTATCACCAGCGGTGGTTCGATGCCCACATGCCGGTCGATGGCTCGGTCCACTACCGCGCCTTGGGCCCCAACTTGTGCGGTCTCGCCATCGCTGGTCCCCGCTCCCGCGACCTGCTGGAGAGGGTGAGCACAGCCGATGTGTCCAGCGAAGCCTTCGCCCTGCTCGACATCAAAGAGATCACACTCGGGATGATCCCGGCCACGGTCGGCCGTATCTCCTTCACCGGTGACCTTGGCTTCGAGATGTGGGTCGAGCCTGGATACCACGCACAACTCTTCGACCTGCTGATGGAAGCCGGTGCCCAGGACGGGATCAGGCTCTTCGGCGGGCATGCGCTCAACTCGCTGCGGCTGGAGAAGTCCTACGGAGCATGGGCCACTGAGTACCGGCCGATCTACAACGCGTATGAAGCGGGGCTGGGGGCTTTCGTCAAGCCCGATAAGGGGGAGTTCATCGGGCGCGATGCCGCCGTGGGCACCAGGGACGCCGGCCCGAAACGACGATTGCTGGCCTTCACGGTAGATGTGCCGGATGGCCCGGATGCCGCAGACGTGATCGGCAACGAGCCGATTTGGCACCAGGGCAGCGTCGTCGGATTTGTCACCTCCGGGGGTTTCGCGCACCACTGCGCCACGTCCGTGGCAATGGGGTATGTGCCGCTGGACGTCGCCAACTCCGACACCGGATTCGAGATCGAGATCCTGGGCGAGATGCGCCCAGCGCACCCACTGGTGCGGCCCATCTTCGACCCCGACAGCGTGGTCATGCGCGGCTAGTTTGGCCCTCGTCGGGTCGAGTCAGTGCACGCTGTGCGACATACTGCCTGCATCCCTATGACGCGTAGAGCCAGTTCCGCTGCGCTCGCGTCATCAACGAGAGGACCAATCTGTGGGACGACTGTTTGGCACCGACGGGGTGCGCGGCCTGGCCAACAAAGATGTCACTGCTGAACTCGCGCTGAATCTCTCGGTTGCGGTGGCTCACGAGTTGGGCGGACAAGGCACGTATGGGGGCCACCGCGCGACCGCGCTCGTCGGGCGTGACTCCCGGGCTTCGGGGGAGTTCCTCGGGGCCGCAGTCATGGCGGGGTTTGCCTCGGCCGGAGTGGACGTCCTTGACGCCGGCATCCTGCCTACTCCCGCGATTGCCTATCTCACGATGAGGCTGTCTGCGGAGATGGGGGCGATGCTGTCGGCGTCGCACAACCCCATGCCCGACAACGGGATCAAGTATTTCTCGACCGGAGGCAACAAACTGGCGGACTCCCTGGAGGACCGGATCGCCGATCGGATGGGCGCGGAGTGGGAGCGCCCGACCGGCGCGGCAGTGGGTCGGATCCAACCCTTCCCCCAGGGCGCTGAGTTCTACATGGAACACCTCTTGGAGGCAGTGTCTGTACGTCTGGACGGTTTGCATATCGTGATCGACGGAGCGCACGGAGCCGCTGGTCACGTCGGCCCAGAGGTGTTTCGCCGGGCAGGTGCACGAGTCGACGTCATCGGCGGGGACCCGAATGGGCTGAATATCAACGACGGTTATGGCTCGACTCATCTGGATCAGTTGCAGCGTACCGTCCTCGAGCGAGGTGCGGACCTGGGGGTTGCTCTCGACGGGGACGCTGATCGGTGTTTGGCTGTCGATGCAGATGGCCAGGTGGTGGATGGCGACCAGATCATGGCGGTCTTGGCCGTTGACCGGCACGAGCGGGGCGACCTCACAGACGACACGCTGGTCGCCACCGTGATGAGCAACCTCGGCTTGTTGCGGGCGATGGAAGCCCGCGGAATCAACGTCGTGCAGACGGCGGTGGGGGACCGCTACGTGCTGGAAGAGATGCGCGTCCGCGGACTGAACTTGGGGGGTGAACAGTCGGGGCACGTCATCATGCTGGATCACGGCACCACCGGCGACGGCGTGCTGACCGCCTTGTCCTTGGCTGCCGGGGTGGTGACCTCGGACAAGCCGCTGGCCACCTTGGCCTCGGTGATGACCCGACTGCCGCAAGTGCTGGTTAACGTCAAGGGCGTGGACCAGCGTCGCGTGGACAGTGACGAAGAGGTCAAGTCGGCGGTGGCTCAGGTCGAGTCCGAGTTGGGAAGTGGGGGGCGGGTGCTGCTGCGCAAATCCGGCACGGAGCCACTCGTGCGGGTCATGGTGGAGGCGCAAACGCCCGAGGAGGCCGAGCAGTATGCTGAGAAACTGGCCGAAGTAGTGCGGCGCAGGCTGCAACTCTAGAGTGCGATAAGCAGATACACCCCCTGAGAGGAAACCCATGGAGACCCTGAACAGCGTGGCCTACACAATCGCAGCGACGGCAAAGGCGGCCGCGGCGGACGCAGCACCAGCGAAGACGGCATCGTCGACGTGGAGCTGGGCAAGCCGGGCAGCAACAAGGCCAGTCCCGAGACGCTGTTTGCCACGGGTTATGCCGCGTGTTTCGGTGGTGCCTTGGCGAAGGTTGCCTCGATGGAGGAGATCGACGCCAGCGAATCAACCGTCACTGCGGATGTGAAGTTCGGCGAAACCGATACCGGGTTTGGCTTGGCCGTCGACCTCGTGGCCATCGTGCCGGGCGTTGATGATCAAACTGCTCAGCGACTCACCGACAAGGCCCACGAAATGTGCCCCTACAGCAAGGCTACTCGCGGCAACATCGAGGTCAGCGTCACCGGCAAAGCTGGCTGATCACTCCAGCGGGCCAAGCAGGCCGGTGTCTACGTCGTAGATGAATCCAGCGACCTGCGCGCGGTCGGCAATGAGGGGGTGCGTGCGCACCCGCGCGATGTCCTCGGCCAACGCGAGCCGCTGATCATCCACGACGTGGAATCGATGCCACGAGGTGTCCATTCCAGCTGATTCGGTAACGCGCCGGTGCAACTCCGCCTCGCTCGCGCTGGCCATCGCGCAGCGGGTATGCGGTGCGATGACGACGCGCCGCACGCCCAGCAGGTGCACTCCAAGGACAAGGGCCTCCAGTGCCTGGTCGGTGACCCGGCCGCCGGGGTTGCGGAAGATCTTGGCGTCGCCGTGCGCAAGGCCCAGCATCCGCAGCGGGTCGATTCGTGAGTCCATGCAGGTCACGATGGCGACACCGGCATGGGCGATGCCGTCGAAGCCGGGTTGCGTGAACGAGGCGGCATACGCCCGGTTGGCCTCGATCAGATCGGCAAAGCCTGCGCGATCTTCGCGGCTCACGATGCGGAGTCCATGTCTGGCCGCGTGCTGATCGTCATCGCGATCGGCTTCATCACGTCGGCGAAAAAGTCATTGCCTTTGTCATCGACGACGATGAAGGCCGGGAAATTGCGGACCTCGATCTTCCACACGGCTTCCATGCCCAACTCCTCGTACTCGATGGTCTCCACCGAGGTGATGCAATCCTGGGCCAGCCGCGCCGCCGGGCCACCGATCGAGCCGAGATAGAACCCACCGTGACTCTGACACGCCTCCCGCACCTGGGCCGAACGATTGCCCTTGGCCAGCATCACCTTCGAGCCACCGGCCGCCTGGAACTGCTCGACGTAGGAGTCCATCCGTCCCGCCGTGGTGGGTCCGAACGAGCCAGACGGCATACCCTCTGGGGTTTTTGCAGGGCCTGCGTAGTACACCGGGTGATCGCGTAGGTAGTCGGGCATGCCTTCGCCCGCGTCCAGGCGCTCCTTGATCTTGGCGTGCGCGAGGTCCCGAGCCACCACCAGCGGACCGGTCAGCGACACCCGGGTCTTCACCGGGTGTTTGGACAGTTCAGCAAGCACATTATCCATCGGCTGACTCAGGTCGATGGGCACGGCTGAGCGAGCTCCGGTGCCGGAAATCCCCTGGGATTCCTCATCGATCTCGGCCGGGATGTGCTCGGGCATGAAGCGTGCGGGGTCGGTCTCCAACTGCTCCAGGAACACCCCGTCGGCGGTGATCTTGGCGAGAGCTTGGCGGTCTGCCGAGCACGAAACCGCGATTGCCACCGGCAGCGAGGCGCCATGCCGAGGTAGGCGGATGACGCGCACGTCGTGACAGAAGTACTTGCCGCCGAACTGCGCTCCGATACCGAAGTTGCGGGTCAACTCGTGGATCTGCGCTTCGAGTTCGGGGTCGCGGATGCCGTGGCCGGCCATCGTGCCTGCGGTCGGCAGCGTGTCCAGATATCGCGCCGAGGCGTACTTCGCGGTCTTCAACGCGAACTCTGCCGATGTCCCCCCGAGGACGAGCGCCAGGTGGTACGGCGGGCACGCGGCTGTGCCCAGGCCGCGCAACTTCTCGTCCAGCCACTGCATCAACCGGCCCGGGTTGAGCAGCGCCTTCGTCTCTTGGAAGAGGAACGACTTGTTCGCCGACCCGCCACCCTTGGCCATGAACAGGAACTTGTATGTGGTCTCGTGGCCGGGAGTGGTGTCGGCATAGATCTCGACCTGGGCGGGGAGGTTGGAGCCGGTGTTCTTCTCCTCCCACGTCGTGATCGGCGCCATCTGCGAGTAGCGCAGGTTGAGCCGGGTGTAGGCATCGAAAACTCCGCGGGAGATCGCCTCTTCGTCGGGCCCGGGCGTGATCACCCTCTGCCCCCGCTTGCCCATCGCGATCGCGGTGCCGGTGTCCTGACACATTGGCAAAACGCCACCAGCGGCAATGTTGGCGTTCTTCAGCAGATCCAGGGCAACGAATTTGTCGTTGGTGCTGGCCTCGTCGTCAGCCAAGATGCTGGCCAACTGGGCCAGATGGCCAGGACGCAGGTAGTGCGCGATGTCGTGCATCGCGGTGTCGGTCAGCAGAGTCAATGCCTCCGGATCCACCTGTAGGAACGTTGCGCCGTCCGGGCCCTGCACCGTGCGCACTCCCTCGGTGGTGAGCAACCGATACGTGGTGTCGTCTTCGCCCAGCGGCAGCAGATCGGAGTATTGGAAGTCGACCATGGGCTACTTGCCTTCAGAGGGGATATCGATATCGCTGCGTGTTGGCGAAGCTGCGCCAGCCCGCGCGACGGTGTAGGCAGCGGTAGCCAAGGCGCGATCCACCGCAGCGCCCACCGTCCAACTCGGCGCTTGCTCCAGGCGTCGCCTCGCCGTACTGGAGCCGAGCAAGCCGGCATCCAGTAACCCTGAGATCAAACCCGCCATGAATGAATCGCCCGCTCCGACCGTGTCGACGACGCTGACCGAGCGGGCCGCTACCCGATGCTGCTCATCGTTCGCGCTTTGATGCACCAATGCGCCTTCCCCGCCGTCAGTGATGACCACCAGCGGTGGGCCTAGTCGACCCCAGAGGCGGGCCACATCCTCGATTGAGGCCCCGGCATACAACCATTCGATGTCTTCGGCGCTGGCTTTGACCACGTCGCTGTGACCGATGCGTTCCTCAATGAGGGAGCGGGCTTCGTGGGCTGAACCCATGATGGTTGGCCTGGCGTTCGGATCATAGGACACGGTGCCGCTGGCTCGGACCCGCGACATTGCGTCGAACACGGCAGAAGCGCCAGGCTGCAGGGTGGCCGCAATGGACCCGGTGTGCACGTGGCCTATATCAGAGACATCGGGGGCAGGGATGTCCCATGCCAAGTCGAAGTCGTAGGTCGCGCCACCTTCGGCGTCGAGGTTGGCCTTGGCGGTCGAGGTGCGTTCGGCGCTGCGGCTGCCCGGCGTCAAACCGACACCGCGCTCGGCGAGGTGGTCTGTGATCCGCTGGCCACGCTCGTCGTCGCCAATGTAGGTGGCCAGCATCGTCTTGTGACCGAGCGCCGCCAAGCCGATCGCCACATTGGCCGGACTGCCGCCCACATACTCGATGCTTTCCTCACCTAGCGGCTGCACGATGTCGATCAACGCTTCGCCGATTGCCACGACCTGTGTGTGCGTCGGCTCAACCATGGGACGGCGCAAACTCATCAGCGATGGCAGCAACCTTTGAAAGACGGTGCTGTGACTCGATCAATCGGATCGTCCCGGATTTACTCCGCATCACCAGCGAATGGGTGAACGCGGTGCCTGATCCGAAGCGGACGCCCTTGAGCAACTCGCCACTGGTGATTCCGGTCGCTACGAAGAAACAGTTGTCGCCGGTCACCAGGTCATTGGTGGTCAACACTCGATCCAGGTCATGGCCAGCATCGATGGCCCGTTGGCGTTCGTCGTCGTCTTTGGGCCACAACTTGCCTTGGATGACCCCGCCCATCGCTTTGACGGCACAGGCGGTGATGATCCCCTCCGGAGTGCCGCCGATCCCCAGCAACATGTCAACTCCGCTCTCTTCCTGGCAAGCCGCGATGCCACCGGCCACATCGCCATCGGAGATGAACCGCAAGCGTGCTCCAGCGTCGCGCACCTCTTGGGCTATGCCCTCGTGCCGGGGACGGTCCAGCATGATGACCGTGACATCTTCGGGATGTCGGTGTTTGGCCCGCGCGACGCGCCGTACGTTTTCAGCGATGGGCAGACGGATGTCAACACGGTCGGCGCAATCGGCGCCCACGACAAGTTTGTCCATGTAGAAGACCGCGCTCGGGTCATACATCGTGCCCCGCTCAGAGACGGCCATCACGGCTATCGCGTTGTCCATGCCTTTTGCGGTGAGCGTCGTCCCGTCGATCGGGTCGACGGCCACATCGACCTCAGGGCCGGTGCCGTCCCCGACGTGCTCCCCGTTGTAAAGCATCGGCGCTTCATCCTTCTCACCCTCACCGATCACCACGACCCCATCCATTGCGACGGAGGAGATCACTCGGCGCATGGACTCCACTGCGGCGTTGTCGGCCAGGTTCTTCTCGCCCAGGCCGACCCAGCGCCCCGCAGCCAACGCAGCCGCCTCCGTGACGCGGACCAACTCAAGAGCAAGGTTGCGATCAGGGAGCACCGCTGCGCGATGTGAACGGGTGTCTTCGGCCATATTCGACTCCTGTGTCATAGCGACGATGAAACTCTAGGGACGATGAAATCCAAGGTGTGGCACGACCTTATCCCTGATGACTGGCCCTAGGGGGTGCAATGCGACGATGGGGGGGTGAGCAAAGCGTCCAAGCGGCTGATGTCGTATTCGACCAAGAACATGGTCTACTCCATGGTCGCTGTGCTGGCTGTCGTGTTCGCCGTGTGGGCGATCACGCCCAATCCACCGGAATCGCAACGCCGACCTGCCGAGATCGAATCCGCCGCCGCCTTCGCTGCCGTTGAAGCTGACTGGCCGGTGTGGACCCCAGTCGACCTGGACCCCCAGTGGAGCGGAAGCTTCGTGCGATATGCGGTGATGGCCCAGACAGCGACGTGGCGCCTCGGAATGGTCTCGCCGCAGGAGCAGTTCGTGCAGTTACGGCAGGCGGTCGACCCCAGTCAGGAATGGCGGGACATCTCCCTGGATGCTCTGACGGAGCAGACGACGATGTCTTTCGATGGGCCGACTGGCTTGCAAGAGTGGACAGTGTGGACCGGGATTGATCGCAACGACGTCCCACAGGTCGCCCTGGTCCTTGACCCCGGCCCTGATCAGAGCGCCACCACGATCATCAATGGCACGGCTAACACGTCCGAGATGGCTGAGTTCATCGACTCATTGGTCATCGCGCAGGCCTCTGCGGGCTAGTCGCGAGGACTATTCGCTCGCGGCAGACCCCTCGGTCTTGTCCAAGCGCTGCTGAGCGGCGTCCAGGGTCGCTTGGCAATGGGCTGCCAGCGCCTCGCCGCGCTCCCATAGGCGCATTGACTCTTCCAACGGAACCTCACCGGACTCGATCCGTGCCACGATGGTGATCAGTTCCTCGCGGGCTTGTTCATACGTCAGGTCGGCTACGGGGGTCTGGGCATCGTCATCCGCCGACTGAGGAGCGTCTTGGTCAACCACGGCGCCAGCCTAGCCGGGGGGCTCGGTGCTGGTGACCGGTCGGGCTGCGAAGTCGCCGCTGGCCACGGTGACCCGCAGCAGTTCATCGACCTCGATCTCTTCCGCGGTGCGCACGATAGCCCCCGATGCGTGTCGGACGACTGCATACCCACGGGCCAGGGTGTGCTGCGGTGAGACTGCCCGTAGGTGCCGGTGACGCGAGGTCAGCCGGTCATGCTCGGTATGCAGTCGGCGGACGATGGCGACTCGGCTTCGACCAGCCGCGCCTTCGATGGCCTCTCGGTGGCGTCCGATGATCGCCGCGCGGTCTGCCATGACTGGCCTGTTGAGGAGAGCGGACAACGCTGACTGCTCCCGATCGAGGCGTTGCCGCGCGGATCGTCGTCCGCGTCGAAGCACCGTATGCAGCCCGTTCAGTTCGTCTTGCCGGTCAGGCACGATGGCGCTGGCAGCATGCGTAGGCGTGGAGGCACGCACGTCGGCGACGTAGTCCAGCAGTGGGTTGTCGCTCTCGTGACCGATCGCGCTCACCACCGGGGTGTGGGCATCAGCCACCGCCCGCACCAGCGCCTCGTTGCTGAACGGCATCAGGTCTTCAAACGAGCCACCACCGCGGGCGATGACGATCACGTCGACATCGGCTAGGGCATCGAGTTCGCGTAGGGCGCCACTGACCGCCAACACCGTTTCGCTGCCCTGGACTGGCACTTGTCGGATCTCGAACTGGGCGTGTGGCCAGCGGCGACGGGTACTGCTCAGCACGTCGCGTTCGGCCGCTGTGTCACGGCCGACGATGAGCCCGATCCGGCGTGGCACAAACGGCAGCGCTCGTTTGCGGTCGGCGTCGAAAAGCCCCTCGGAGCGCATCAGTTGTTTGAGGTGTTCCAGTCGGGCCAGTAACTCGCCCACCCCGATGTGGCGCATCTGCCGCGCCTCGAGTTGCAGGGTCCCTCGTCGGGTCCAGAAGGCTGGCTTGGCGTGTACCACGACCCGAGCTCCGGGCTGGGGAGGGGAGGGCATGGCGTCCAGCGCCGGGACAGGGATCGAAACTGACAATGACATGTCGACATCGGTGTCGCGCAATGTCAGGAAGGCCGTGTTCATCCCTGGCCGCCGATTCAGTTGCACAATCTGGCCTTCAACCCACAGCGGCGACATTTTTTCGACGTAGTCAGCGATCTTCATCGTCAGCAAGCGCACCGGCCAGGCTTTCTCGGCGCTGGTCTCGCGTGCGGTGGCTGGCAGACCCCCAGGCTGGGCAGTCATCGTGAGCTCACAGGCGCGACAACTCGGCGGTCAAGTCATCCAACCCCAGGGCGCCGAGAGACAGAGCCGACATGTGCCAGGCTTTGAGATCGAAGTCCTCGCCGCGATCAGCGGCAGCCGCCTGTGCAGCCGACCGACCGGCCAGCCAGGCGCGCTCGCCGAGTTTGTAACTGATCGCCTGCCCCGGCCAACCCAGGTAACGGACGATCTCACTAGCGATGAAGTCAGCCGGCCGACCGCAGTGGGCGGCGAAGAACTCCTTAGCCAGCTCTGGTGTCCAGGTGCGACCGGCGCCGATCGGTGAGTCGTCCGGGATCACCATGTCGAGGTGCATCCCGATGTCGATGACCACCCGGATCGCCCGCATGATCTGACAGTCGAGGTAGCCCATTCTCGCTTCTGTATCGAGGTAGCCGAGTTCATCCATCAACCTCTCCGCATACAACGCCCAGCCCTCGGTGGCCCCGCTGGAGGAGCCCACCGTGCATTGGTATGTCGAGAGCTGCGGCGCGACATACACCCACTGGGCGAGTTGCAAATGGTGGCCGGGGACGCCTTCGTGATACCAGGTCGAGACGAGGTCGTAGAGCGGAAACCGGGTCTCTCCCAGCGTCGGCAACCACGTTTGCCCGGGACGAGAGAAATCCATCGAGGGGCGGCTGTAGTACGGCGCTGCGGCGCTGCCCGTGGGGGCGATCATCGCGCGGACCGTCTGCAGCGGCGGGGCGATGTCGAAGTGTTCGCCGTTCAGGTCCGCGATGGCTTGGTCCATCATCTGCTGAAGGCGCTCGCGGATCGCCTCGACGCCCTCGACCGCCTGACCGTGCTCGTCGAGGTGCCGCATTGCTTCGGCGGGACTGGATCCGGGCAGGATCTGTTCGGCGACCTCCTCCATCTGTCCGCGCAGTCGCAGGAACTCCTGCCATCCCCAGGCGTAGGCCTCCTCCGGGTCAAAGTCTTGGCCAGCCCCCACCCAGTAGCGGGCGTTGAGCCGATATCGCTCGGCTCCCACGGCATCAGGGGTTCCCTCAGCACCTTTGAGATAGGTGGCCACGAGGTAGTCCCGCAGTGCGCCGGTCGCTTTCGTCGCATGGTCTGCGGCATCGCTCAACTGCTGCTCAAGATTCGGATGGGCGCTGATCCCGGCTGTCACGAGGTCGTGGAATGATTGGGTGTCGATCCATTCGCCGAGTTGATCGGCCATCGTGCGCACTTGCAGCGGGGCAGCGAACAGGCCCTGAGCGCTGCCCTCCTCCAGCGCGGCGATGTAAGACAGCAAAGCTTGGTCGACCGAGGCCATCCGTCGAGCAATGCAGGCCCAGTCCTGCTCCGTGTCGGTGGGCATCAGCGAAAACAGCTGCCGCACTTGCTGGGGCGGGGCAAAGATGTTGCGCATCTCGCGCAGGTGTTCGCCGGCTCGGTGCATCTCCAGTTCCACACCGAGCCGATCCCGCATCAGCCGTGCACAGCGAGTCTCCGGTGCGTCCCAGTCGCCTGAGGACTCCAGATCGTCGAGACGATCGAGCGTGGCGCTCGCGAGGTCGGCCAGCGCCTGTCGTCCGGCCGGGGAGTAGTCGGGCACGCGATCGTCGTGCGTGGCGAGACCCAGCGCAGTGCTGACGGAGGGGTCGAGATCCGCTAGATCGTGCACGTATGCGTCGGCCAATTCCCGCGGTGTGGTCGGGTCGACGCGCCCGCTTTCGGTGAGTGTGCCTTCAGACATGCCCCTATCCTGTCTCACACCGATGCTCGGCGCCTCAGCACCTGTTGAGCTACGGCAACTACGATGGGCGCGTGACATCGATCGACGAACCCCCCGCCCCAACCATGTCCCAACCCATCGGCACAACTGCCGATGAAGGAGCCAACGGTCTGACCGATGGCGGCAAGAGAGTCCTGCTGGCTGCGCCAAGGGGATACTGCGCTGGCGTCGACCGCGCCGTGATCACGGTAGAGAAGGCGCTGGAGCTGTATGGCCCGCCGATCTATGTCCGCAAGCAGATCGTGCACAACAAGCACGTCGTGGCAACGCTGGAAAAGCGCGGTGCCATCTTCGTTGACGAGACCGACGAGGTGCCACAAGGAGAGACGGTGATCTTTTCGGCGCACGGGGTGGCGCCGGTGGTCCACGAAGAGGCAAAGGCGTTGGATCTGCAGACCATCGATGCGACGTGCCCGCTGGTCACTAAAGTGCACCGCGAGGCG
>JBBSNC010000048.1:0-13837 GCA_038232855.1 Actinomycetales bacterium
AGCAGCGGCGACAACTCAAACATCATCGCTGCCCGGGTGGCTCGTGAAACATTCGGCGTCAAGCGCGTCGTCGCCAGAATCTATGACCCCGGTCGAGCCGAAATCTTCGAGAGGCTTGGGATTCCGACTGTCGCGACGGTGCGCTGGGCCGCTGACCAAACGCTGCACCACCTCTTGCCGCAGGGGTCGACACCGGACTTCTTCGATCCCACCGGCAAACTCGCGCTCGTCCAAATTCATGTGCACCCGCAGTGGGCGGGGCGCCGGGTGGATGAGATTGAGGAGTTTGCAGACTCGCGCATCGCCTACATCACCCGGCTGGGCGAGGCCAAGGTGCCCACCCACAGCACCGTTTTCCAGGAGGGCGACGAATTGCACCTCGTGGCCGAGCGCGCCGCGCTACCCACCTTGGAGCAGCGCTTGGACAACCCGCCGCCACAGGACTGAGAGGAAGCGCGCATGCGTGTTGCCGTGATCGGGGCCGGCAGTGTCGGCCGCTCCATTGCTCGAGAGTTGATCAACAACAGCCATGACGTGCTGTTGATCGATCGCGACGCGAGTCCTGAGGACACGGCACGCGTCAATGCGGCCGATTGGATCATCGGAGACGCGTGTGAGCTCAGCACCTTGACCAATGCTGGCTTGGAGAACTACGACCACGTGGTCTGCGCCAGCGGTGACGACAAGGTCAACCTGGTCGTCTCGTTCTTGGCCAAGACCGAGTTTGCGGTGGCCCGGACGGTGGCTCGGGTCAATAACCCACGCAACGAGTGGTTGTTCACGGATGCCTGGGGGGTCGACGTGGCGGTCTCGACGCCGCGCCTGATGACGGCGTTGGTCGAGGAGGCGGTGGCTGTAGGCGACCTGGTCCGGCTCTTCGACTTCCAGCAGGGCCGGGTGCACATGGTCGAACTGACCATGCCGGAGACCAGCCCGTATGTGGGGCGTCGGGTCGGGGAGGTGCCGATGCCGTCGGACACGACCGTGATCGCCATCCTGCGTGATGGCCGGGCCCTGAGCCCCTCGGCCGATGAACTCTTAGAAGTCAACGACGAAGTGATCTTCGTGTGTCCTCCCGAGGCCGAAGGCGATCTCGCGCACACCCTCAACCCCGACAGTACCCGCCGTTCATCCCCCGACGTAGGCGACGAAGATTAGTCCTGCTCGGAAGGGGACTGCGACGAAGAGAACTGCGCGGTCGGGGTGCGTCCGGCGCTCAGCATGACGCCCATGATCAGCACTGCCAGCAAGTATGCTGGCCAGCCCAGGACGATCTTGGCCACCCCGAGCCACACCACTTCACCAGCCAGATAGAGCGGCAGCATCAAGGCCACGCGAAGCGCGAAAAGCCCTACGAAGACCCAGGTCAACCGGCTGCATACCTGTACCAGCGGGCGATCCTTGCGCCATGCTGTGGGGTTCTTGGCGTACTCCGGGTCAGCGGCCGCGACCAAGAAGCCAATGATCGGCCAGCGGCCGAGAATGGACAAGAGCGCCAACACGCCGTAGGCACCACTGAACATGATGCCGGGCAGAAAAGCGTCTTCTGCTTGACCGCTGCGCAAGGCAAAGAAGGCGGCAATGCCGATTCCGGCGAGCGAAGACAACACGTAGCGCACCGACCCCCCGATGAACAGTCGCACGCCGAGCAGGATCAGCGTGACGCCGACTGCCGACAGCACCGCGAGACGCACTTCCTCACGCACGACGTACATCACCACGAAGGCGACCGTCGGTAGCGCCGTTTCTATTGAGCCGTACCAGCCACCTAATAGTTCCGAAAGGCGAGCTCGGATGACCCGCTCGACGGTTTCTTCGGCGTCCGTGCTCGGCGTGAGTTCAGCCATGATGCGGCAACAGATCGTAGGCGGGGTTGTACATCACCGGTCGGTCGTTGCTGCCCTGCTGGGCGACTCGGCCATCGACAGTCAAATATGAGCCCGGCTCGATGCCAGCGATGTGGCGCCGGCCGTGCCAGACGAGCTCGAGCACTCCACTGCCGTCATACAACTCCACTCGTAACTCTGGGCGGGCAGATCTAGGCGGCACGGCAACACTGTGCACGGTGCCGGTGATGCGGGCCTTCTCGCTGCCGGCGACCGTGCCGATGCGCACGCACCCGGGTCGGGAGCACTCTGCCGCGAGCTCCTCTGCCTCCACGTCCCCTTGGCTACGCAGGAGAGCGCCGACGCGAGCACGCAGGCCGCTCACAGGTGGCCCCTCATGCCGGGTCACTGATGTCGCTGCCGTCAGGATCCGTTGCGGATGAGTCTGCATCGCCTTGTTCGGCGGCGCCAGGACTCGTCTCGCTTCCGCCGGTCGAGCGTCGCTGCGGCGGCGTCAAGGTCAACACTTCTCGGGGTGGCCTAGGGTCATCCCCGCGGTTCACCACAATCCCCCGTACAAAGGTCACGATGGCCGCGAACTGTGTGTCTTCGGAGGCAGCCGGGCCATTCACTACCGCCCGGAGGAACCACTTCGGCCCGTCTACTCCAACAAAGCGAACTGGGCGGTATTGCACGCCCCCGCTCTCGCCGCGGATCGGCATACGAGCGTACAGTTCAACCCCGAGCAGTCCGTCTGCTTCACGGGCCTGCCCACCGCCGCTGGTGATGGCCTCCTGCAAGTCGGCCCGGATGCCCTCCCAGATTCCGCTGCTGCGCGGCGCGGCGAAGGCCTGCACCTGCACGTTGCTGTCACCGAGCCCGCAGACCACACCCAGCACGCGCCCGCTGCCCTCTTCGACTTCGAACCGGAAGGTCATGCCCTTGAAAACCGGGATCTGCACCGCGCCAAGGTCAACCCGGGTGCCGACGTCGCTGGCCTCAGACAGGTCGTAGGGACCATCGACAGCGCGGTCGTAGTCACGGTCGACGCCCGGCTCGCCACGTGGCGTCTGGGCTGAAGTACCGTCCCCCTCATCCGCCGTCGAGGCGCTCTTGTCGCGCTTGCTGAAAAGTCCCACGCTGTTGTTCAGTCCTCCATTAGATTGACTGTCGAAGCCGAGTTGCCTGCCGAAGCTGTATTGTCTGCGGACGCGCTGCCGAAGCCGCCCGTGGACCCGAATCCATCGGCCCCCCGAGCACTGCCTGGGAGCCGTTCCACCACAATGAAGGCGGCGCGATGCACCGGCGCGAGCACCAGTTGCGCGATCCGATCCCCTGGACCCACCGAAAAGGCTTCGGTTTGGTCGGTGTTCAGCAAGGTGACACTGATCTCGCCACGGTAACCGGCGTCAATGGTCCCCGGTGCATTGAGCACGGTGATGCCGTGACGGGCGGCCAGGCCAGAACGCGGCAGCACATACGCGGCATAGCCCGCAGGAAGCGCGAGAGCGATACCCGTCCCGATCGTCGCCCGCTGGCCCGGTTCGAGGGTGTGCAGCGACGTGGCGTGCAGATCTAACCCGGCATCTCCGGGATGTGCGGGCACGGGCACGGAGGTGCCGCCCGCCGTGTGACTGAGGAGAATTGATACCGGTGCTGAGGTCACGATCGCCGACCGGGCCTGCTCAGGCTGCGCACTCGCTGCAGATCAATTGTCCGCCGGACTCAGAGGCCAGTTGACTGCGGTGGTGGACCAAGAAGCACTTGGAGCAGGTGAACTCATCGGATTGACGGGGAAGGACACGCACGGACAACTCTTCCCCGGACAAGTCTGCTCCGGGCAGTTCGAAGCCCTCGGCGTGCTCTGTCTCATCGACGTCGACAGCACTGGCGGACTTGTTAGCGCGGCGTGCTTTCAACTCCTCCAGGGAGTCTTCGTTGATATCGTCCTCGGACTTGCGCGGGGCGTCGTAGTCGGTTGCCATGACGGTGGGCCGGTCCTGTCTTTGTGGTCGGGCATTCGGCCCGGGTGGCCGAAAACTGAGCATTTGCCTGTGAACGCTGAACGAGCCGCTTTTGTGCCCGGCTGAGACAACGCAATTGAGGGTGCGCGGGGATTGTGCCGTATACCGACCCCTCTTGGCGAGTCGGAGCGGCCGGTCCTGCGATCAGTGCAGCGGCTCCTTCGCGATCTGAGCCAAGATCGCCGCCAACTCAGCCTGCACCTGCGGGGTCCCCGCAATGATCATCTCGGCCGATGCGGGTCCACCGAGTCCAGAGACGATGGCACCGGCCTCTGCGGCGATCAGCGCCCCGGCCGCCATGTCCCAGGGCTGAAGCCCACTCTCGTAGTAACCGTTCAATCGCCCCGCGGCCACCGCGCACAGATCAAGCGAAGCGGCCCCCATCCGGCGCAGATCTCGGATCTTCGGCAACAGGTGCGTCGCGGTCAAACCCTGCGCGCGTCGCCGCTGGGTGTCATAGCTGAATCCGGTGCCGATCAATGACCGTGCCAGCGACTCGGGCTCGACCACGTTCAGGTTTCGGGGTCGCGGGAACGCAGAGTCTCCGGCAGCACTCAACGTAGCACCCCCACCCGCGTGGGCGACGAAGATCTCGTCGACACCGGGATTGAAGACGGCGCCTGCTACTGGGGCCCACGCCCCATCCACGCTCGGATCGCCGATGACGACCGCCACGGACACCGCATACGCCGGGATGTCGTAGAGGTAGTTCACCGTTCCGTCGATCGGGTCCAACACCCAGGTGAGACCGGTCGACCCTTCGCTGATGCCGCCTTCCTCGCCGAGAATCGCGTCATCGGGCCGCTCGGCGGCGATGCTGGCCCGGAGGAGCGCCTCGCATTGGGTGTCCATCACAGTCACTACGTCCAGGTCACTGGCCTTGGTTTGTGCCACCGCGACCTGATTGGGTCGCTCATCGCGCACGAACCGACCGGCTTCTATGGCCAATTCAAGAGCGAGCTCGCGCAATTCTTGGCGCATAGCCATCCTCGGCATACCAGTCGCATGGTCGGCGTCTTGCGCAACTCTCATGACCTAGTCCTGTCCGCAGCAAGCCGGTTTGGCGGCCCGCAAGTTGGGGCAGCAACCGGGGCGACAGACTGCGGGACGAGGCGTGGGATCGGGCCAGGCCGCTTGGTCCGTGGGCGCCTCTCGGGCGATGGCCGCACGTTCGGTGACCAAGTCCACCAGACCCGCGACGAACTGTGCGTCGGTGCCCACTGTGGGCACCCGGGTCATCTCCATCCCCAATTCGTTGGCGCTCTCCCGCGCTTCGGTGTCGAGGTCGAAGACAACCTCCATGTGGTCGGAGACAAATCCGATCGGCGCCACAACGACGCGGTTGATGCCCATCTCGTGCAATTCGCGGAGGTAGTCGTTGATGTCCGGCTCCAACCACGGCTGTTGCGGTGAACCCGACCGGGAGCAATAAGCCAGGTCGACCTGAACATCGACTCCCACGGTCGCTGAAACCTCCTCGGCGATCGCAGCCGCGAGTTGCTGATGTTGAGCGCTGTACAGGTTGCCGTCCTCCTCCCCTGGTCCGGACGTGTCATCCATCGCGGTTGGAATCGAGTGTGTGACACAGACAACGCGCGGCATGGGTGCGGCCGGATCGGCGTGCTGCATGGTGCGCACGGCGTCAGTCACAAGGCGGGCGTTCGTAGCGGCGAACCCCGGGTGATTCCAGTAGGGACGGATCTTGTCGATGGCCACTGCGGCGCCTTCGTCGGCCAACGTGCCAACTGCAGCGGCGAGGTCCACGCGGTACTGCCGGCCCGAGGAGTAGCAAGAGTAGGCCCTGGTAGTGATCACCACGACGTTGCGCATGCCTCGGCCATGAGCGGCGCGCAACGTCTCTTCCAAAAAAGGCTCGGAGTTGCGATTGCCCCACAGCACCGGCAGGTCGAGGTCTCGCCGAGCCAATTCTTGCTGCAGGGCGACGAGCAAGGCGCGATTCTGGTCGTTGATAGGGCTCTTGCCGCCGAAGAGATGGTAGTGGTTGGCGACGTCTGCCAGCCGCTCATCCGGTATGCCGCGTCCGGCGGTGACTCGTCTCAGGAACGGCATGACCTCCTCGGGCGCCTCTGGACCGCCGAAAGAGAGCAACACGATCGCGTCATACGGACTGAGATCACCGTTCGGCGTTGCCGCGAGTTCGGGCACTGCCGTCGGCACCGCCTCGTCGGCTGGTTCGGCCACGGGTGAGGTCATCAGTTGTCTCCTGTACGCAGGGCTGTTGGCGCGTTGAGGTCAAGCACGACCGCCACAATACGGATCGAGAAGACCAGCAGAACACAGGCCCATACGACCCCGGTCGCCAGGTAGCCCGACTGGAAGGCGATCACGACAGTGGTAGCCCCCACCAGCGCGGGCAGTGCATACAATTCACGCTGCAGCACTTCGGGGACTTCGCGCACGGAGACATCTCGCAGCAGCCCCCCGCCGATAGCGGTGATCACGCCGATCAACACCGCTGCAAACCCCGAGGTCCCAAACGAAACTGCCTTCAGCGCCCCACCCACGGAAAAGACTGCCAGCCCGGCCGCGTCGAGAAGCTGAACCAAGCGCGTGATGAGGGCGATTCGCACCCGGCTTCGTCCACCCTTTTCTCGCACTTCAACCAGGCGAGAGTGGATCGAGAAGATGAAGAGCCCAGCGAGCACGGCAGCACCCATGAGCCGCCAATCACTGATCCCAACCGGTGGCAGATCACCGAGAAATACATCGCGGATCATGCCACCGCCGAGACCGGCGACCCATGTCAACACCACGACTCCGAGCAGGTCAAGGTGTTTGCGCACACCCACCAATGCCCCCGAAAGCGCGAACACGAAGACCCCGATGAGGTCGAGCGCGAGTTGCAATTCACTGCTGGAGGCCACCATGGTGTGGCCAAAGGTACCTTCCTCCCCTACCCACCTCTGCGGCGTGGCATGCGACGTAGTCCAGGTGAGGATGGCAGAGTCGCGACAAGGACACTGACGACCGGCGCATAAAGCGCGAGGAGATTTCGCATGGACCAGTTGCGGTTCACTGGGTTGCACGAGGACGGTGCTCACCTCGTGCTCACAGCCCCCGACGGCGCCGACTTCGTGGTGCCTATCGACGACGCGCTCAGGGCGGCCTTGCGTCGGCCCCCTTTGGACTCAGCCAGGAGCGGCCGACCGGGGACGCCCCGCGAAGTGCAGACCCTGATCCGGGCCGGCCAGACGGCGGAGGAGGTCTGTGATTCCACCGGCTGGTCGGTCGAGCGGGTGCAACGGTTCGAGGCACCGATTGTGGCCGAACGTGCCCATGTGGCCAGACTTGCCCGCTCCTGCGTTGTCCGCACTCACGAGCGGGGGACGGTGCCGACCTTGGAATCACGGGTCCGGCAGCGCCTCGCCGTGCGGGGTGTCGATCTGGACCAGATGACATGGGACTCGACCCGGCCCGACGGCGGTGGATGGACCGTGCAGGTGACGTTTATGGCCGGCCAACGCAGCAGGCAGGCAGCGTGGAGTTTTGACCTCAGCGCACGCTCAGTCGAGGCCATTGACGACGAGGCGAGGTGGCTCAGCGAAGACGAGCAGAGCCTGCCAGCCGGCGCGCGGTCAGCTGCGCTCTTTGGCAGAGCTGCCGGGGCACCGGACGATCTGGCAGCGACGATGCGGGAGCGAAGCCGCCGACGTGGTCAATCCGGCAAGGCGAAGCGCAAATCCAGCGTCGAGACTGGCAGCGATGCTGCACCACTTACCGACGAGCCAGATGCAGCCGCGACAGAGATGGACGTCGGCGGCCAAACCTCCGGGGCAGTCAGCGCAGACCCTAGTGCCGTTCCGGGAACGACTGACATCCCCGATGACGCGCTCCCCTTAGAGGATCTTGCCTACGACCCGGAGACCATGGGGCCACCTCCAGCCGCCGGCGGGGGCAGCCTTCAGGATCGTGCCGCTGAGGGCGAGGACGATGTTGAGCCGCCGGATGCTGAAGGTGTGCCCGACTATGACGGGCGCGATGGCGACGATGTGACTCGTGACGAACTCGATGCTGCTGACGAGTCAGAGGCGGACACCGTCCGTGAGGCGACGCTCGCTGACTTCTTCGGCGGTGACGAACTTGACGGTGACGAACTTGACGGTGACGAACTTGGTGATGACGACTTCGAGGGGGCCGAAGGCATCGAGGAACCCCGTGCCGACGATGAGGCCCAAGTAGCACCTCGGGTTGACTCCCCCGCGCCCGAACCAAGCGCGGGCTCCAAGCGGAGCCGCAAGGGTCGTCGGAGCGTGCCGAGCTGGGACGACATCATGTTCGGTGCGAAGGATCAGGATCGCTAGCGGCTGCGTCGACCTCGCACCCCATGTAGCACCCAGACCAACCAACCAAACAGCACCACGGCAATCACGGCCATGCCAAGACTCGAGTCGGTCGGCAAAGACACGGCTAGGCCACCTCCCAACGCCCACGAGAGCTGAATCAGCGTCTCGGAACGACCGAAGACGCTCGTTCGACGGTCCTCGGTGATGTGCTCCTGGATGGTCGCGTCTAGGGCCAACTTGCCCAGCTGCTGGCACAAGCCGACCACGAAACTCAGCGCAAGCACCGTGACCAGACTGAAATTGACGGCGGTGAAGCCAGCCACGGCGACATCAACCACCAACAGCCACTTGACCAACGTCACGGGGTGCAGATCGCGCAACGTGGATCCGAGGTAGGTGCCCGCGGCGCTGCCGACGCCCGCCGCAGCGATCACGATCCCCAGCAGCAGGGCGTAGTCATAGGCCCACTCCACCGGCGGATTGTTACGGAACAGAAAGGCCAGAAAGATGGTCAGGAAGCCGGAGACGAGCCTGAGCCCGGCGTTGGCACGCAGCGCGGTCACCACCGCTGAGGGAACACCCCACGATCCTCTGCGCGAGGCGAAGTCGCGGATCGGGACTTCGCGCTCTCCCTTGTCGGAGTCGACCTCGGCTGGCAACAGGATGGCCAGCACAGTACCCACTGCGAAGATGACAAACGCCAGTCGCAGCGCCCACGGCGCACCGAAGGAGGCGACCCCCAACGCAATCGGTGCAGCCACCGCCGCGCCGACCACGCCTGCCATCGACATCCGCCCATTGGCCGAAACCAACGTCATCGACGAAGGCAGCAATCGGGGGGTTGCTGCAGCCCTCGACACGTTGTAGGCCTTAGAGGAGATGAGGATGCCCAGGGCTGCCGGGAACTGCCACCACAGCGACCCGTCCAGCGAAGAGGCCAACGCCCAACACAAGAACGCACGCAGCGCCATCATGGAGCCAATAGCCCAGCGACGCCCGTGCCGAAAGCGATCGAGAAAGGGGCCGACCAAAGGCGCCAGGATGCTGAAGGGCAGCAGCGTGAGCAGCAAGAACAACGCCACTTGGCTGCGGGCCTCGCCGCTGGGGACCTGAAAGAACAGCGAGCCCGCAAGGGCTACGGCCACGACTGTGTCGCCCGCGTTGTGCAATCCGTGAATCTCGATCAGCCGCGCCAGTCCCGTGCTGCCGGCTCCTTTGGCATGCGTCGCGCGTCGAGTTGCGACATACGTTGCTTTGCTCGCAGAACTGGTCCCGTGACCCACCGCCCGCGCCCCGCGCCCCAGACCGCCACCGAGGCTCCCTCCGATTCGGGCCACTCGAGATGGCAACGGCCGCGCCGAAACCCCGGAGATCGGTGGGGCGTACTCCTCGGAATCGCTTCCCGGCGTCGGTTCGTGCTGACTCATCCGGCGCGCCTGCCCAGCGGTGAGGTCTGTGCTGGCAACGGACACAGCACCTCGTATTCGACGACTGCGCGTGCGGCAACCCCGGCAGCCACATCCCCAACCACGACCTGTTCTCCCTGCACGATCATCGCGCCGTCGACCGTCCGAGCGTTGTGAGTCGCTGTCTGACCGCACCAGCACAACGCCCGCACCTGCAGCACTTCGGTGCGATCAGCCAACTCGATCAACCGCTGTGAGCCAGGAAACAGGCGGGCACGAAAGTCGGCGGTGATCCCGAAGGCGAAGACATCGATGCCCATCTCGTCGACCAACCGAGCGAGCTGGTCAACCTGCTCGCTCTCGTAGAACTGGGCCTCGTCACAGATCACATAGTCGACGTGCGTACCCCCGGTCGCTTGGGCCACGAAGAGGTCCCAGAAATTCGGCGCCTCGGTGACCTCGAAGGCCTCGTGAACCAGACCGAGCCGGGAGGACAACACCTGTGCGCCCGCCCGGTCGTCCTTCGAAAAGATCAATCCGCGGCGCCCCCGCGCCGAATGGTTGTGGTGCATCTGCAGCGCCAGAGTGGACTTGCCACAGTCCATCGTCCCGGTGAAGAAGATGAGTTCGGCCACGCGGGCGATTCTACGGACCTGGGCTCACATTTCGGCTCAGGCTGGCAGGTGTAAAAACGGGATGAGCGTCTCGTCATCGGTCAGCGAACCATGATGCCCGATCAGCGCCAGAAATGCCGGGCGAACGCCACGGGAGTCCAGCACGGTGTGGTTGCCAGTCATGGCCGTCACAAGATCGGCGATCCGCGGCAGAACCTCATCTCGCACCGGACCGAAGAGCCCCGCCTCGATCGCCTGCTCACGGTTGTAGAGCACCACCTTTTCACCCAACACCGCCTCCCACCGCTGCTGCACATCCACGACCGCACCCGGCTCACAGAACACCTGCCCCGCGCGAGGCTCGCCCCCCAGCAGGGTTACACCCTCACGCAACTCAGGGCGTTCAGCCAGGTCGTAGCGCAGATGCAGCGGCGCTTCCATCATGCCGTGATCAGCGGTCACGGTCAGCGAGGTGCCACTAGGCAATTGCGCGGCAAGGTCGCTCAGGGTGCGGTCGACGCCCTCAACTGCTTCGCCCCACTCGAAGGAGTCGGGACCGTATTGGTGACCGGCCTTATCCACCTCGTCAAAGTACAGGTAGACCAGCCTGCTCGTGGCTTGCCCGTCGGCATCGCTCAGTGCCGCCAGGGTTGCTTCCACGCGTTCTTGCGCGGTCCCGGCAGCAGCGAATTGGCCCCCTCGCAACGCGGCCTTGGTCAGCGCCGACCCAGCAAAGGCACGCCGCGACACGGTGCCGACTGCCACGCCCGCAACGCTGGCCCGCTCCAACAAGGTCGGAAAGGGCTGATAGGCCAGCGGGTCGGGACCACCGTCCCAGGACAAGTGGCTGAAGAGGCGCTCTGCCTCAGGCGCGCGCGCCAACGTGCCGATCAGCCCATGCTGTCCCGGAGCCAAACCGGTGCCAAAGCTCGCCAGGCTGGTCGCCGTGGTTGACGGGAACGCACTGCGCAATTCTGGGGACGCCGGATTTAACGTGCGCAGGAACGGCGCGTGCCCGCTGCGTCGGCGTAGTTGACTCGCTCCCAGACCGTCGACGAGGGCCACTACTGCTTTGCCTGCTGCCGGAAGCTTGATCGCCGGGTCGCGCCACGGGCAGTGCTCCGCACTCGGGGGCACGCCCAACGAGGCAATCACCGCCGGCAGCACATCGGCCAACGAAGCCGGGTAGGGCGGCAGCGCCCAACCGACGGGCTGCCTCAACGCACCAACCTCAACACAGCACCCTCAACGCCCCAACCGGCTGGACAAGTCCTGGGCGAAATTCAGTGCTGCCGCCAAGGCGTGTTCTCCCTCGGAATCGGCCGCGATCCGCAGCGAGATGTCATCTCCGGCCACGCTGCCCTCATACCCATGATCTCCCTCACACTGTGGGTCGCCGCACTGCGCCGGGACCAGGTCCAAACGCGAGACAGCTCCCCAGCCCAGCGTCAAGGTGGCAGCGCGGCCACCGAGTCCACCGGCATATTTCTGCGGGTCAGGGATGACATGGGTGACCATCACGCCGCGCACGGCTCGTAGCGGAACGACCTCAGTGGTGACCGTTGCCAGATGCTGGTGCTCCGGCTCGGTCGATTCGTGGTCATCGGCATGCCCGATCACCAGTGTGTGCGCAGTCACGGCAAGGACAGTCACATGCCTACGCACCGCCTCCTGGTCGAAGGTCATCTCCTGGTGCACGAGGTGGGAGAGGACCTCGTCCGACCCCAGGGCACCCGCAACCACATCACAGACGATGCCGGGCAGATATCCAGCATTCTCGATGTCGAAACGCAGTTCGTCAGGCAGCGTGGACGTAGGGCGGGAAGAGGCCATGGCGTTCATCTTTGCATCAGTTCCCGTTCTGCCACGAGCCATCGCTCAGCGAGTGAGCGCACGTCGCCCCGCGTCAGCTCGCGTCGGCCCTCGCCAGAGTTCGATGCGCGCACCCAGCACAGCCACGCCATCGGCATGTGCAATGACGGGGTTCAGCCGCATCGTCGCAATCTCGGGATGGTCCTCGCACAACACGGCGACTCGCGCGATGAGATCGTGCAAGGCGGGCCGACTGGCCCGTTGGGCACCGCGGTAACCGTCGAGGACGGGTGCTGCGGCGATGTCGTCCACCATCTGCGCCACATCAACGGTGGTGACCGGCGGGAACCGATGGGCCACGTCACCCAAAAGTTCGCTGGGTAGTCCGGCCACTGCAAAGGTCACCACCGGGCCAAAGAGCGGGTCCTCTGCAGTGCTGAGTTCAATTGCGGTTCCGGCCGGCGCCTGTGCCTGGACCGCGATCTCCGTGCGTAGGTCAGGCGGAAGGGACTCGGCGAGGTCGTCATAAGCATCCGCGGACGCCTGCGGACTATGCAGCCCAGTGCGCACCCAGCGCTGCCCAGGCTCGTGGCGCAGTTCATCTGCGACGGCCTTCACGACGACAGGCCTGCCGAATCGTGCTGCGGAGCGCTTAGCAGCACGAGCAGAACCAACTTGATATGCCGGCCAGATGTCGATGCCGTAGGCACTCAACAGATCGGCGCCTTCCTGTTGATCTAATACCCCGCCCTCAGGTCGCGCGCCCAAGAAGGTCTCGATCACATCGTGCGCACGCCTGCGCTCGATCCCCGCTGGTTGGACGCGCTCGCCACGATGAGCCGATAACCACAGCGCATAACCGGTGGCCCGAGCCAATGCCCGCACTGCGTCCTCCACGAGCGCATAGGTCGGGGCGCGGCTTGCGCTGCTGGCCGAACCACGCGGCGAGAGACCGACGCAGGTCAACACGCACGGCTTGCCACAGGCACGCATAGCCGCCGCGATGTCTGTGCCGACCCGCGCGCCGATCTCCGCAGTCGGTGGGACCAGGCAGGCGACGACCGAATCGTGCCGATGGTCGGCGAGTGCCTGGCTCACGGCCGACACGAATTCGTCGGGGTCGATCACCGTCGGCAGCGTGCGGACAGGGCCGGTGACCTGCAGCGCCGAGACCACGCAGGTGTCGGCGGCCAACGCACCCAACGCCGCTGAGTTCGTCACGACACCCACTCGGGAGCCTGCTGGCAGCGGATGGTCGACCACGATATGGGCTACATCGACCAACTCACGGATGTTTTCGACGTGGATCACGCCGGATTGCCTGAGCATGGCCGCAAAAGCCTCGGGGCGCTCCCGGGTCTGCCGGACCGTGTGCCCAGGGATGACCTGGTCCGAGCCACCTGCGCTCTTGACGACGATCACCGGCTTCACGCTGGCTAGCTGCCGCGCGATCCGACTGAACTTTCGCGGATTGCCCATCGACTCCAGATACAGGCCGACGGCGGTAGTGTGCTCGTCGTCCAACCAGTACTGCATCAGGTCATTGCCGGAGATATCAGACCTGTTGCCTGCAGAAACGAAAGAGGAGCAGCCCAATCCTTGCTGGTACGTGGCTGCCAGCAAAGCGATGCCGAGGGCGCCGGATTGCGCAAACAAGCCCAGCCCACCCTGGCCTGGCTGAAGCGGAGACAGGGTGGCGTGCAGCGAGGTCTGCGGGCTGGTGTTGATCAGGCCGAAACTATTGGGCCCGAGCACCCTCATACCTGCTCCCCGCACTGCAGCCAGTACCTCTGCCTGTCGACCTAAACCTTCTTGTGTTCCCTCGTCGGCGAAACCAGAAGAAAGCACGAC
>JBBSNC010000049.1:0-13767 GCA_038232855.1 Actinomycetales bacterium
CCGAGCCACGCCAGTCACCTGGCGTGCTGGTGGTCTCTTACACCACCGTTTCACCCTGACCACCGGTTGCCCGGTGGCGGTCTGCTTTCTGTGGCACTGTCCCGCGGGTCGCCCCGGGTGGCTGTTAGCCACCACCTTGCCCTGTGGAGCCCGGACGTTCCTCGGCGAGCGATGTTCCAGAAGGACACCCTCGACGCGACCGCCTGGCCGACTCATCCACGTCGCCGACCCTACCCCTCGCGTCGGGTCTGTCGCACACCTTTGGTGTCAGCGGCCTGCGGCCACCCCGATTCCGGGTCCTCGGGACAGGTCGTGGAGCCGGTATCGGACCGCGCAGCTACACGCTCTGTATCCGCTGATGAGACGAAGCCAGATCTGCCGCCGCTGCCGATCGTCGAACCAGTTTCGGGCAGTCGCGAGCGAGCCGCCCGGTGGACCTTGATCGAGACAAACAGTGACCCTTGGCAGGACGTGGTGTTGGTCGAGGTCGAGATCGGTGAGACCCCGTGCGATGTCGTCACCGGCTATGAGACCTCGGAGAGCGCCGAGGAGGTTTCGCTCATTGTGTGGGCCGGGGCGGAGCAGGGTCGAACCCGCAGCAGTCAGCCGGCCGTGCTGGGCACACAGGCCCTGGCTATCGCGTTGGAGCAACCGCTGGGTGAGCGTCTGTTGATGCCTGGTCGCCCAGGACCGCAAAGGAAATGCTGCGGGTCGCCAAGTCGGCACTGTTGAGTTGCACCCGGACGGCGCTCCCCAGGTCTGCTTCACCCTCGGCGAACGCGGTGATGGCTGGGTCCTTGATCTGAATGATCGGATTCCCGCCCGAGGTTTCGTCCACCACCACGGCCTCGAAGATCTCACCCACTCGAGATTCCAGGACAGCCGCCTCGACGGCATCCAGACACCCGCGCTCAACGTTGCGGGCCTGCTGGCCGCTGGCGCCCATGATGTCTGGCAGTTCGCTCAGCGCCTGGACCGCCCACTCCGGCGCTGGCCGACCGGCGCTGATTGCCTCACAAATGGCCAAAACGAAGCGGTCGACCAACCGGCGCAGCGGTGCCGTGACATGCGCGTAGGGGGCGGCGATCGCCGATTGCAGAGTCTGCTCCGGCGCAGTGTCCTCGAAAGGGGTGTAGTCCGCCCCCCGAAAGAGGGCAGTTGCGTCGTGGATCACAGCAAGGTGGGCCGGGTCGGCCCGATCCAACGTGCGTAAGAAGTCGCCATAAGACAGGCCCTGCGGCCACTGCACCCCGAGCGCCTGCGCCTGACGCCGAAACCTGGCGATGCTGGATTCATCCGCCGGGGGCATCGTGCGCAAGATGCCCACGGTGGCATCCAGCATCATGGAAGCCGCCACCATTCCGGTCAGCAGGGATATCTGCGCGTTCCACTCCTCCGCCTCGAGCACCGGCCGAAAGCGCAGCCGGTAGCCACCATCGTCGGTGTGCACCTCTTGTTCAGGCATCGGCAGGCTTGCCCCGCCCCGAGCAGATTCCCGCACAACGCGAAGACGGCCTACCTCTCGAAGCAGGAGCAGCGTCTCTTCCGCGCTGCCATCGTCGACGCCCGTCTGCACCTCGGCATATGTGTAGCGCCGGCGGCTGCGCACCATCGCCCGATACAACGAGGCGCTGACCCGCGCGCCGTCGTCGGCCAGCAAGATGTCCCAGACGTACGCCGGACGCGTCACCTCGGGCAGCAGGCTGGCAGCTTCTTCGCTGATGACAGCCGGGTGCAGCGGGACTCGAGTGTCTGGGCAATAGATGGTCTGACCCCGTAACCGCACTTCGGCATCAAGCGCTTCGCCAGCAGGTACAAAGGCTGGGACGTCAGCAATGGCGTACCGCACCCGAAAGTGCGCCTTATCGTGGCCGTTGGTGCGCTCGATGTGCATTGCTTGGTCCAGGTCCATCGAGCCGGGCGGGTCGATGGTGATGAACTCGATCGAGGTCTCATCCCGATCCGGCAGCCGAGGCTCTGCCGCCGCGCGCGTTGCTTCGGCGATCAGCTCTTCGGAAAATCCCCGGCGCACATCGAAGTCTTCGCGCACTGCGGCGAAGACCTTCTCCAGTCTGGTCGTGGCATCCGCGTCGGGCGGCGTGTGCAACGTGGTTGTTCGATTAGCCATGGTTCGTACTGTAAGGCGACGGAATTCACAGGGTGCTCAGCGGGTTGACCACAGTGTTCCGATCCCTGTGTCGAAAGGTCGACCATGTCTGCTACCGATGAACTCCTGACCAACGCTCGGGCGTATGCCAAGTCGTTCGAAAAGGGCGACCTGCCGCTACCTCCAGCCATACCTATCGCCGTGGTTGCGTGCATGGACGCTCGGTTGAACGTCTACGGGCTGTTGGGCTTGAACGAGGGCGATGCCCATGTGATCCGGAATGCCGGTGGCATTGTCACGGCCGATGAGTTGCGCTCGCTAGCGATCAGCCAGCGTCTGCTCGGCACCACAGAGATCATGCTGATTCATCACACTGACTGCGGAATGCTGACGTTCACAGACGACGAGTTCCGCAACAGCATCGCCGAAGAAACCGGCCTGAAGCCTGCCTGGGCCGCCGAAGCGTTCACCGATCTCGATGCCGACGTGCAACAGAACATCGCTCGCATCCAGGCCGATACGTGTATCCCAGTGAAGGATTCAGTCCGCGGGTTTGTCTACGACGTGAGCACTGGCGCTTTGCGGGAAGTCACTGCTTGACAGGCCTGCGGCATCCAAAAACTGCCGCCCGCAAGCTAGGTTCCGGGACGGACCCCTAGGCTGTGCCGGTGCTCATCCTGCTGCCGCCATCGGAGACGAAGGCAACTCGGCAGCGCGGCACCGCGCTGCGCATGGACGCCTTGTCGCTACCGGAGTTGAATCCGGCTCGGGCGCAGGTCATCGAGGCACTGGCGAGCGTAAGCGCACAGCCAGATGCGGCGAAGGCTCTCGGGATCAGCCCGAACCTGACGCCTGAGATCGCCCGGAACGCTCGCCTCTGGGTAGCGCCAACTTTGAAGGCAGCAGACCTCTACACCGGAGTGCTCTATGACGCGCTGGGCTTGGCCACCATGGATGCTGCCGCCCGGCGCAGGGCCAACCGCCGAGCCATCATCATCTCGGCGCTCTTCGGCGCACTTCGACTGAACGACCGGGTGCCGCCCTATCGCCTCTCCATGAGCGTCAACCTGCCCGGCGTCGGCTCTCTGACTGCACACTGGCGTAGCCCGTTGAGGCGGGCACTTGCGAGCCCCGCGAGTCGCGGCCTGATCATCGACTGCCGTTCCAGCACGTATGCCGCAGCCTGGACCCCTCCCTCCCGATGGCCGCAAGAGCAGCGATGGGTTCAGATCGATGTACCCGGCGCCACTCATATGGCTAAGCGCACCCGGGGCTTGGTCACCCGCGCCCTGTGTTCCAGCGGCGAGGAGCCGCGCACACCCGTTGAGGTGGCGTTACTGCTGGAACGTCAGTTCGTCACGTATATCAGCGAGCCCCGCACCTCGCGAGGCCCATGGGTGTTGTCGGCCACATCCCGCTAGCTCCGCTAGTGGCGAGTCAGCGGCATACGGGCCTTGCGTCGGGGCGCCATTTCCGTATGCCGCTCGGCCCGGCCGCCATCAACGTTCATAGTGATTCAGGCTGAGGAGCCGACGCGCTCCAAGGCAGAGTGAACATCGGCGACCAGGTCGTCGGTGTCTTCGATGCCCACCGAAAGCCGGATGATGTTGTCCGGCACCTCGAGCTCGGTGCCGCGCACGGAGACGTGCGTCATCTGCGCCGGGTAGTTCACCAAAGACTCCACGCCGCCCAGTGACTCAGCGAGTTGGAAGATAGACGTTGACTCCGCAAAAGCATGAGCCGCCTGCGCCCCGCCACGCAGGCCAAACGAGACCATGCCGCTGAACCGCTTCATCTGCTTAGCCGCAACATCGTGACCTGGGTGGTCGCTGAGCCCGGGGTAATAGACCGTCTCTAGGGCTGGGTGCCCCACGAGCGACCGGGCCACTGCCTCGGCATTGGCGCTGTGCTTGTCCATCCGAATCGCCAGCGTCTTGATGCCCCGGATCGTCAAGAACACTTCCCACGGAGCAGAGACTGCCCCAGCCGCATACTGAATGAAACCCACCTGTTCGGCGATCCGGTCATCACTGGTGGCCACCAATCCGCCCAACACATCTGAGTGCCCGCCCAAATACTTCGTGGCCGAGTGCACCACCACGTCGGCACCTAGCGCCAGTGGCCGTTGCAGCGCGGGTGTCGCAAAGGTGTTGTCGACCACAACGACACAATCGCGGGAGTGGCCCAGCGCTGCTACAGCTTCGATGTCGGTGATCTTCATCATCGGGTTGCTCGGGGTTTCGACCCACAGCATCCTGGTTTCCGGTCGCACGGCCGCAGACACCGCGTCCAGATCGCTCATGTCCACGGTGCTCAGCAGCACTCCCCAGGGGGCCAGGATCTGGTTGGCCAACCGGTGCGTACCGCCATAAACGTCGTTGCCCATCAGCACATGGTCCCCCGGACGCAGCAGCCCACGCAGCACGGCGTCCTCGGCAGCCAAACCCGAGGCGAAGGACAACCCGCGCGTGCCACCCTCGAGGTCGGCGATCAACTCCTGCAGGGCATCCCGTGTCGGGTTGGTGCCTCGGGTGTATTCGTAGCCGTTCCGCAACCCGCCGACGTGGGTCTGCACGAAGGTCGAGGTCTGGTAAACCGGTGGGATCACCGCGCCCGTCGTGGGGTCAAAAGCTTGTCCGGCGTGGATGGCGCGCGTGGCGAATCCAGTCATGGTGGCTACTCCGAAAGGAAGGTCAGCAGGTCAGGGCGGGTCAGGACGGCAAGTGGTTTGCCATCCTGCGTCACCAACAACGCATCCGCCCCTGCTAATGCTTCCCGCGCCGCGTGCACCGAGTCGCCAACCCCGATCAGCGGCATCGATCCGCCGACTACCGAAGAGACGGCATCTTGCATCTGTACGTCACCATGAAAGACGGCATCGAGGATCTCTTTCTCGGTGACTGCCCCGACAACCTCACCCATCACCACCGGGGGCTCCGCGCCGAGCACGACAAGTTGGGAGACTCCATACTCCGACATCATCGAGATCGCGTCGCGGATCGTGTCGCTGGGGTGGGCATGCACCAACGCGGGCACATCGCCGCTCTTGCTGCTGATGACGTCGCGCACCGTGGCCTCGGGGGCATCAGGAAGGAAGCCATAGCTGCGCATCCACTTGTCGTTGAAGATCTTGGCCAGATAGCCGCGCCCACTATCGGGCAGAATCACCACGACCACGTCGTCCGGACCGAGGTCGCGGGCTGCTCGAAGCGCAGCCACAACGGCCATCCCGCACGAGCCACCGACGAGCAAACCCTCCTCGCGAGCCAAGCGCCGGGTCATCTCAAACGAATCTGCGTCGGAGACCGCGATGATGTCGTTCGGGATCGAGGCGTCATATGCCCCAGGCCAGATGTCTTCACCCACACCCTCGACGAGGTATGGCCGACCCGTCCCACCGGAGTACACCGATCCTTCGGGGTCAGCCCCGATCACCTTCACCGCAGAGTCGCTGACCTCTTTGAGATAGCGGCCGGCACCGGAAATAGTGCCGCCGGTGCCGACTCCAGCCACGAGGTGCGTGATCTTGCCGTCGGTGTCCTTCCAAATCTCGGGCCCAGTGGTCTCGTAGTGACTCAAGGGGCCGTTCTGATTCTCGTACTGATTCGGCTTGTAGCCGCCCTCGGTCTGTGCAGCGAGTCGATCGCTGACGCTGTAGTACGAATCCGGATGATCCGGCGCCACCGAGGTCGGTGTCACCAGCACGTCAGCCCCGTAGGCTCGCAGCACGTTTCGCTTGTCCAGACCCACCTTGTCGGGGCAGACGAAGATGCACTTGTAGCCCCGCTGCTGCGCCACCATGGCCAACCCGACCCCAGTGTTGCCGCTGGTCGGCTCGATGATCGTGCCGCCTGGCTTCAACAGCCCCTGCTCCTCGGCAGCGTCGATCATCTTGGTCGCAATCCGGTCCTTGATCGACCCCCCGGGGTTGAGATATTCGATCTTGGCCAGCACTGTCGCCTCGATGCCGTCGGTGACGTGGTTCAACTTCACCAACGGGGTATTGCCGACGATGTCAATGATGGATTCGGCGTAGCGCATGAGTTCAGTCCTTGGTAGCAACGAGGGTGTAGGTCAGCGGGACACGACCATCCCAGGGGGGTGGGAGCACGAAGTCTTCGCCATGCGGAAGCATCGCAGGCAACGCTTGCCAGGGCAGCGTGCGTCCCTCGGCCAACTGGCGCAATCGTAGGCCGGCGTCGAGCAGCGCCTGCACCGTCTCAGAGATGGGGTGCGGCCATTCATAGTTCTTGGTATGCCGAATCAGCGACTGATCGCCGTCGGTGTACGTGCCGGAGTTTTCACAGCTCTGGGTGCTGCCATCGCCGAAGTATCGGGTCCGAACCGTGAACGGGTTGTCGCCCATGTCGTCCAGGCTGGCCAGCATGGGGTGGCAGTCCCGGAAATAGAAGAGGCCCCCAGGACGCAGCAATGCCGCGATGTTGGTCGCCCACTCATCCAGATCAGGCAGCCAGCAGATGGTGCCGATGGAGGTGTAGACCACGTCGAACTGCTCGCCGACTGCGGCTGCTGCCTGCTGCACGTCACTTTCGACATACCGGATGTCCTGCCTGGCTGAGGCGGCCAAGTCGCGCGCGACTGAGAGGCTGGCGGAGGAGAAGTCGACGCCGGTCAAGCGACCCCCGGATCGCGCCAAGCTCAGCGTGTCGGTGCCAATGTGGCACTGCAGATGCACCACGTCCAGGCCAGCCAGCGACCCAGCAGGCAGGTGGGCTTGCAACACCGGAAGGTCGGCCGCGATCACCGTAGAGATCCGAGTCGAGTCCATGGCGAGCGCATCGACGCTGTAGACCTGACTGGCGGCGTGGACGCGGGCCCGATCATCCCAGCTGTCGCGGTTGGCAGCCAATGCCTCAGCGCGGTCAACATCGACTTCCACGATCGGGCTGAACTGCTCGGTGAAGTCGCTCATCGCAACTGCTTCAGGTGATGGGTGTCATTGATGAAGGCGACGCTGACCCCTCCGTCCGGCCAGACCTCGACCTGGGTCAGCGAACACGGCGCTGTCGCAATCGACCAGATCCGTTGGTGATCGATACCCAGGATCTGCGCCAACACACACATCAGCGGCTTGCGGTGGCTGGCCACCACCACGGTGCCACCCAGCCCAATCGTCCGCCCCCACGCTTGCGCGACGCGATCTGCTAGCTCGCGGTGACTCTCCCCACCGGGGCGCGCATAGTCGGCGTCGGCCCGCAGCAACAACAAATCCTCGTATGCCGTCTTTGCCAGGTCACGCAGCACCGCGCCGTCCCAATCACCGAAATTCTGTTCGTCCCAGTCAGCGTCGACCTCCGGCCACACTCCCAAAGCCGTCGCGATCGCACCGCCAGTCTGTTTGGCCCGTTGCAACGAGGACGTGATGACGTGAACCGGAGCATCATCGTCTGAGTCCGTGCCAGTTCGGGCAGTGCGCTGGCTGGCGATCAAGTCGCGCACCGCACCGGCCGCCGCTGCGGCCTGCACCAAGCCGGTCTCGTGCAGTGCTGGGTCCGCACCCCCTCGGCCGTCGAGCTTGCTGGCCAAGGTGTAGTCGGTGACGCCGTGGCGGACCAGGATGAGCCGTACGGGTTCATCCATCGAGGGTGGTTGGGCCTGCATGGCCGCGGCTGCGACGGCATCGGGGACGCGGGCATCACCGAAGGCTGGCGCCCGGCCAGGGGCAGGTTTCGTGGCCTTCATTGCTGGCGAGGTAGCGACCTGCGCAGGGACAGGCTCGTTCACCTCTAGCTGCGCGGTATCTGGGATATCGATATGCACGTGCTCGCCATCCATGCCTTGATTGGAGAGCGCGTCCGCAGCGGCGTTTTCGGCGCGTGGGATCCATTGGAAGTCCACACTCCCCCCGGCCCACTCGATCTGCCGGACCAGGTCCCGCGCCTGGATCGCCAGTCGACGCATGTCGGCATGCTTGATTTTCCACCGGCCGGCCATCTGCTCCACCACGAGCTTGGAGTCCATCCGGACCAACACGTCGCTCTGCGCCAGCGACAGGTCGAGCACGGCCTGCAAGCCGGCCACCAACCCGGAGTACTCAGCGACGTTGTTCGACTCTTTGCCTAGCGGAGCCGCCCGCTTTGCTAGCAAACGGCCACTGTCGCCGTCCTGCACCAGCGCGCCATACCCAGCCACACCAGGGTTGCCTCGCGATCCGCCGTCGGCCTCGACGATGAGGGCTCTGGCCATCCTCACAGACCGGATTCGGCAGTGCGTATCAAGATGCGGCCGCATTCCTCGCAGCGCAGCACCTCATCTTCGGCGGCCTCGCGGATGCGGGACAGGTCGACGTTGTGCAACTCCAACTGGCATCCCCCGCACCGACGGGCGACCATGGCAGCCGCACCCGTGCCGCTGCGGGCGCGGATCTTGTCGTACAACGCAATCAGGTCATCCCCCACATCTTGGACGAGGTCAGAGCGTTGACCGGCGACGCGCTCGCGATCATGGTTGAGGTCGGCGAGCTTGTCATCGCGTTGCTGGCTGAGCTCGCTGGCCTGCTCAGTGAGCCGGGTAAGTTCCTGCTCGGCCTGCTTCGTCTCGAGCTCGGCTGTCTCGGCGCGCTCCATCACCTCGAGCTCTTCATCCTCCAAGATGGCCTGCCTGCGGGCCAGGGATTCCATCTCGTGCTGTAAGCCCTGAAGGTCTTTGGCGCTGCCCACGCCGACGTCAAGCCGCTGCTGGTCGCGGGCTGCCCGATCGCGCACTTGCTGCACGTCGGCATCGGCCTTGCGCAGTTCACGTTGTACATCTTCAAGAGCGGTGCGCGTGCGCACCACCGCAGACTCGGCCCCGGCCGATTCGCGCCCCACCGCTAGCAGACTGTCGTGCTCAGGCAGCGTGGCAGCGCGATGGTCCAGTTGGGACAACTTCGTGTCCAGGGCTTGCAACTCCAAGAGCTTGTGCTGCCTGCTCGGCGATGCTTTCACGAACTACCTGCCTTGACTGGTGGTGGCCGATGATGGGTCGGGCAACTGGCCGGTGTGCAGGCCAAAGTCCCACGGATCGGTGCACACGGTCGAGATGTCGATGTCCAACCTATCCGCCCACTCACCCAGCGCCTCACCCAACCGTTCCGCCAGGATCGGTAGCCAGAGCCACTCACTCGCATAGTGACCGGCGTCGATCAGGTATGGCGTGCCGCTACTGACCGCTGCTTGCTCACGGGCCTCGAGCGCGGGGTGATGGCGCAGGTCGGCGGTGACATAGACGTCGGCGTCGCAAGCTCGCACGTCGTCGAAGGCTGTGTCGCCAGCACCACCCAGCACTGCGACACGCTGCACTTGGGCGTCCGCAGGACCACTGACGCGGATGCCGGCAGCCGTCGGTGGCAGCCGGGCTGCGAGCTCGGTCGCGAACTCCCGCAGGCTCACCGGGTGGGCCAAGTCACCGACCCGCCCCAACTCCTGCTCTTCCGTATGGGTCAACGCTTCAGTGCGGTCGAGGCCGCAGGCAGCCGCCAGCGCGTGACCAACCCCATCAACCGCCACGTCTGCGTTGGTGTGTGCACAATAGAGCGCGATGTCGCCGAGGACGAGCGCCCGGATGGCCGCCCCTTTGGCTGTGCTGGCGGCTACCGTGTGGACGCCCCGCAGCAAGAGGGGATGGTGCGTGATGATCAGATTTGCGCCACTGCCTTGGGCTTCGGTGATGACCGCGGCCGTAGGGTCGACGGCCAGCAGCACGCGGGTCACGGCCTGATCCGTATCCCCCGTGACGAGCCCCACCTCATCCCAGCTTTGTGCTGTGCCGGGCGGATAGAGCCGCTCGAGGGCCAACACAACATCCCTCAGAGTCGGTCCAGCGGGTGATGTGTGCACGTGGGCCCGGCCGGGCTCGAACCGACGACAACCGCGGTGTAAACGCGGTGCTCTACCAACGGAGCTACAGGCCCCAGATCTCCGTATGTCACCGGGGTGTTAGTCGCGACAACCCTTGCGAACCGGATCGGCTTAGTCTTTCACGCCCGCATACAGCAGGGCGACGTCGCGCTGCTCACCTGGTCCGTGGATCAGCGACCAGGCCACACGCATATCCGAATCGATCAGGAAGGTGCCGCGCACCGCCATACCTGAATCTTCGTCAAACACTCCGTAGGCTCTGGACACCTCGCCGTGCGGCCAAAAGTCGGAGAGCAGCGGGAAGCGATAACCCTCGATGGCTGCCCATGACTTTATCGCTGGGGAGGCGTCGCAGGAGATCCCATAGACACCGATCGCATCATTGGAGAACTTGTCGATATTGAGTTGAATGTCCAACAGTTCGCCGGTGCAGATGCCAGAAAACGCAAACGGAAAGAAGACCAATAGCGCCCGCTTGCCGTCGACCGCTTCTGAAAGACAGTGACTCTGCCGGTATTGATCGCGTAGGGAAAAATCGGGGGCCGCGTCGCCAACCTTGGGGCTGCCCCGACCGTATTCGGGCTCGTTCACTTGCGCCCCAGCAGACGCTGTGCACGCCACTGGCGCAGCGGCACCGCGCCGCTGGCAGTCAGGCCGGAGGTCGTGCACGCTTCCTGGATGTCATGGGCCTCGACGCGATCATCGCGCCCGAAACCCGGGGTCATCAACGCGATGAAGCCACCTTCTTCGACCATCGTGAGCGCATCGACCAACTCATCCGTCAAATCCCCTTCGCCTTCACGCCACCACAAGATGACCGCATCGACGACGCCGTCGTAGTCCTCATCTTCAAGCGGGGAGTTGACCGCAGTTTCGACGGCCTCCCGGAATTCGCCATCCACGTCGTCGTCGTAGCCGAACTCGATCACAATGTGCCCGGGCTTGAATCCCAACTTGGCCACGGGCCCTGTGATAGAGCCGCTATCGCTGCCTGCCACGTGCTCGATCCTCCTTCTGGTGTGCGCTCCGAGCTATTCCCGGCACGCCAAAATAGATACTGCCTCTGCATCCCTGAGGCATAGTCTGCGACATCAGAGCGCGCTGGTCTATTGCGGCACGCAGTAAGGCTAGCGGGTCAGCCGGGCGCACCTGGTGCCGCCAGCTAGGGCGCGGCGTGGCAGACTGAACCTGCCCTGAATGCTCAGCGAGTGAGAGGACGTGACGTGTCCAACGACGCGCAGACTGCCGGTCCCATCCTGAACGGTATTCCCAGTCAGATCCCCGACATCGATCCGGATGAGACCGCAGAGTGGCTACAGTCCCTCGATGGTGCGATCGAGGCCGGCGGCCGGGAACGCGCTCGCTTCTTGATGCTCAAGATGCTGGAGCGCGCCCGGGAAAGCCACGTCGGCATCCCCTCGCTGACCACCACTGACTACATCAACACCATCGGTCCCGCCGCAGAGCCGGAGTTCCCCGGCGATGAGGACATGGAGCGGCAATACCGGGGCTGGATCCGCTGGAACGCCGCAGTGATGGTGCACCGCGCCCAGCACCCCGACGTTGTGGTCGGCGGCCACATCAGTAGTTACGCCTCGGCAGCGACGTTGTATGAGGTCGGTTTCAACCACTTCTGGCGGGGAAGGGATCACGAAGGTGGTGGCGACCAGGTCTTCTTCCAGGGCCACGCCTCGCCGGGCATCTACGCACGTGCCTTCCTCGAGGGCCGTCTCAGCGAGGACGACCTCAACGGGTTCCGCCAAGAGCACTCGCACATCGTCGATGGCGAAGTCAAGGCCCTTCCCTCCTACCCGCACCCCCGTAGCCTGCCCTCGTTCTGGCAGTTCCCGACGGTGTCGATGGGCATCGGCCCCATCAACGCTATCCATCAGGCGCAGTTCAACAAGTACCTGCACAACCGCGGGCTCAAGGACACCAGCAACCAGCGGGTATGGGCCTTCCTCGGCGACGGTGAGATGGACGAACCCGAGTCCCGCGGGTTGCTGCACGTCGCCGCCAATGACGAACTGGACAACCTGACCTTCGTCATCAACTGCAATCTGCAGCGTCTTGATGGGCCGGTGCGCGGCAACGGCAAGATCGTGCAGGAGTTGGAGGCCTACTTCCGAGGGGCCGGGTGGAACGTCATCAAGGTGCTCTGGGGTCGAGGGTGGGACCCGCTCATTGAGGGCGATGAATCCGGCGCGCTGCTGAACCTGATGAACACCACGAATGACGGCGACTTCCAGACCTTCCGGGCTAACGACGGCGGCTATATTCGCGACGAATTCTTCGGCCGCGACCCGGCAACCAAAGAGATGGTCCAGGACTGGTCGGATGAGGACATCTGGTGGAAGCTCAAGCGAGGCGGTCACGACTACAACAAGGTGTATGCCGCATACGCCGCTGCCGTCGGGCACTCCGGTCAGCCGACCGTCATCCTGGCGCACACGATCAAGGGCTACAGCCTGGGATCGCACTTCGCCGGACGCAACGCCACGCACCAGATGAAGAGTATGAAACTGGATGACCTCAAGGGCTTCCGCGACAACCTGAAGATTCCGATCACCGACGAACAACTCGAAGCAGACCCCTGGGCACCGCCCTACTATCACCCCGGGCAAGACGATGACGCCATCAAGTACATGCAGGAGCGCCGCAAAGAGCTCGGCGGCTATCTGCCGGGGCGCCAACCCGAGGCCGGAGAAAAGCTCAAACTTCCCGAGGACAAGTTGTATGCCGTGGCCAAGAAGGGCTCGGGTAAGCAAGAGGTCGCCACCACGATGGCCTTCGTGCGGATCTTCAAGGAGCTGATGCGCGACAAGGAGTTCGGCAAGCACCTGGTGCCGATCATCCCCGACGAGGCACGCACCTTCGGGATGGACAGTTTCTTCCCCACCGCCAAGATCTACAACGTCCACGGTCAGAACTACACCTCGGTGGACGCTGATCTGATGCTGGCCTACAAGGAGTCGACCAGCGGGCAGATGCTGCACCTCGGCATCAACGAGGCCGGCTCGGTCGCCGCGCTCACCGCGGCCGGCACCTCATACGACACGCACGGTGTGCCGATGGTGCCGTTCTACGTCTTCTACTCCATGTTCGGCTTCCAGCGCACGGGTGATTTTATCTGGGCGGCGACGGACCAGATGGCCCGAGGCTTCATGATCAGCGCCACGGCTGGTCGCACCACCCTGACCGGTGAGGGCCTTCAGCACGCCGACGGTCACTCGCTGATGTTGGCGGCAACGAACCCGGCCGTGATCACGTATGACCCGGCATACGGGTATGAAATCGCGCACATCATGCAAGACGGCATCCGGCGCATGTATGGCGATGAGCCGGAGAACGTGATCTATAACCTGGCGGTCTACAACGAGCCGATGGTGCAGCCCGCTGAGCCCGAAGACGTCGATGTCGAGGGCATCCTGGCCGGAATGCACCGGATCGCTGAAGGTAGCGGTGAGGGAAAGAGCGTGCGTTTGCTCGCCTCCGGGGTGGCCGTCCCGTGGGCGCTGGACGCTGCGAACCTGCTCAAGGAGGACTGGGGTGTGTCGGCTGAGGTGTGGTCTGTCACGTCCTGGACCGAGTTGCGCCGCGAGGCGATGGCTTGTGACAACGAGACGTTCGGTGCCTCCACGCAGGATCGGCGCATTCCCTATGTGACGCGGCGGCTCTCCGAAGGCGAAGGTCCGGTGATCGCCACGAGCGACTGGATGGCGCAGGTGCAGGACCAGATCGGCCCCTGGGTGCCGGAGGACTACTTCTCCCTCGGTGCCGATGGGTTCGGCTTCTCCGACA
>JBBSNC010000050.1:0-13572 GCA_038232855.1 Actinomycetales bacterium
CCGGCCTCGAGGCCATGATCGAGCAAGACGGTCGCCAGTTGTTGAGCGCTTCGTTCAACCTCTTGATAACTGACGTGCTGCTCATCGAGCAGAATCGCCGGGTGTTCGGGGTGCTGCTCAGCGGTGTCACTGAGGTGCTGCGCCAGGTTCGTCATCGTTGACTCCTCATCCGTGGGGATGTCCAGCAGACTAGGCCGACAACCTGAGCGGCGCACCCGGCATACACCAGAAATGAGCCCATTCCGGCGTCGTCCGGCGTCGTCCTCACTGAAGAATGCCATCGACTACCTGTATGCCGAATGGACGGAGAAGCCTGCCGGCATCGTCAGTTACGGCGGGCAGGTTGTGATGATCCCTTGCAGGCTGTCTATCTCGTCCACGGACTTGTCGTCCCGATAGCGCAGCACGCGAGCAAACCTCAGCGCGGTCCCACCGCCATAGCGTCGTGAGCGCTGCACGCCGTCAATGGCGATCTCGACCACCTGCACCGGCCGCACGTAGACCACGTGATCGTTGCGATGGGTCTCCAACTCCAGGAAGCGGGCCGTCTGCCACTTCAACGTGTCATCGGTCATGCCCTTGAAAGTTTTGCCCAGCATCACCAAGTCCGCACTGTCCTCATTGCGACATGCCAGGTGCAGGTTGGACAACTGGCCACGCCGACGACCACTGCCCCACTCCACTGCGGTCACCACGAGGTCCAGCGTGTGCCGAGGCTTGACTTTGACCCAACCCGCTCCGCGGCGGCCAGCGGAATACGGCATGTCGAGATCTTTGACAATGACGCCCTCGTGCCCGGCCGAGACCTGGGCGTCGAAGAAGGTTTGAGCCGCTCGCGGGTCAGCGGTCACGATCCTAGGGACCAACAAATCCGGCGCGATGTCGCTGAGCACCGCCCAGCGCTCTTCTGCTGACAGATCCAACAGGTCGTTGCCGTCCTGATGCATCACATCGAACAGGTACGTCGTCAGCGGCACCTCTTCGCGCTGACGATCCGGGTCCGAGCTACTCGCCGTGCGAGCACCCGTTACCTGGAAGGGGTGCGGCCGACCATCGGGGCGTTGGGCGATGATCTCGCCGTCGAAGACTGCGGCGCCGATCGAGAGCCGCTCAAGTGCCTCGACGACCTCCGGCACGCGGTCGGTGATCTCCTCCAAGGTGCGGGTGAAGATTTCGACGTGCCGGCCCTGGGGCCCGGCCCAGATATGCGCCTGGATGCGGATGCCGTCGACTTTTCTTTCTACCGCCAAGGCATGCGTGCCAGACACCGCCGACACCACGGTGGTCGCCGACGCCGCCAACATCGGGCGGAGGGGCCGGCCAACACGAAGGGTCATGGCCGCCAGTCGTGCGGTGGCTTCGTCGTGATCTGCCGCCGTCAGCGCGACGCGCGCAACCTGCCCGGCAAATCCGGCCCTCATCACCGCCGCACGCACGACTGTCCCCTCGACATTGGCGGCCCGTGCGATGGCCAGCAGCATCACGCCATCACTGGCCCCCTGGCGCATCTGACCCGTCATCAGCGAGACCAGCCACCGCTGCTCCGCAGCGGTCGCTCTTGCGAAGAGGCGACGCACGATCTTACGCCGTTTCGTTGCCGACCCCGTCCCAGACAGTGCAGCAAGAGTGCTGAGCGCCTCGTCGGTGTCCTGCACGCTCAGTCGCGGCCGGTCGGCCGGTTCGGGCAAGTCCCGCAGTCCACGCCACCCCACCCCCACGCGTCGTTGCGGCAGTGCACCGGCCAGGTAGTCACACACCACCTCGATCAGCCGCGAGTCACTGTCACCCTCTACCGACGCCTCCCGCAACGCACCCGCTAGGGCCGCGACCTTGGCTGTGCGAGAACTCGTCGCAGCGACTGCGGCCGAGGTCTCGATCACTCTGGCCAGCTTCATACACTTCATGGTGCCTCGCAGATCATCTGGGCGCACACCCAGGGTCAGTCGGAGCCTCTCCGTTGCTCAAGGCACAATGCTGGGGTGAGCACTCCCGTTGTGATCCCCAACGCCTTAATGGCCGACTTGCACGACCTCTATCGTCACCTGCACGCCCATCCCGAGCTGTCGATGGTCGAGCACGAGACCGCCGCGCTCATTGTCAGCCGAATGTCTGCCCTGGGTTACGCCACCACGGCATGCGGTGGCACTGGGGTGATCGCCACGCTGACCAACAAAGACGGCCCGATCGTGGCTTTCCGGGCCGACATCGACGCCCTTCCGTTGCCTGAAGAAAGCGGCCTGCCCTACGCCTCCGCCGCCCGAGGCACGTTGCCTGATGGCACCGAGGTGCCCGTCATGCACGCGTGCGGTCACGACACGCACGTCACCTGCGCGATCGGGGCAGCAACCCTGCTGGCGCAGGATCGGGCAGCGTGGGCCGGGACCGTCATCTTTATCTTCCAACCTGGCGAAGAGACGGCCGTCGGAGCCCAAGCCATGATCGAGGACGGACTATGGCGCAAGGCCCTGCCTAACGGGGGCATGCCGGACATCGTGTACAGCCAACACGTATGGCCAGGGCGCAGCGGCACGATCGACATCACGCCTGGCCCAGCCATGGCCCGCGCCGATTCGTGGAAAGTCACGGTCCACGGGCGCGGCGGTCACGGCTCACGACCGGAAGGCACGATCGACCCGGTGGTGCTCACGGCCTACATGATCGTGCGGATCCAGAGCATCGTGGCGCGGGAAATCTCGGCACATAGCTCAGCCGTCATCACGATCGCCACCATCAAGGCCGGTCTGAAGGAAAACATCATCCCGGCCACCGCCGAGTTCACCGTCAACGTCCGAAACTTGGATGACGAGGTGCGCGAGTCAGTGCTGGCTGCGCTCCGGCGGGTCATCTATGCCGAAGCCCAGGCTTCCGGCGCGCCAGCGCCCAGCATCGAAGAGTTGTACGCCTTCCCGTTGCTGGTGAACGACGTGGCCGGCACCGCTGAGGCGGTGCAGGTGCTCGGCGCCGAATTGGGCGAGGACCAGATCGGGGAGCAACCGGCCTCGATGGGCAGCGAAGACTTCGGCCATCTGCCACAGGCGATCGGCGTCCCCGGGGTGTATTGGTTCTTCGGCGGCACGCCGTCGGAAATGTTCGAGGGGGATGCTCCAGTGCCGTTCAATCACTCCCCGCTGTTCGCCCCCACCCTGGAGCCCACGCTGAGCACCGGGGTGCGTGCCGCCTACGCCATGCTGCGCCACCGCTTGCAGGTCAGATCATGAAGCGGGACTGGGCTCAGACACCGAGGCCGGTCTTCATCTTTGACGGTGACTGCGGCTTCTGCACCACCAGCGCCGGTATCCTGCGACGCTGGTGCGACCCGCATGCCCACTATGCGATCGCGCCGTATCAGCGGCTCGATATCGCCTCCTACGGACTCACCGAGCGGGACTGCGACCAGGCAGCGCAGTTCGTTGCCGCAGATGGGAATGTCTCTGCAGGCCACCGCTCGATAGCGCAGGCACTGCGGCATTCGCTTCCGGTGTGGCGGCCAATCGGCAGGGCTCTCACGCTCCCGGGCCTCGACCGGCTGGCGGCGTCGGGATACGCCTGGGTGGCCGGGCATCGACATGTCCTGCCGGGCGGCACCGCCGCGTGTGCCATCGGCGCTGACCGACCGTGACCTCGTGCCTGACCGCATACTGGCTTCATGAGCCCCGACTTAAGCCATCACCACGCCGCGCACGAGGCCACCGGGTCAATGGGGCGTGCGTGGGCTATCACCGTCTCTGACCGCAGTTCCGATGGTCGCCGGGAAGACGCCTCCGGACAGTTGCTGGTGTCGATGCTGCGCGAGGCGCGGTACGAGGTCACCGGCCCAGTCATCGTGCCCGATGGCATCGACTCGGTGGCTGGCGCGGTCAGTGATGCCGTCGCGGACGAAGCACTCCTCGTCGTCACGACCGGAGGCACCGGCATCGGACCCCGTGACCTGACACCCGAAGCCAGCAAGACGTTGATCACCCGTGACATGTCAGGCCTCGCCGAGTTGCTCCGCCGCGAAGGGTGCAAGAAAACTCCGTACGCCGCTGTGTCGCGCGGTCTGATCGGAGTGATCGACCACCCTGGCGCGACCACCGCCACCATGCTCGTGAACTTGCCCGGGCGACCCGCTGGCGTGCAAGAAGGGCTCGACGTGTTGTTGCCGCTGCTGCCGCACGTACTCGCCCAACTTCGGGGCGAAGACCACTAGGGCACAAGCGCGCCCTCCCCGCCTCGCTATTGCTCAGCCACCATGGCCGCTGCTGCGGCTGCTGCTTCATCGAGGCACCGCGCGGCAAACGGCGCCCCGTCGCTGCCCCACCTGCGCCACACTTCGCCACCTCGCGTCAGTGCCTCATCGAGCAATGCGGGCCACTCGTGCTCGTCGGCCCACCGACTGAGGCCGCGAGCGACACCAAGTCGCTGGACAGCACTGGCGATCGCATGCTGAGCGTCGTCGCTGCGGGCCTGTGCCAGCACGATGGCCGGACGGCGGGCACACGCCACATCGGCAACAGCGTCCGGGCTGGCATGTGTGATCACGACATCGGAGTCCATCAAGTCATCCCAGCACTCGATGCCGGCAGGGTCGGTCCACTCGCGATGCACCCAGTTCCACCGCGGCGTGGCCCGTTCGGCCCGCGCCACTTCACTGCGTGGGACATCGTTGTCACCCGGACCCCACAGCATCAGCACCTGTCGCCGATCGCCACGGCTCTGGACGGTTTCGCGGGGCCTACCCACGTCCGCGTCGAAACGGCAAATGCCGCCGACATGCCAGGTCTTGGCCCGCCATGCCTTCGACCATGGCGAAGGGCAGGCCTCCTCTGGCCACGGGGCCACGATGCGATGAGCGAGGTCGTAAGCGATCTCGCGCGCCCGCTCGATGCGAATGGCCGGAGTGGCGATAACGATGACCGGGATGCCGCACAGTCTGGCTAAGAGGCTGACCTCGACCGAGCCATCAACGACCATGAATAGTGGTCTTGTTCGGGCGATCCACTCGACGACAGTGGCGTGCCGCGACAACAGAGCTGGATTCCTCAACGGAGCCCACTCCAACACCCCTCGGGCATCGATGTCCTCCCCAGATGCTGCCGGACCGTCGTCACGGGGGAGTTCAATCCACGGCTCCGACCATCCGCGAGGCGGACCGCCGCTGCCCAGGCCCGTGACCGGATGACGCATCGCCTTGGCTATCACCGAGCCACCTGTGCGGTGTCCAGAGCTTTGGTGATGCAGGTAAATCCCGATCAAGGGGTCGCCTCTTCTGTGAAGGTACGAAAGTAAGTTAGGTCTAAAACGGTTGTGTGTGCCACATCCACAGGGGTGAGATTCCCCTTCACGCTGACGCTCCTCGTCCACGCACGAGCCCCGTGTCCTGCTACGCGCGTACTGTAGGGGGGTGACCCAGGTTCTAGATCGACGCATTCGCGTCGCCCTGGCCGATGACTACGAGGTCGTGGTTCTCGGGCTGGAACAGATGTTGACGCCCTTCGCGGATCGTATTCGGGTTGTCGAAGTCGCCCTCAACAACACGCCGCACGAACAAGCCGACATCACGTTGTACGACACCTTCGCCCAGCCACAGGTCACGGACGAGACCATTGACCACCTTCTGGCACACGAAGCAACGGGAAAGATCGTTGTCTTTACCTGGAACATTCAGCCTGATTTGGCGGCTGTCGCTGAGCGCAAGGGCCTGAGCGGCTACCTGTCGAAAGCCATGGACGGCGCCGACTTGGTCGACGCGCTCGAGCAAATAAACGAAGGGGAAGTGGTCGTCCACACCGCCACCCTTCCGTTGGAATGCCAGTGGCCCGGCCAACCCGACTGGCCTGGACGACAAGCCGGACTCACCGCACGCGAGTCCGAAGTCCTCAGCTTGATCACCCAAGGTATGAGCAATCAACAGGTAGCCGAGCACACGTATCTGAGCATCAACTCAGTCAAAACCTACATCCGCAGCGCCTACCGACGGATGGGAGTGCAGAGTCGCAGTCAAGCGGTCCTGTGGGGAGTGGAGAACGGCATGTTGCCCCAGCGCGGGAGGATCTCCCGCTTGGAGCACCTCCCGTAGTCACGCGCTAGCAGCACGGCTACCTTCAGTCGAGGTCGACCGTTTCGTTCTCGCCGACGTCGGGGGTTCCGCCGGCGACCTTCGTCTTGATCATCGCGATGGCGGTGGCCACCTTCCCCGGAGAATCCCAGTACTCAGCCGACTCTGCATGCACTCGGATCAGCACGATCGCGGGGTCAGTAGGGCCATCGGTGAACCAGGCGGCTGCAAACGGGTTCCACAGTTCCTCCTTCTTTGCCACGTCCGTGACGATGTCGGCCAGGCCCTTCACGGACACCCACACTGAATCATCGGCAAAGCCGACGTTGACCCGCGCATCGGCCTTGACATTGGCCACCTTGGGGGCATCAGCCTCGCTGAAGAACCACAGGTCCCCGTCGAACTCGACCTCCTGCGTCGCCATCGGGCGTGCAACAAGCCCACCACTCACGTCGACCGAGGTCAGCATGCAGGTCCGCATGTCCTTGATCAGGGACCGAACTGTGTCAAGCCCTTCGGCGTCGTAGTCTTCGTGATTCGGATGCGTGGTGTCATTCATCTCACCAGGTTAGGCCGTGTCTGGCTAGGTCGCATTCGGTCTGCAACCGATCCACCGGGCCAAGTGGCCGGCTCGCCGGGTGAGGGAGGTCGAGCATCGCGCAGCATTCGCAGAGCACGTCGTCATAGGCCAAACTGATGGCTTGAAGCCGCTGCATCTTGTTGGGCGGGTCTGAGGCGTCGACGCGGGCAAAGTCGCGCTCCAGCCGAGACAAATCGTTGACCAGGCGCTCCAACGAGGCCTGGTCTCTGGACAGGCGGGGGAGGAAGTCACGCCGCTCGGCGGGACGGTGGATCTGACGCGGCTTGCGTTTCAATCGCGGCCGAAGGCGCAGAAACACCCACGCAAGCACCGGAGATGCCAGGCATACCAGCCACAACGCCAGCACCATGTCCATGGGTCCACTCCCTTGTCAGCCCATGTCGCTCAGTCTAGCCGGGTCATCGATGAGCCGTGCCCGTGCGTCCAAGCAAGCACCTGCCCGTCCAGGGCCAGCACAAACGTGGGGTGATCCGGCGGGATGGGGGGGCCGGTCGCGGTGACCGAGGGCAGGACATGCTTGTCTTCGTTGCTCACCCACCGGCAGGCACCGCGCGCCACCAGGTCGCTCATCAGCGTGTGAAAGTCCAGTTGTCGCGCTGGCTCCAGATAGGCAATGACCGCGCTGTGGAAGACAACGACCTCTCCGTATGCCGAGGCACGCTCGACCTGCTGAGGCAACAAGTCGAGCAGATCCCCCGCCACGATCTGGGGTGGATCGGCAGACGCCAGGTCGATGGCTGCCGCCAGCCGCTCCCGGCGGCGGTCTTCCTCAGGCCACACCAAATTGGTCAGCCAAGCCATCGCATCGGGGTCGGTGACGTCGAGGGGGTTGAGGTCTATCCCGCAGCGGTAGGCAATGACCGGGTATGCCGTCGGCCAGGTGGCGGTGACCCGCGCACCACTCGGCTGCCGCGCAGTGCAGGTCAGTTCCGGCCCCCCGCTGCCGTGCAGGCTGTGCACTGTGCCCGGCTGGTCACGAGCATGCCAGCGGTAGTCATATCGGTCGGGATAGAGGCACAGCCCGGCACTGGCTCCGACTTCGAGGAGCGCAAGCGGTTGGTGCCCCTCCCGCCAGATCCGGTAGAAGGCCGGCATCAGCGTGGCAAGTCGGCCGACCTCATTGGTCTGCGTCCGACGAGCCATGATCGTCGCGCGGATGGCACCGCCGTCGTTCAAGAGCGCGTCTCGGAATCCGGCATACAGGCCGGGGGTGGGCACACCATGCCACCGCACGGCGGCGAGCACCAGATTCGGTTGGCGCTTGATCCTGGGCAGGGTGTTGATCCATTCGACGACCTGCGCATCCTGGCTTACCGCGCGAGCCCACCTCTGATACGTCGGCGAACTGTCGGCATACGAGGCGAACTCCGCGTATTGCTCTTCGGTGGCGGCATTGAGGTCCACCCGTCACAGGATGCCCCAGTGACCTAGCATCGGTCACGTGCCCGTGCCTGATGCGACTGTCGTGATGCAGCGTTTCGAACTTCCCGCGCTGACGTGGGCTGCTGTAGGCCTCGGGCTTGTTGCCCTCCTCGGGTTCGTCCTGGTTGGTCTTCTTGCCCGGTTGGTGGTCGGTCGCTACCTAGCCTGGCGCGGACGGGGGCCGAGCGCGGTGTCCGTGTTCGGCGGGGTGGCGCAATGGGTGCTGATTGTGATTGGCCTCGGAGTGGCGCTGACCATCGTGTTCCCCAGCGTCCAGCCGGTCGACATCCTCGGTGGCCTCGGCATCATCTCGATCGCAGCCGGCATCGCGTTTCAGACCGTGCTGGGCAACATGTTCGCCGGCATCATGATCTTGTCCAAGGGCCGCTTCGTGGTCGGTGATCAGATCGGCGTCCGGGAGGTGCGCGGCACCGTCACTGACATCAGTCTCAACAGCACCACGGTGCGGACCTTCGATGGGCGCAAGGTGCTGATCCCCAATCAGGTGATGCACTCAGACTTGGTCACGGTGCAGACCGGCTACGAGCATGTGCGCACCAGTGTCGAAGTCCAGATCGACGCAGCCGCAGATCCAACCCGCGCCCAACAGATCGCGCTCGAGGCGATGACAGCAGTCCCCGATGTCTTCAGTGAGCCCGTGCCGCAGGCGCTGTTGACCACGCTGGACAAGGGAGCCCTGACTTTGGAACTGCGGTTCTGGTCAGGGGCGCGGCAGTTGGAGACCCGAGAGGCACAACACGCAGTGATCTCTTCGGTGCTTGCTGCCTTCATCGCATCCGGTGTCCGGCTCGCCGATGAGATCCAGACCATCGAGGCGGGCCCGGATCTGCTGGGCGCGCTTGAGCCGCCAGAGCATGAGCAAGGGCCGCACCCGTCGTCGTGACGGATGCGGCCCTCGGCTGCCGCGGATTAGCGGCGGCTCACAGTCCGTCGACGCGATCCGCCGGTGCCATCAGAGGCGAGTTTGCATCCATGAAATCGACCAGGTTCTGGAAGTCTCCGGGACCGCCAAGCAGGTTGGTGCCGTTGGTGAAGGCGGTGAACGAGTCGCCACCCTCGGACGGGAAGTTCAGCGTCGACACGCGGTATGTCGAGCCGTCCTCGATGTCGACGCCGTTCAACTGCATGTCGCTCACCTTGGATCCCTGCACCTGGGTGTCATCCCAGGTGTAGCTGAATCCTTCGGAGACACCGAGGGCCAGGTATGGGCGTCCTCGGTCTGGATCGTATTGCTGCTCCAGCACGGCCTCGATGTCGGCGCCGGTCATGTCGATCGACACCAGGATGTTGCCGAACGGCAAGACGGTGAAGGCCTCCGAGTACGTCACCTCACCAGCCTGTTCGCCGTTGGTGATCTGATCGACCAAGAGATCGGCACGGATGCCGCCCACATTGGTGAACGAGATCTCAGCCGCGCCCTCACTGTCGCCGTCGGTGCCAAACAGGATCGAGTCAGCGATCAGGTCGGCCAACGGCGTTTCGATGCCTCGGTCGTCACCGGCGCTGCCGACGATGTCCTCGGCCAGCGTGCCGACGACCTGTGCGCCGACGACATCTGACTTGTCCTTCCACTTGGTGATCGGCGCGTCCATCGCCGGATCCTGCACGTCCTGCAGCATCAATGACCGACGACGAACTGATCCGGCTGCGCGAGAGCGCCAACTCGATCAAGGCAATCGCAGCTCAGTTCGGTCTCTGACATCGCCTACCTGGCCTGTGGCGATCAGCACGCTTCCGGTCTCGGTTGGCGACCTCACCGTAGGCTGAGGCTATGACTCAGACCCCATCGCGCATCGCCATCGTCGGCGGGCACGGCAAGATTGCTCTGCTGCTCACGAAGCTGCTGTCCGCGCGTGGTGACCAGGTCACCTCGATCATCCGTAACCCCGAGCACACAACGGATGTGGAAGCCGCTGGTGCGGTCGCGCGGCTAGCTGATGTCGAGCACATGGACGCGGAGCAGATCGCCTCCGTTGTGGCGGACCACCAGGCAGTTGTGTGGGCCGCAGGAGCGGGTGGCGGCAGCCCCGAGCGGACGTATGCCGTAGACCGCGACGCCGCCATTGCGACAGTCGACGCGGCACGAGCCAGCGGCGCGAGCCGATTCGTGATGGTGTCCTATTTCGGCGCCGGCCCGGATCACGGTGTTCCCAGGGACAACGCTTTCTTCGCCTACGCAGAGGCCAAAGCAGCGGCGGATGAATACCTGCGCGGCAGCGAGGGTCTGGACTGGACAGTACTCGGGCCCAGCGGGCTGACAGACGAGCCCGGCACCGGTGCTATCGACGCCTCCAGCACAGAAGCCAGTCAGGTGTCCCGGGCCGATGTTGCAGCGGTCATCGCGGCCGTGCTGCACGACCCCGGCACCATTGGCCGCACCATCCGCTTCAATGACGGCGACACCCCGATCGCCGAAGCCATCACCCGAAGCTAAAGCACCGTCACCACTTTCCCCTTCGCAAATGCGCACAAGTTCACTTCCAATGGCGACACGCCGAGGAACCACCTTCCCAATCGCGCACATGTTCACCTGGCCTGGGTCAGGGCGTGTGACAAGGCAGCAGCAGACTCACTCGGCAACCGTCGGCGCCGCTGTGCACGACGACCTCGCCACCGGCTTCACCGACGATGGCCTGAGTGATGGTCAAGCCCACTCCAATACCGGCGCTGGCTTGCGGGGTCCGCGAGGCGCTGCCCCGCCAACCGGGCTCAAACATCCGAGTCAGGTCATCGGGCGAAAGGCCACCACAGGTGTCACTCACCTGGATGGCAGCACATAGATCGCCGTCCTCACGTCGCGGCTGCACGCTCACGCGCACTGAGCCGCCAGCCGGGGTATAGAGAATGGCGTTGCGCACCACGTTGGCGACCGCTCGTTCGATCCGAGCCGCGTCGACATGGGCGGGCATGCGCTCGGCCACTGCCATCTCTAGGCTCACTTCTTGTTGCTCGGCGACGACTTGCTGACCCTGCACCACGTCCGCTGTGAGTTCACTCAGATCGACCAGGCTGCGCATCGCGTCCGGGCTGCCTTGACTGAGCCGCGACATCTCTAAGAGGTCATCGACCATCCGATTCATCCGGTCGCTCTCATGCCGAATGCGTCGGTGATAGTCGGCTGGATCGGCCACCATGCCGTCCTCAAGGGCCTCTGCCATGATGCGGATCCCGGACAGCGGCGACTTCAGGTCGTGACTGGCCCACGAGATCATCTCCCGACGGCTCGCCGCCAATGACTGCTCCCGCTCGCGGTCGGCAGCGGCCTGCGCGGCTGACCGATCGATTCGCCCCACTGCCCGGTACAGGAAGAACCCGCAGCCGAACGCGATCGGCACGGAAGCCGCCAGCACGAACGAGATCAGGGTGAAGTCCCGAGCCGAGAGAAACATCTTCTGAGCGGTGACCCAGACCCCAGCGGCCATGCTCGCCACGACCACGACGGGCCCCAGGGCTGTCGCAATGGCGACCGAGCGACGGGCGATGGCGACAGTGGCGGCGGCGCCGACGATGCCCACGGCACCAGCCGTGCCCGCAGCTAGCGCGACCGCCTCCACCTCAGGCATCATGGACCCGCCCGCTCCCAGCGATAGCCCGAGCCCCAGACGGTGACAATCCGCTCCGGGGACGCAGGGTCGCGCTCCAACTTGTTGCGCAGCCGGCGGATGTGCACCGTCACCGTCGAGTCGTCGCCAAAATCCCACCCCCACACTTCTTGCATCAACACCTCGCGGCTGACGGCCACCCCTGGGTGGGAGATCAGATAGACGAGGAGATCGAATTCACGCGTCGTCAACGCCAAATCCGCACTGCCGCGATGGGCTGAACGAGCTGGTATGTCGACCCTCACGTCGCCGTCCCGAAGCGTGCCTCGGGTGGCTCGACTAATAGAAGTCGCATCGACGGAAGGCTCGGCGCGACGCAGGAGAGCCTGCACCCGCAACACCAGCTCTCGGGCGCTGAACGGCTTGACTACATAATCATCGGCGCCGATCTCAAGCCCGGCGATCCGGTCCTCTTCTGTCGTCCGAGCGGTGAGCAGGAGCACCGGCAGATGCGGGTCGATCTGGCGCATCCGGCGGAGCGCTTCGAGCCCGTCAATCCCAGGCAACATGATGTCCAGCACCACCACATCGGGACGATGCTGCTCCACGTGCGCCACCGCGCTCAATCCGTCGGTCGCTTGTGCCGTGGGCAATCCGGCACGGTGCAGGTATGCCGACACGACTTCGCGCACGGTGTCGTCATCATCTGCGACCAGCACGGTTGCCACCCAAGGCAGCCTAATCTCCATCTCACCCCGCGGGCCTTACCGATCGCTGACGGCCACCGGACGGTGGCGCCCTTGCCGGCATACCCACGGCGGCTGGTTGAGAGATGATGTGCCGATGGATGAGACCTCTCTGCTCCGGGTGAGCGATCTGTTGCGCAGCACTCCGCTCATCGATGGTCACAACGACCTGGCCTGGGAGGCTCGCGAGCAGGCGGCATATGACTGGAATGTGCTTGATATCGCCAAGCCGACCACCAGCACCCATACGGACATTCCGCGACTTCGAGCCGGCTGCGTCGGGGGCCAGTTCTGGTCGGTGTGGGTGCCCTCTACCCTGCCGCGGGAGCAAGCGATCATCCAGACGTTAGAGCAGATCGACGCGGTGCACTCGATGATTGAGCGGTATGCCGACGATCTCGGTCTCGCGCTGACCGCAGGCGACGTCGAGCACGTGTTCGTGACCGGCCGGGTGGCTTCCCTGCTGGGGGCCGAGGGCGGGCACTCGATCGGCAACTCTCTGGGCACGCTGAGGGTGCTCTATCGCCTCGGGGTGCGCTATATGACCTTGACCCACAACGACAACACCGACTGGGCCGACTCCGCCACTGACGAGCCGGTGCACGGTGGGTTGACCGACTTCGGACGCGATGTCGTGCGCGAGATGAATCGTCTGGGGATGTTGGTCGACCTCTCGCACGTTTCGGCCGACACCATGCGTGACGCACTTGAGGTCTCGACTGCGCCGGTCATCTTCAGCCACTCTGGCTCCCGGGCCATCTGCGACTCACCGCGCAATGTGCCCGATGATGTGCTGCGCACAATGGCCGCCGCTGGCGGCGTCTGTATGGCGGTCTTCGCGCCTGATTTCGTCTCCCAGGAGTGCTGGGACTGGCGGATGGCTGCGGCTGCGGCCGCGAGCTCGGAGGGTGTCAACGCGACTGACCTCGGGCAGTTCAAGCCGTGGGCCAGGGAGTATGCCGAAATTCACCCCGCGCCGACGGCGACCCTGGACCAGGTGGTCACGCACATCGAGCACCTCCGGCAGGTCGCCGGGATCGACCACGTCGGCATCGGCGGCGACTACGACGGGGTGCCGACGTTGCCCGCAGGCTTGGAGGACGTCTCCCACTATCCATACCTCTTTGCTGCTCTGGCAGAGCGGGGCTTCAGCGACGACGACTTGCGCAAGATCGCTGGCGGCAATGTGCTGCGAGTGCTGCG
>JBBSNC010000051.1:0-13535 GCA_038232855.1 Actinomycetales bacterium
AACCAGAGCCAAGGTCAGACGCTGACCGAGCAGTTCATTGCACAGGACGCCGACATCATCATGCCGGTTGCCGGGCCCGTGGGCCTGGGCGCCGTTGCCGCAGCGCAAGGCACCGAAGGCACCAAGATCATCTGGGTCGACTCCGATGGGTTCGAGACCACGGACGCTGGCGACGTCATGCTGACCTCGGTGCTCAAGCAGATCGGCCCAGCCGTGGAGGACACGATCACGGAGACGATCGAGTCCGGCTTCTCCAACGAGCCGTATGTCGGGACCCTGGAGAACGACGGAGTCGGCATTGCGCCGTACCACGACTTCGAAGGTGACGTGCCCGAAGAGTTGACCACCAAGATCGAGGAATACAAGCAGATGATCATCGATGGCGATCTGGCCATCGAGTCGCCGAACTCCCCGTGATCACCTGCCTGGCTGCTCACCGACGACAGCGCTAGATAACGCAGCGGCTCGGCCCCACCCGGGTCGGGCCGCTGCCATGTGGCGGCTGCCACGCGGTGAAATACGACTGTGCGCACGATCCGAAGGAGTGAGCAATGAAGCTCGAACTGCGCGGCATTACCAAGCGATTTGGCGCGTTGGTTGCCAACGACTCGATCGACGTCGTCGTGGATTCCGGCGAGATCCATGCCTTGCTCGGTGAGAACGGAGCGGGCAAGAGCACCCTGATGAACGTGCTCTACGGGCTCTATGACCCGGATGAGGGCCAGATTTTGCTCGACGATTCGCCGGTTGACTTCGATGGGCCCGGCGATGCGGTGGCCGCTGGCATCGGGATGGTGCACCAACACTTCATGTTGATCCCCGTCTTCACGGTGGCCGAGTCGGTGGCCTTGGGCTTCGAGCCGACCGGAGTTGCTGGCGTCCTGAACTTGGCCAAAGCGCGGGAGCGAGTGACCGAGATCAGCGAGCGGTTCGGGTTTCACGTCGACCCAGATGCGCTGATCGAGGATCTCCCGGTGGGCGTGCAACAGCGGGTCGAGATCATCAAGGCGCTCGCCCGCGATGCCAAGGTCCTCATCCTGGACGAGCCCACAGCGGTGCTGACTCCAGCCGAGACCGATGAACTGATCGCCATCATGGGGGAGTTGAAGGAGGCCGGCACCTCGATCGTCTTCATCACGCACAAACTGCGGGAGGTCCGAGCCATCGCCGACCGGATTACCGTCATTCGGCGGGGTGCCGTGGTGGGCCACGCCAGCCCGGATTCCAGCGAAACCGAACTCGCTTCGTTGATGGTGGGGCGTTCGGTGACGCTCGCTATCGACAAAGGGCCAGCTGATCCCGCTGATGCCGCGCTGCAGATTAGGAAGCTGACGGTGCTCAGCCCCACGGGCACCGCGGTCATTGATCGACTGAGCTTGGATGTCCATGCTGGCGAAATTCTCTGCGTGGCGGGGGTGCAGGGCAATGGACAGAGCGAACTTGCCGAGGCCATCTTGGGGTTGAGCGGGATCGATGCCGGCTCGATCACGTTGGACGGCACAGACTTGGCGCCCATGGGTGTGCGGCAGCGATTACAGGCAGGCATCGGCTTCGTGCCCGAGGACCGCTCCACCGACGGCGTGATCGGAGAGTTCTCGATCGCGGAAAACCTCATCCTCGATCTATACAGCCAAGAACCCTTCGCCAAGGGTGTCTCGATGAAGCCTTCGGTCGTTCGCGAGAACGCCGATCACCGCACCGAGGAATTCGACGTACGCCTGACGGCGGTCAGCGACCCGATCTCGACCCTATCCGGAGGCAACGCCCAGAAAGTCGTGCTGGCGCGCGCGCTGTCGCGACCGTTGCGGTTGTTGATCGCCAGCCAGCCCACCCGCGGCCTCGACGTGGGATCTATTGAGTTCGTGCACCAGCGGATCGTCGAGGAGCGTGACAAGGGCACCCCGGTGCTCATCGTCTCCACCGAACTGGATGAGGTGATGGCCCTCGCCGACCGTGTCGCGGTGATGTATCGCGGCCGAGTGGTCGGTGTCGTCGATGCTGCTGAGGCCGGGCCCGAGGGAATCAGCCGTGACATCTTGGGATTGATGATGGCCGGGGTGCCGCTGGACGAGGCACGCAACCAGATAGCCAGTGATGGCAAGCCGCGAAAGGGCCGCCGATGAGCGAGGAAACCAACACTGACGCGGCGGAAGCACCCAGCGAGTCACCCCAGCGGAGCCAGGCCGAGGTGATCCGCCAGATTGTCGGCGGCAACGCGATGATCTCGGTCCTGGCGATCGTGCTCTCCCTGGTCATCGGGGGCGTTCTGATCGCGTTCGCAAACGAGGCGGTGCGGGAGAGTTCGCGCTACTTCTTCTCCCGGCCCAGCGACATGTTGGGCGAAGTCTTCGAAGCTGTGCGCTCGGCATACAGCGCGTTGTTCCGAGGCGCCATCTTCGACTGGAAGCGGGATAGCTTCGCCGACCAAGTCAAGCCGCTGACCAACTCGATGGTCTTTGCCACGCCGTTGATTCTGGCCGGGTTAGGGATCGCGATCGGCTTCCGGGCTGGCCTGTTCAACATCGGCGCGCAGGGTCAGATCATCGTCGGAGCGATCTTCGCGTCCTATATTGGCTTCGCCTGGGACCTGCCGTGGGGGCTGCACTTGCTGCTGGCGATGCTTGGTGGCGCGATCGGAGGCGCAGTCTGGGGTGCGATTCCGGGTGGATTGAAGGCACGCTTCGGCGCCAATGAAGTAATCGTCACGATCATGCTCAACTACATCGCGGTGTATCTGATCAGTTACACGCTCAAGCAACCAGTGTTCAATCCAGGGCGTTCGGGTCAGCGCAGTCCCGCGATTGAGGAGAACGCGGCATACCCGTTGCTCATCCCGGATTGGCTCTTTCCGGGCAACAGTTTCCGGTTGCACTGGGGTTTTGTCGTCGCGCTGCTGGCCACCGCGGTGGTCTGGTGGCTGTTGGAGCGTTCGACGATCGGATTCGAACTGCGAGCCGCGGGTGCGAATCCGCATGCGGCCCGCACCGCTGGCATGTCGGTGGGTCGGATCACGCTCGTCACCATGTGTTTGGCGGGTGCGCTGGCGGGGCTGGCTGCCACCGCTCAGGTGCTAGGCACGGAGCGATCCTTGACGGCCGGGGTAGCCGCCTCCTATGGCTTCGACGCCATCACGGTTGCCCTGCTGGGTCGATCTCGCCCCGTCGGCACCCTCTTTGCCGGGCTGTTGTTCGGCGGGTTGAAGTCGGGCGGCTTCTTGATGCAAGCCGAGACGCAGACGCCGATCGACATCATTTTGGTGGTGCAATCGATCATCGTTTTGCTGATCGCGGCGCCACCGTTGATCCGGGCGATCTTCCGGTTACCGGACCCGGATAAGCCGCGGCGAAGACGCACACCACGCGGCGAACCCGAGCAGCAATCGAAGCAGGAGGCGTCGGCATGAGCACCAGCACACAAGCGCCGGCTCCCAATGCGCCCGACAGCCTCGACGAAGAGCAGGTGCTGCAACGCATCGGCTACCGAACCCCGGTGATGTATGCGGTGGCAGCCCTGATCGGAGTGTTCTTCTTGATCCGCTCTGATGCGGGGCTGGAAACCCGCTTTCAAGTGGCATCGGGGTCTTCGTGGCTGACGATCCCGACTGCCGGCGTGCCCGCATTCGCCACCATCGTGGTCCTGGTGTTGGTCATGGCCGGTGCTGCGGCGTTCGCCTTCATCGCTGTTCGCAGTCGACGCTCGGTGTCGGGGTGGCTGAACCTCGTCGTCGGACTCGCTTTCGTGCTGAGTTTCTTAGTGTGGGTCGGCGCCGGCAAGTCGGCGGTCATTCCGGTCACCTCGCTGTTGGCCGGGGCCTTGGCTTTGTCGGTGCCGCTGATCTTCGGCGCGATGTCCGGGGTGGTCTGCGAACGCTCGGGGATCATCAACATCGCGATTGAGGGTCAGTTGTTGTTTGGTGCCTTTGCGGCTGCGGTGATGGCATCGCAGCTGGCCAGCGGGTATGCCGGCTTGATCGCGGCGCCCATTGCTGGCGCCCTGGTGGGTGCCATGTTGGCGTGGTTCTCGGTCAGCTTCCGGGTCAATCAGATCATCGTCGGAGTCGTCCTCAACACCTTGATCATCGGCCTCACCGGCTTCTTCTTCTCGACCGTGCTGGCCGATGACAAGGCGAGTTGGAATTCGCCAGCGCCGCTGCGTGAGATCGATATTCCGATTCTGTCGCAGATTCCGGTGATCGGGCCGGTCTTCTTCGAGCAGACGATCTTGGTCTATCTGATGTACGTCATCGTCATCGTGTTGCAGTTCATGCTGTTCAACAGCCGTTGGGGGCTACGCACTCGGGCCGTCGGCGAACACCCAAGGGCGGCCGATACGGTCGGCATCAAGGTCAACGTGCGGCGCGTCTGGAACGTGATTCTTGGCGGTGCGATCGCCGGCCTAGGCGGTGCGTTCTTCACCATCGGCTCCGGGTTGGCGTTTGGGCGCGAAATGTCCGCGGGGCAGGGCTATATCGCGTTGGCAGCCATGATCCTGGGCAGATGGAGCCCCAAGGGTGCCGTCATCGCCGCGCTGCTCTTCGGCTTCTCCAAGAACCTAGGCAACGTCATTTCGACCATCGGAAGCGGGGTGCCTTCCGAGGTGCTGCTGATGTTGCCGTACATCATCACGATCCTGGCGGTAGCTGGCTTTGTGGGCAGGGTGCGCCCACCGGCAGCTGAAGGCACGCCGTACACCAAGAGTTAGGGAGACCGCCATATGAGTAGCTCACCCGACTGGGACACGTTGCTAACCGCCGCCGCGGCGGCCTCGGTGAATGCCTACGCCCCCTACTCGGACTATCCGGTGGGCGCGGCAGCGTTCGTCGACGATGGACGCATCGTGTCGGGGTGCAACGTCGAGAACGCTAGTTTTGGGCTCACATTGTGCGCGGAGTGCGGCATGGTCAGCGAGCTCATGGCCACTGGTGGTGGGCAACTGACCGCGGCAGTCTGCGTGAATCGTGAGGGCGCGGTGATCATGCCCTGCGGGCGATGTCGACAACTACTGTTCGAGCACGGTGGGCCTGACTGCCACCTACTCACTCCGCAGGGGTCGATGACGATGAAAGACGTGTTGCCGCAGGCCTTCGGTGCCAGCGACTTATCCGCGACACGCGGGGAGGGGTGATGTTTGCCATCGTCACTACGGGTGTCGGTGCCTATGACCTACTCCTCGCGTCCGAGGTCGCCACTCCAGTGACTGGGGATGGGGAGGTGCTGCGCAGGGTTGTGCGCTCGGCGCCGAGGAGATGCTGGGCCGCGAGGATGACCTGGTGGAGGCATTGGGACAAACACACGTTCCGGCATACCGTGAGCCAGCAGGCTGGTGGCGTGCTCGGCCGATGCTGGGACGTATACAACGGTGCCGCCGATGCCCTCGATGGATCGCTGCAGCGAGGCACACGTCCCGGAATCAATGACCAGCCTGCCCTGCTCCGGTGGGATGAAGTCTGGCTCGGCATCCGCATTGCCTTCAGCCCCGCGCGTGGCGACTTTGGCCGCATCCAACGGTGGGTGGTTCAACGCGCGCGCCAACTCATCCATGACGCTGCGATCCTTGACCTCACCCCGCTTCGGTATGCCGAAGGCGATTTCCCCCTCGGCCACCGTGTATGGCTGCACCGCCAACGCCGCGACGTGATCCGTGGTCATCGTGGTGTAGGCGATGCCTTCGGCGCCATCGGGGAGGCTGACCTGCGCCGCAACGCAGAGCAGTTGTGGGCTGATCCCGACAGCAAGGGTGTGGGCACATGCCAACGTAGCCTCCATCCTGGGCGTGCTCACCGCCACCAGCACGCGCTCGTCGCGCATAGCGACTAGCGTTGAGAACATCGTGGTTTCGCCATCGGCGCGCCGCAGCGCCCGTGTTTTCAGGTCGGTGACCGGTGGCACGATCAAGGCCATAGTCTGCGCGAGATTCACGCGGGCCAGGATGTCATAGACAGGGTTGATGCACAGATGAGCGAAGATTTTGATGCAGTAGATGTCATTAGAGCCAAGCGGGACAAGCAGCAACTAGACACTGCGCAGATCAACTGGGTCATCGATGCCTACACCCGTGAGGTGGTAGCCGATGAGCAGATGTCGGCGCTGGCGATGGCAATCCTGCTGAATGGGATGGATCGGCGCGAGATCGCCGACTGGACAGCGGCCATGATCGCGTCAGGGGAGCGGTTGGACTTTTCGGGCCTATCTCGCCCGACTGCGGACAAGCACTCCACCGGTGGGGTCGGCGACAAGATCACGCTGCCCCTGGCCCCGTTAGTGGCCGCTTGCGGGGTGGCGGTGCCGCAGCTGTCTGGCCGGGGGTTGGGGCACACGGGCGGCACTTTGGACAAGCTGGAGTCGATCTCGGGATGGCAGGCATCGCTCAGCAACGAGGACATGAAGCGACAACTGGACGAGGTGGGGGCGGTGATCTGCGCTGCGGGCTCTGGCCTCGCACCTGCAGACAAGCGCTTGTATGCGCTGCGCGATGTGACCGGCACGGTGGAGGCTATCCCGCTCATTGCCTCCTCAATCATGTCGAAGAAGATCGCCGAAGGCACCGGGACGCTGGTGTTGGACGTCAAAGTGGGCTCCGGGGCATTCATGAGGGATCTGGACTCCGCGCGGGAGCTGGCCGAAACGATGGTTGCTTTGGGTGGGGAAGCGGGTGTGCACACGGTCGCGCTGTTGACCGACATGGAGGTGCCGCTGGGATTGAGTGCAGGCAACGCGATTGAGGTCGCCGAGAGCCTCGAGGTGCTGGCCGGTGGCGGCCCCCGTGATGTCGTGGAGTTGACGGTGGCCCTGGCGCGGGAGATGTTGACCGGAGCGGGGGAGAAGTATGCGCACGTTGATCCGGCTGAGGCCTTGCGTGACGGGCGGGCGATGGATGTCTGGCGGGCCATGATCTCGGCGCAGGGCGGGGACCCAGACGCCGACTTGCCGACCGCGAAGGAATCTCAACAGATCGTGGCCGACCGCGACGGAGTGCTTGGATCCTTGGATGCACTGGCAGTAGGAGTGGCAGCCTGGCGCCTCGGCGCCGGGCGTGCGCGCAAGGAAGACCCTGTGCAGGCTGGGGCAGGGGTGCAGATCCATGTCAAACCGGGCGATACGGTCAGCAAGGGCTCGCCCATCATGAGCCTGCTGACCGATACCCCAGATCGCTTTGAGCGCGCTACCAACGCGCTAGACGGCGCCTGGAGCATCGTAGAGGCCAGTGACGGCGATGCCGATGGCTACACCCGCGAGGTGATGATTGATCGGATCGCCGCACAGTAGCCAATCGGCTCGCGCTCGCTAGGCCGATGGTGCGGCGTTGAGGTCGACGTTGCCGCGTCAGTACGTGTCGCTGACCGGCGAACGCGAGCCGCTAGGCAGGTCAGCGACGTCGTCTTGGTGCCCAGACGGCTCGGGGACCACGAGCGTGCCGTTCTCGACACGCTCGCGAGCACCTTCGAGAATGGCGTTGGTGCTCGAGGTCCCCAGTCGGGTGACCCCCTCGGCCACCATCGCTAGAGCCGCATCGATGTCGCGCACCCCACCAGAAGCCTTCACCTGCACGGCGTCCGAGCAGTGCTCGCGCATCAGTGCCACATCGGGGATCGTCGCCCCGCCACCAGCGAATCCGGTGCTGGTCTTGACGAAGTCGGCACCGGCGGCCTCGCTCGCTTTACAGGCCGCAATCTTCTGGGCGTCATCCAACAACGCGGTTTCGAAGATCACCTTGACCAGCACACCGGCTTCGTGGCCCACGTCGACGACCGCGGCGATGTCGGCCTGCACAGAGTCGAGGTCCCCACCGATGAGTCGCCCGATGTTGAGCACCATGTCCAGTTCTTGAGCGCCATCGTCCAACGCCTGGCTAGCCTCGGTCACCTTGGCTGCAGTAGACGTCGTGCCGTGCGGAAACCCGATCACCGTGCACACTCGTGTCGGTGAGTCACCGACCTCCGCGATGGCCGCCGACGCTAGCGCGACGTCGCTCGGTCGGACGCACACGCTCCAGATCCGCCGGGCGGCAAGGTCTTTCACGTCAGCCTCGACGCCGGTAGCAGTCAGCTCCGGCTTTAACAGCGCATGGTCGATCAGATCTGCGATGTCCTGCTCGGTCAGCGATGCCCCAGTGTCGATGCGATTCTTCATGGGCACCAGCCTAATGTGCGCGCAGCCCTCATCTGTTGAACCTAGACTGCTGGGATGGCCGAAATCCTGGAGCCGACTCCTTTCCCGCTGCCGGACGGCAAGGCCGTTGAGGAGGTGGTGGGCCGGATCAGCAGTGGCCACACCAACGTGTCGATTGCGCACAACAAGGCCGACCCCGACTGGACCGAGCCGGGGCAGGCACCAGAGTTCGACGAGGTGACGTTCGTCATGGCGGGGTCAGTGATCATTGCGCATTCGCAAGGAAAGCTCACCGTGGAGGCCGGACAGGCGGCGTTGTCCCGATCTGGACAATGGGTGCGCTATGCAGCCGGCGACCAGGGCGCGGAGTACCTCGCGATCTGCATCCCGGCCTTTGACTTGGAGGCATGCCATCGTGATGACTGACGCTATCCGAGCACTGCCCAAAGTGGTGCTGCACGATCATCTCGATGGTGGGCTGCGCGCCGACACGATGCTTGAGTTAGCACAGCAGCAGGGGTATGCCGAACTGCCGGCAGACAACCCGCAGGAACTCACGCAGTGGTTTCGGGACAGCGCGGATTCGGGCTCGCTGGAGCGATATCTGCTGACGTTCTCGCACACGGTGGCCCTGATGCAGAACGCCGAGGCGTTGCGCCGCGTGGGCCGCGAGTGTGTGCTGGACCTGGCCGCAGATGGCGTGGTGTATGCCGAGATCCGCTATGCGCCCGAGCAGCATTTGCAGGGTGGCCTGGACCTGGACGAGGTCGTCTCCGCGGTCACTGCGGGGTTGGTGGAGGGGATGGCCGAAGCCAAGACACGTGGCCACTCGATCGTGGCCACCTCGCTGCTGGGCGCCATGCGGCACGCCGCCCGGTCCCGAGAAATTGCTGAAGTGGCGGTCCGACATCGCGATCAGTGCGTTGCCGGATTCGACATTGCTGGTGCGGAAGTAGGCTTTCCGCCCACTCGACACCTGGATGCCTTCGAATATTTGCAACGCGAGAACATGCACTTCACCATCCACGCTGGCGAAGCCTTCGGCCTGCCCAGCATCTGGGAGGCTATCCAGTGGTGTGGCTCCGAACGGCTGGGCCACGGGGTGCGAATCGTGGACGACCTCACCCTACGCGGAGCCGCCGTGACCGAAGCGACCCAGCCATACGGGTCATGGAGTACCAGCGATGTTGCCGAGGTCGAGTTCGGCCGTCTGGCCGCCTTCGTCCGAGATCGTCGGATTGCCCTTGAGATGTGCCCGAGCAGCAACCTACAGACGGGGGCTGCCAATAGCATCGCCGAGCACCCGATCACGCTGTTAGCGCGCTTGCGATTTCGGATCACGGTCAATACCGACAACCGGCTGATGAGCGGCACGTCGATGACACGCGAGATGCAACTGCTCGTTGACGAGGCCGGATGGGAGCTCAGTGACCTTCGCCGGGTCACTGTGGACGCGATGAAGTCGGCCTTCTTGCCCTACGCGCAGCGTCGGGCGATCATCGACTCGCTGATTCTGCCGGGGTACGCGGCGGCCCTGGGGGAGTAGCGCGCGGTGGAGGTGTTGAGGCGAAGACCGGTTCTGCGGTGGCCTGAAGGGGGTCGCGGCCGAGCACGCTGGCCCTGATGTGATCGTGGCGTTGAGCCCGCACCAAGTCTCGGTTGCGCCGCTCAGCCAAGACTGTCGACATGACGGCGAGCGGGGGAGCGCCCTGCGGCGGTGGTGGGGAGACGTGCTCCATCACGTTGCTGTAGAGCTGGGCTGTCATGCCGCTATGGCTTGCTGCAGTCATGGTGGCTGATCTGGACAGAATCTGTCGGACAGCCACAGTCAGCGCATCTGGCAGGGTCGCGATGTCTGACCCACGAGCCCACTCGATCAGCAAGGGGTCTGCCTGCGGGGGGCCCGCGATTTTCAGTCTGATCCGATCACGAACGACATAGGTGCCAGCGAGATAGTCACCCAATCGCTTCGCCTTGGTGTTTGAGATCGCAACCAACATGGCGATCACGCCGCCGCTCAGCCAGACCTCGACATACATCAGCAAGGCCCGGATGACGGCATGTCGGAACCCGATAGGACCGGCGTCATCGCGCACAGTGCGCAAGCCGAGTGCGAGCTTGCCGACGGTGCGACCTCTCATCAGCGTCTCTTGCGCGATCGGCACGACGACGAGGACGGAGACGACGGTCAGGATGACCAGCGCCTGTAACAGGGCCACATCAGCGAAGAGCGCGGTCTGGGAGACAAGGTAGAACCCGAGGAAGAAGATCGCCACCGTGATGAGCAGGTCGATGAACCCGGAGCACATGCGCAGACCGAGATTGGCTGCTGGCACATCCAACTCGACCGCTTCGGGCGTGACGAAGCCCTGCGTGTCCAGAATGCCCTTGGTAGCCATGGTGTGCCTAGCCTAGGGGCTGGGTCTGCCAGTGGTTACAGTGCACGGGTGGATGTAGACGCGCTGATCTCGCGCCGGCGGGGGGCATGGGCACGCCTTGCCGAGCTGTCCAAGTCGAGGCGGCTCAGCGGGGCTGAGGCCGATGAGTTGCTGGACGAGTACGGCCGCACCGCCACCGACCTGTCGGTCGTGCGATCCACTGCCCCCGATCCGGCGTTGGTCAGCTATCTGTCGCTACTGCTCACCCGGGCGCGGGTGCGCTCCAGCAGCAGTCGCACCTTCGGCTGGTCCGCAGTAGGTCGGTTCTTCACCGAAGACTTCCCGGCAGCGCTGTATCGGATGAGGTGGTGGTGGGGGCTGACCGCGATCATCAATCTCGTCGTGGCGCTCGCGCTCGGTGCCTGGTTGGTGCACAACCCGGTGCTGGAGAACACGCTCATCAGCACTGTCGAGATCCAACAGCTGGTGGATTCCGACTTTGAGAGTTACTACTCCGAGAACCCTGCGAGCAGTTTTGCTACCCAGGTCTGGATCAACAATGCATGGGTGGCCGCCCAGTGCATCGCGTTCGGTGTGCTCGGGTTGCCGGTGCTGTATGTGCTGTGGCAGAACATCACGAACGTCGCCATCGTGGGTTCGCTTATGCACGCCGAGGGCCGCGGCGCGCTGTTCTGGGGTTTGATCACGCCGCACGGACTGTTGGAGTTAACCGCCATCTTCGTAGCTGCTGGGGTGGGGTTGCGACTGTTCTGGTCCTGGGTTGCTCCCGGGGGGCGGACGAGGTTGTCGTCGCTGGCCCAAGAGGGCCGCACGGCCGCCGGAGTGAGCTTGGGGCTCATCGTGGTGCTGCTGATCAGCGGTTTGATCGAAGGCTTCGTGACGCCCTCGCCCTTGCCAACCTGGGCACGCGTCACGATCGGTGTGCTCGCCTTGGGGCTTTTCTTGCTATACGTCTTCACCCTGGGGCGCTGGGCCGTGCAGCGCGGCAAGACCGGCGATGTGGATGAGTCGCTGCTCGGTGCAGAGGCGCCCGTCTGCGCCTAGTTGCCCTTACAGCAGCCCACGCGCTTTGAGTGCCAGGTAGTGATCGGCCAGCACCACTGGCAACTCTTCGGGTGCCGCATCCAAGACACTCACACCGAGCCGCTCCATCGCAGCCGCTGTGCGTCGGCGCAGTGAGATCGTCCGCTGCGCCGCTGCCGCGCCATACACAGAGGACAAGGTGCTGAGGTCGTGCGACATTTCTTGTAGCGCCGGGTCGGCGACTGAGGCCAGCACCACTTGGTGGTATGCGGTCAGCGCGCCAAGGACCGGAATCAGTCCCTCTTCGAGGGCGGCCGGGTCCAGCGAGGTCAGCAGGACCACGAGCGCACGCCGCCGACTGGTGGCATTGATCGCCCCGGCCAACATCGACCAATCGGCTTCGACCAACACAGGCTCGATCGGTGCCAACACCGTTACGATGGAGTTCAGCAGCGTCGGGCTCGCCGGGTCTGGCCGCACCCGCCCACGGATTTTGCGGTCGCCCGCGATGAGATCAATCCGGTCACCGGCCCGAGAGGCCAACGTGGCTAGCAGGAGCGAGGCGTCCATCGCGGCGTCCAGTCGTGGCTCGTCGCCGACGCGCGCAGCGCTGGTGCGCGAGGTGTCCAGCACGATGATGACCCGTCGGTCACGCTCGGGCTGCCACGTCCGCACCACGACGGATTGGCGGCGCGCGGTGGCCCGCCAATCGATGCTGCGTACGTCGTCGCCCTCGACATAGTCGCGCAGCGAGTCGAACTCGGTGCCCTGCCCGCGGGTGCGCACGGCAGAGCGCCCGTCGAGTTGACGCAGTCGTGCCAGGCGGCTCGGCAGGTGTTTGCGCGAGCGAAACGGCGGCAGCGCTCGGATCGCACCAGGTACCGCGCGGGAACGCTGGCGCGCTGCCAACTGCAGCGGTCCATGCGTGCGCACGGTGACCCGGTCGGTGCGTCGGTCGCCGCGACGCGTGGGCAGCAGTGGGGTGGCGAAACGGCGCCGCTCGCCACCGGGCAGGCGCAGCTGGTGTCGATTGTTAGTCGCGCCGGCCGAGGGCACCCAGGCATCACGCACCTGCCCCCGCACGGTTCGTCGGGCTGGGTTGAATACGGAGAGGGATGTCGCCCCGGATTCACCCAACCGCACTGATGTCGTGACGACCCCCTGATTGCTTCTTGTGGTTGTCGGCCCCGAGGTTTCCCGTTCGATGAGGAGGGTGGATGTGGCTGGTGCGAGGGCAAGGTCGAGCGCGATCAGCAGTGTGACCGCGAGCAGCCACAGCCACACGGTTTGCGAAGTGGGCGACACCGCCACCGGTACGATGCCGAGCAGCACCAGCGCCACGGTTGGCCAACGGAGAACCATGATGTCGCTTAGCGCGGGACCGGAACGGAGTTCAACGCACTGTCGAGCACCGATCGCACGGAGACACCCTCCAACTCCGCTTCCGGTCGCATCGAGAGTCGGTGTGTCAATGTGCCAGGCGCGAGTGCCTTGATGTCGTCCGGCGTCACAAACGAGCGCCCACTGAGCCATGCCCAGGCACGCGCGGTGCTCATCAGGGCCGTCGCTCCGCGTGGACTGACACCTAATTGCAAGGATGGCGAAGAGCGAGTAGCCCGGCAGATGTCGACGATATATCCCATCACCGCTGGCGAGACCTCGACGTCGCGGACGTCCCGAGAACCGGCCTTGAGGTCCTGCGGACCGGCGACTGCGCTGACCCCGGCACCAGCGAGGTCCCGGGGGTCGAAGCCGGAGGCGTGACGGTTCAATACTTCGATCTCATCGTTACGCGGCGGAATTGGCAGCACGACCTTGAGTAGGAATCGGTCGAGCTGCGCTTCGGGAAGCGGGTACGTGCCCTCATACTCCACCGGGTTTTGCGTTGCTGCGACCAGAAAGGGGTCGGCTAGCAGCCGGGCAGTTCCATCGACGGTGACTTGCCGTTCTTCCATGGCCTCCAACAGCGCTGACTGTGTTTTCGGAGGAGTCCGGTTGATTTCGT
>JBBSNC010000052.1:0-13444 GCA_038232855.1 Actinomycetales bacterium
AGCAGGCGATGCTCGACTACATCGCGCGCACCCCGACGGTGCGCGACGTGGTCGTCTCCGGCGGCGACGTGGCCAATATGCCGTGGAAGAACCTCGAAGCGTTCTTGGACAAACTGATGCAGATCGACTCGATCCGCGACCTACGGCTGGCCACCAAGGCGCTGATGGGATTGCCTCAGCACTGGCTCGCCGCCGACACGGTCGAGGGGGTTGCCCGCGTGGCCACCACGGCCCGGGCTCGCGGCGTGGGGTTGGCGATCCACACGCACGTCAACAGTGCCCAGTCGGTGACTCCCTCGGTGGCGGATGCCTCCCGAGCGATGCTGGAGGCTGGGGTGCGGGACGTCCGCAACCAGGGAGTGCTGATGCGCGGGGTGAACGCGACCACCGAGGATCTGCTAGATCTGTGCTTCGCGCTGACCGATGGTGCGTCGATCACGCCGTACTACTTCTACATGTGCGACATGATCCCGTTCAGCGAGCACTGGCGGGTCTCGTTGGCCGACGCACAGCGCCTCCAGCACGACATGATGGGCTACTTGCCTGGCTTCGCGACCCCGCGGATCGTCTGCGACGTGCCGTTTGTCGGGAAGCGCTGGGTGCATCAAGTCGACAAGTACGACACTGAGCGCGGCATCTCGTATTGGCGCAAGAACTACCGCACGTCCATTGAGTCCGAAGACGTCGACGTGACCAGCGCCGAGTACGCCTATTACGACCCGATCTTTACCTTGTCGCGGGCCGGTCAAGATTGGTGGCGCCAACATAGTGACGTGGCCGCCGGCGACGAACGTGCCTTTGATGCCGCCCAGGTGTCGCGGCAGGCGTCGGTCACACAACTGGCCTGACCTTTCCCCGGCGGCTCCACCCAGCGACCGCTGTGCGCGCCAACACGCGTTCGTAAGGCGCATTGCAGCGCATATCGGTCGCTGGCTGCTCCTAGGATGTGGTGATCGCAGCACCGCCCAGAGGAGCCCTATGGATGAGGACCGACCGCCATTCCCACCCTTTGATGAGGCTTCGGCGTGGAAGAAGGTGTTGGGTGCTGAGGCGGCCTGGAATACCCGTGACCCGGATCGCGTGGCCGTTGCCTATAGCTATGACAGCCAGTGGCGCAATCGCGACACCTTCTTGAATGGTCGAGACGAGATCCGCGAGTTTTTGGCGCAGAAATGGGCCCGGGAGCTCGACTACGCGCTGCGCAAGGACCTCTGGGCCTTTCGTGACAACCGCATCGCGGTGCGGTTTCAATACGAGTCGCTCGATGCCTCCGGCCAATGGTGGCGGTCGTATGGCAACGAGAATTGGGAGTTTGACGAGCACGGATTGATGCGACGTCGAGAAGCCTCGATCAACGATGTGCGCATCACCGAGTCGCAGAAGCGGCTGTTCGGCCCTCGGGCCGAGGCAGACACCGACGGCATACCGTTGCAATGAGACCCTGCAATCCTCAGTAGGCTTCAACCGTGGCGAAGAAGAAGGGCAGCGGAGGAACGCCAGCGACGATGGCGCTGGAAGCCGCCGGGGTCGCCTTCGCGGCGCGGGGATATGAGCATGATCCGTCAGCCGAGACCTACGGTGGCGAGGCGGCCAAGGCGCTCGAAGTGCAGGCCTGGCGGGTCTTCAAGACCTTGTTGGCACAGACCGAGATGGGGCTTGTGGTGGCGATCGTGCCGGTCAGCGGCATGCTGGATCTGAAGGCGCTGGCTGCCGCGGTCGGCGTCAAGAAGGCCACGATGGCGGATCCCGCTCAAGCAGAGCGCAGCACTGGATACGTCGTCGGCGGGATCAGTCCCATCGGTCAACGTAGGGCCTTGCCGACCGTGCTGGATGAGTCAGCAGCCGAGCACGCGACGATCTTGGTCTCTGGCGGCCGGCGAGGCCTTGACCTCGAGTTGGCACCGGCGGACCTGCTGGCGATCACTCAGGCCACCTACGCACCGGTGGGACGCTCGCACGGGTGAGCTCTACCTGTGAGATCAGGTGCGATCGCGCCAATCGTGCTGCTGCCGGAAGCTGAGCACGTCGCGGATCTTGCGGTTGGACATCAGCGACTCGAACTCTGCGATGTTCTCATCCAGCGGCACGCCCGGGAAGTGCTCGGCAGCGAGATCACGGGCTCCGGCATACGCAACGTTGGTGTCGTTGGTCGCGTTGAACACCTGGTAGCCCAAACCGTCGGTTCGCAGCGCGAGATCCACGATCTGGCCCAGGTCGCGAGCATCGACGTAATTGAAGGCGTTGCGTCTGCGCAAACCCGGATCAGCAAGGTATCTCGAAAGTTGGGCATAGTCGCTCTCATCCCATACGTTGCCGATCCGCAAGGCGTAGATGTCGGCCCCAGATCGTGCGTAAAAGGTACGTGCGGTGGCTTCGTTGCACACCTTCGACAGCGCATAGCTGTCCATCGGTGGCCGTTGCGTGTCCTCCTCGCGAAGCGGCAGACTCGGCGGATCGACCAGTCCGTCGGCGAAGCAGATTCCGTAGGTGGTTTCCGAGGAAGCGATAATGACCTTGGGCACGCCCAGCCGGGTGGCCGTCTCCAGCACGTTGTAGGTGCTGATCGTGTTGGTGCGGAAGCATTCGGAGTCCGCCGCCAGCATGATGGCGGGGATTGCGGCGAAGTGAACCACAGCATCAATGGCAGGCGGCCCCTGCCCTGCATCCAGTTCCGCGTTCCCTGTGTAACTGAAGAATGCGCTCCAGACCTGCCCTGCGTCGGTCAGGTCGGCCCGGATGTCGTGCACGTCCTCATGGCCCAGGGGCACCAGATCGACGTTCAGCACAGTGTGGCCCGCCGCAGCCAAATATGGTGCAACAACGCGACCGGCCTTGCCGGAACCGCCAGTGAACAGAATGCGCATGCGTACTCCTTTGCGCTCAGATGTCTTCGGATAATTCAGGCAGTTCTTCGTTCGTGAGCAGCGGCGCGTCGAGCGATCGCTGCCAACCAGCTGCGTCGGATCAATCCGCTGAACAAGCGGATCAGCCACCAGTAGGGCGCGAACTTGCGGGTGGATGTGGTGTCGGTGCCGACCACACGCGTTTCGGTCTCGACTCGGGTTGTGCCATCGCCGAGGTCAATTGCCTCGAGCCGGGCTGCGGTCTTGGCGTACCCGGGTGTGGCAAAGCCGAGGAACTGGGCTGGACTTGTGAACCGTATCGGTGCGTTATCGGTAAGTGACCAGAACCTTCCGGCAGCGCCGAAGATCACGATGGCCCGGCCGTTGCGAGGCATGTCGTCTCGTCGGAGCAGAACGAAGCCCTCCGATAGGAAGACATCGAGCAACGGCTGCGGTGCACTGACCGCTGGGGTGCGTTTGCCGATCAATCTGGCGGGCAGACCGCGCAGCACGAACAGGGGGCCTACGGCGCGTACGTCCTTGGCAGTCACGGCTAGACACTGTGGCCAGACCGTTTCGATGGCTTGAGGCACGACGCGCTGGTGGATCTCTCGGAAGCGTGGGCGCGGAAGTGACTCCTCGAAGGTCAAGACGGAAAGCGAATCGCGCACGATCTCACCTTTCATTGGAGCGTTGCATACGGGTTAGATGTCTTCGGGCAGCTCAGGCACCTCGGGCAGCATCGCAACGCGCCCTTCCCAGGGGGTGGACAAAACGACGGTTGTGTGGGTGCTGCACTGCCCCTTGGCCCGGATGGCGGCCAGGAGCTCTTCCAAATCCTGGGGCCGCCCGACTCGGATGAGCAACACATAGTTCTCATCCCCCGCCACAGACCAGCACGAGGCAATTTGTGCAATGTCGCTCAGCCGCTCGGGTATGTCGTCAGGTGCGGAAGGGTCGAACGGCACCACCGAGATCAGCGCCGTCAACGGCAAGCCCACTGCGGCGTGGTCGATCGTGGCTCGGTAGTCCGTGATGATGCCGGCATTTTCAAGCCGCTTCACTCGCTGATGCACTGCCGAGGTCGACAATCCCACAGCTTTTCCCAGGTCGGTGAAACTCATCCTGGCGTCTTTGGCCAACAAGGTGACGATATGGCGGTCGAGGCGCTCCATGAAGCCCTAGCCTAGTGATCCATGAGCACGTCACCACGCCTCGTCCTGCTCGACACCGCCTCGTTGTACTTTCGTGCCTACTACGGGGTCAAGGAGCCGCAGCCCGGCCCTGACGGCACACCCACCAACGCGGTGCGCGGTCTGCTCGACATGATCGCCACGCTGGTTAACCAATTCGAGCCCACCCACCTGGTGTGCTGTTGGGATAACGACTGGCGGCCAGAGTTTCGGGTCGACGCGATCCCGACCTACAAGGCGCACCGGCTGGTCGAGGGTAGCGACGGCGAGGAAGAGGGGCCCGAAGACCTTGGGGTGCAGGTGCCCATCCTGCGCCGGGTGGTCGAGTCGATCGGGCTGCCTGTGCTGGGCAGCGACGGCTATGAGGCCGACGACGTGATCGGCACGCTGGCGCATCAGCATCACGGACGGATGCCGGTCGATATCGTCACCGGTGACCGCGACTTGTTCCAGCTGGTTGACGACGAGGCACAGATCCGGGTGGTCTACACGGCGCGAGGCGGGGTGCGCAATGCCGAATTGATCACGCAGGAGGAGCTGCAGCAGCGGTATGCCGTGCCGACTGGTCAGGCGTATGCCGACATGGCCTGCCTGCGCGGTGACACCAGTGACGGGTTGCCGGGGGTGAAGGGCATCGGCGACAAGACCGCGGCTCAGCTGATCGACACCTATGGGTCGCTTGCGGGGGTCCGCGAGGCGGTGGACGGCGGCGATCCCGCGATCAAGGGCGCCCGACGGGTCAATCTGGAGGCGGCCAGTGACTACCTCGATGTGGCACCGTTAGTCGTCCAGGTGGCCCTGGACGTGCCGCTGCCTGACCGGCCGCTGACCCTCCCCCGCGAGATCGCCGACCCCGGCACCCTGAGCCAAGACATTGAGGCCTACGGCATCGGCAACTCAGTGCAACGGCTGCTCAAGGCGCTCGCCATCAACCCCTGAGCGGGACGCTGACGGCATACAAAAGTGGCGCCGCAGCGCAAGGACCGTATGCCGCCCCGCTCAGTCGAGAGGTTGCTTAGTCGAGTCGGTCCGCGGCAACAACCCCGCGCAGCATCCCCGTCGTGGCCCGGCTAGCCACTTCTGCGACCATAGGCGTCTGTGACTGGCGGGCTGCCTGGCGCACTTGGCCCAGCAAGTCGATGATCTGCTTGCAGCGGCGCACGAAGTCCCCGGCTGAGAGGTCACTGCCGCGCAACACCTCCTCCAGGGTCCGCCCCGAGGCCCACTTGTACACCATGGAGGCGATCCCGGCATCGAGCTCGCCACTGCTGGGCAGGCGGTGCGTGGTCTCATTGGTCTGCAACTGCCACCAGATGGCCACCATCTCGTGATATGCCTCGGCCGTCTCGATGTTCGGCATGATCGCTTCGGAGGTCTCCTCCGTGCGCCGCTCGTGGATCAGCGTGGAGATTGCCGCAGCCAAGGACGGGCCATCGAGGCGTTGCCACGTGCCGGCCTTCAAACACTCGGCGGCCACGAGGTCCTGCTCGGTGTAGATCCGCCGCAGCTGCTGGCCCCGCTCGGTCACCGTTTGCCCATCTGCACTGAGATAGCCGAGCTCACTGAGCAGGTCACAGATCCGCTCAAAGGTCCGGGCAACAGTGTTGGTGCGGCTGCCGATCCGCCGCTGCAGGTCATCGGTCTCCCGGCGCAGCGCCCACCAGCGTTGAGACCAGCGGGCGTGCTCTTCACGCTCCGGGCAGTGGTGGCATGGGTGGCGTTGAAGCGCAGTCTTGAGCCGTTGCACTTCGGCGGCTGTGTCCGGGTCGGGAGCAACCTGGGTTTGCCGCGACTTCTTCGGCCGTCGGTGGGCATCGTCGGGCACATTCGCCCGTAGAGTCGCAGCGAAGTCCCGTCGCGACTTGGCGTTGCGGGGGTTGAACTGGGCCGGGATGCGCAGGGTGTCGAGCGCGGATAAGGGCTCCTCCAACTCAACGACGCCGATGCGGCGGACCTGACCCTCACTGGTCAGCACCGTTGGTTCCGGCGAGGCGGCGGCCTTGCGCGGGCCGCGCAACACCACTGCCATGCCGCGGCGTCGGCCGGTGGACAGGTGCACCACCTCCCCCGGTTTCAAATCCTGCAGCGACTGCGCGATGGCGGCACGTCGGTTGGCGTTGCGCCGGCGCGCGCCGGCTTTCTCGGCAGCGGCAATCTGGTGCCTGGTCTGCGCGTACTCGCCGAAGTCACCGAGGTCGCAGGCCATCGCGTCGGCATACCCCTGTAATGCCTCGGTATGCCGTCGCACCTGGGTGCTCAGACCGACCACGGCGCGGTCGGCCTGGAACTGGGCAAACGAGGCCTGCAGCAACTCGTGCGCCCGGTCTCGGCCGAACTGTGCGACCAGATTAACGGCCATGTTGTAACTGGGGCGGAAGCTCGAGCGCAGTGGGTAGGTGCGGGTAGAGGCCAAACCGGCGACATCAACCGGATCGACGCCACGCCGGTGCAGCACGACAGCGTGCCCTTCGACATCGATGCCTCGCCGCCCGGCTCGTCCGGTCAACTGGGTGTATTCGGCTGGGGTGATCGGCGCATGTTGCTCCCCGTTGAACTTCACCAATTTTTCCAGCACCACGCTGCGGGCGGGCATGTTGATGCCCAGAGCCAACGTCTCTGTGGCGAACACCGCACGGACCAGCCCAGCGGAGAACAATTCCTCCACGATCTCCCGAAACAGCGGCAGCATGCCCGCGTGGTGCGCGGCGAACCCGCGGGACAGACCCTCGGCGAACTCGGCATACCCCAGTACAGCGAGGTCGCTCTGCGCCAGCGGGGCGACCCGGCCAGCGACGGTATGCCGGATCTGTCGGCTCATCTCATCGCTGACCAACCGGGTGCCGCGCAGCAACAGTTGGGTCACCGCCCCGTCGCAGCCGGCCCGGCTGAAGATGAAGGTGATCGCTGGCAGCAGGCCATGCCGATCAAGTTCTTCGATCACGTCTGCCCGGCTAGCGCCATGAGCCGGCGGTCGTCCGTGCCTGATCTGTCGGTCATCGGCGCCAGCGGAGCGATCCCACTTGGTGTTGGACTTCCCCTTGCGGCCACGCGGCCCTCCTGGATCGTCGCGGTGCCACCCCTGAGCCCGCTCGGCCACCGAGATGCGCTGCACCAGATCGGGATTGACTCGGGTCATACCGTGGTCGCGGCCGGCCACGGTGCCTGGTGCCTGCACGAAGACGTCGAACATGTCAGTGCCGACCATCATGTGTTGCCATAGCGGTACCGGTCGGTGCTCGCTCACGATGACCTCGGTGTTGCCGCGCACTGCCCGTAACCACTCGCCGAACTCCTCGGCGTTGCTGACTGTCGCTGAGAGCGACACCACCTGCACGCTGTCCGCGAGGTGGATGATGACTTCTTCCCAGACAGCACCGCGGAATCGGTCTGCGAGGTAATGCACCTCGTCCATCACGACGAATCCCAGGTTGGCGAGGGTCCTCGAGCCTGCATACATCATGTTGCGCAACACTTCGGTGGTCATCACCACGATCGGTGCTTCACCGTTGATCGAGGAGTCTCCGGTCAAGAGTCCGACCTGGTCGGCGCCGTGTCGAACGACCAAGTCGTGGTATTTCTGATTCGACAGCGCCTTGATCGGGGTGGTGTAGAACGCCTTGCGTCCGTGCCGCAGCGCTAGCGCGACAGCGAACTCTCCGACGATGGTTTTGCCTGCGCCAGTGGGTGCTGCGACCAAAACCCCCGACCCCGCCGCGACAGCGTCAATCGCGTGGACCTGGAAGTCGTCGAGCTCGAAGTCAAGGCTGGCCCCAAACTCCCCCGCTGGCGACTGCTGCCTTCGAGCGCGCTGGCGCGACGCGGCGTACCGCTGCGCCGGAGACAATTGCTCAGCCTCAGACATATGGCTCAGGCTACGTCAGGACCGGCCATCAGGAGTCGTTCAGGGTCGGTCGGTCGGCTCATTTCTGACCACCCGGGACAATGACGTCGAGCGCCGAGGACGCCACCGTGCAGGTCAGTGGCAGCGGTCCGAGGGGGTCGCCATCACCGTATGCGGTCAGTTCCGGACCCTGAAGATGCACCGACGTGCAGCGTTCGATTCGGACCGAAGGGTGCCGCGCATGGGTGCCAGCACGCACCTTGCGCAGCAAGCCAAGCGCCGTCAATGCACTGACCCTCTCGATGACGACGACGTCGAGCAGACCGTCACTGGGGTCGGCATCCGGCGCGATGCGCATCCCGCCGCCAAAGATCGGCATATTGCAGACGGTCACGACCACAGCGCTCGAAGCAATCTGCGACCCATCGCAGGTCACCACATAGTCCTGCGCTCTAAGTTGTGGGATCTCGGCGAGGGCCGCTGCCGTGTATCGACCTGGGCCAAGCGCGGCAGGCATGCTGAGTGAGCGAGCGGCGATCCGCGCATCCAGCGCGGCCGGCACCGAGCCGACGATGTAGGTGTCCAATCCCCCGCTCTGCTGCGGATCAGTCTCGCCCGTGGCACGAATCAGGTCGATGCTGCGGCGAGACCCGGCGGCTGCCACCTGCACGGCACCCCGGGCGGAGGTCGGGATGCCGAGCGACCGAGCGGTGTCGTTGCCACTTCCGGTCGGGACGATGGCCAGCGCGGTTGGGGTGCCCGTGAGGTGGTTCGCTGCGAGTCGAACGACACCATCGCCGCCGATGACCAGCAGCACATCGACCCCGTCGAGGACCGCCGCGCGGCAGGAGACATGAGCCTGGTCGATATCCGCGGCCGCCAACACCTCGACCTGATGACCGGCTGCTCGCAACGCTTCGACGCTGGCATCAACCTGCGACGGACGGCCGCGGTGACCGGAACGCCGACCGAACAGCACCGCATACCTCATAGCGCGCTTGCTTCGTCATCTGCGGTGTCCAGCCACTGCGGGTCGCGCTTGCGGCGCCGACGTTCATTGACCGACGCCACCGCCACAGCGCACCAGTAAAGGGCGAACATGGGAATGGCGAGCGCAAACATGGTGGTGACTTCGGGGTCGGGTGTCGCCATCGCTGAGAAGATCAAGATGCCGAGCAAGGCGAATCGCCAGCCCGACTTCATCGCCTTCACCGGGAAGAGGCCGATGCTGTTGAGCCCCACCATGAACACCGGCAGCAGGAAGGCGACGCCGAAAGCCACCACGAAATAAAGCACGAAGTTGAGCCACCTGACTGCGTCTAACACGCCCCCGGCATCGGGAGGAAGAAACGACAGCAAGATGCCCGCCGTGCGCGGCAACGCCCACGATGCCAACGCGGCACCGACAAAGAACAGCGGGACGGATGCCACAAAGAACCAGATGGCCAGCCGCCGTTCGCGCTTCTTCAGCCCCGGCAACATGAACGCCCAGACTTGCCAGATCCAGATCGGGCTGGCCAACACCACCCCGACAAACATCGAGACCCGCAACTGGAGCGAGAAGGGTTGGGTAATGGTGGAAGCCAAGTTGGCGATGACAACAGGATCTCCGTCGCTGTCGCGCACCTGCGAGATGGGCTCCAGAATGACGCCGATGATTTCTTCGTAGTAGATCCACCCGACAACCGAGCAGGTAAGCACCGCCAGTGCCGCGACGATGAGCCGGTTGCGAAACTCCTTGAAGTGACTGGTCAGCGACATCCGCCCCTGGGGGTCGCGGGTGCCCTTGCGAGACAGAGCCATCAGGTCAGGAGAACTCGGCGGCTCTAGCTGAGGGGTTCGTCGGTCCGCCTGGTCGATGGCTCCTCGTGAACCTCGTTGTCACCATCCACGGTGTCCTTGCTGGCAGCGCTGGGTTGATCGTCCTTGTTGGACATCTGCTCCACTTCGGACTTGAAGATCCGCATCGACCGGCCGAGGCTGCGTGCGGCGTCAGGCAGTCGCTTCCAACCGATCAAGATGACGATCGCGAGGATGATGATGACCAATTGCCATCCCTGCATGTTCCGAAACACGATGCTGCCTCTCTGTCTGCGGCGATCCTCGGTGGCCGCTACGCCGAACCGTACGTGAGTCTACGCGGGAGATCTGTGATCTTGCTGCACCGCGTTCTGGGCACCCTCGCGGACCATGTCGACCACGTATGCCGGACTGACCACGCGGGCCGCGCCACCCAGTCGCCAGACCAAGCGCACCACCCAGCGCGGGTCTGCGGCTCGCAGTTGCACGCGGAGCAAACCATCGTCAAGGGCCTCAACCGACTCCACCGGGAACTGTTCGGCCAGCCACGCCGCTGACGGCTGAAGTTCCACGGTGATCAGCGCGTCGGTCTCTCTGGGTCGAAACACCCCGGGTCCCACGTCTCGGGACTTCGCCTCCGGTGGCGGGGTGCCATCTGCCTCAAGGGCCGCCAGCTTCTCGATGCGATCGAGGCGGAACAGCCGCACGTCCTGCGCTCGATGGCACCAACCCTCGAAGTACCACCGCCCGTCGACACTGAGCACTCGCATCGGGTCGACGTCTCGCTCGGTGGCTTCGTCACGGGCGGCGACGAGGTATCGCAGGTGCAGCCGGCGATGCGCGGACAGCGCATGGCGGATATCGCCGAGAAGCTGCTGCTGGGAGTCGTCGCTGTCGATGGACACGCTCACGCTGCTCGCCGCCGTGGGCGAGACCGCATCCCCCGCAGCGGCTTCGAGTTTGCCCAGGGCACGGGTGATCGCGTCGACCTCGCCCAAGCCGGGCGAGGCGGCCAGGGTGCGCAGGGCCACAATCAAGGCCAGCGCCTCATCCCGCCCCAGCCGGAGCGGGTGGGCAATCGTGTCGGCATTGCCGACATATACCTTGCCTCCCTCCCACGATGCTTCGATCAGGTCATCGGGCAGGTGCCCTGGGGTGCCGCAGACAAACAGCAACTGCAGGTCATCGATGATCTGGTCCTGAGTGACCCCAAAGGTCTGCGCTGCCTCGGCGAGATCGATGCCCTGGTTGCGCATCAGCCAGGGCACCATCGTCAGCAGCCGGCTGAGCCGGTCGGTGGCCGATTCGAAGGTCACCACGAGGACTCCCGGCGTGAGGCTGTGCTGTCGTGGGTGGTCAGCACGGCATCCAGTCGCTCGCGCACCGCTGCAGCCACCTCCTGCGGCTCGATGACCTGGGCATCTGGACCGAGGCCGGCGATCTCGGTGACCAAAGCGCTCATCGGCAGGTGGGTAAATGTGGCGGTGTCCCATTCGCCGCGTTCGCGGTCGCCTTCGGTGACCGATGCCGCCCGGCGTCGCAAGCTGTATGCCGCGCCCGGACGCAATCGCAGCCGCACGCTCAGCCCCGAGGGCGGTTCACCATCGTAGGCCGCGGTGATCATGGCGCGCGGATCGTGGTCGCCAGGGACCTCGTACGTGCCGCCAGCGCGATTCCCGGAAACTTTCGAGCGGATGCGGTCGAGTCGAAAGACTCGCGGCGCGGCTCGGTCGACGTCATGCCCGGTCACATACCAGCGCCCGTGCCAGTTCGTGAGTGCCCACGGCTGCACATGCCGAATCTGCGGCTGCGCCGATCTGGACCGCTGATACTCGAAGCGGATCTCGCGTCCGCTGACCGTGGCAGTGCGCACAGCCTCGAAGGCGGGCTCTGTGGTGTGCAGCAACGGCTCGATGCCGGCTACGGAGGCTTCGTCGGGCTCTAACCCGGCAGCGTGCAGCTTGCGCAGTGCCTGTGCCGCAGGGCCGGCCAGACTGGCCTGTGACCAAGCCCGGCTGGCCATGCCAATGACGGCGATCTCGTCGGCAGCGAAGTCGATCTCGGGCAGTTCGTACTCTCGACGGTCAATTCGATAGCCGCTCTCGTCGTCAAAGAACGCGTCGATGACCTCAGTGCGCAGCGGGATGCCGAGCTCGCGGAGTTCGTCTTTGTCCCGCTCGAACATCCGGTCGAAGGCCTCGTCGGTGCTGTCGTGATACTGCGGGACAGCAGCGCGAATCCGCGCTTTGCTCAATGGTTGGCGGGTATAGAGCAGCGCAATGACGAGGTTGAGCAACCGTTCGGTCTTCGCAGCCGCGGGGCTGGGCCGAGCGTGGGGTTTGTCTGCCACCGAGCAGACGCTACCGGATTTTAGTGCACTGCCATCAGGTCGACCACGAAGATCAGCGTCTCACCTGGTGCGATAGCATCGCCGGCTCCCTGATCGCCATACCCAAGGTGTGGCGGAATGGTGATTTTGCGTCGCCCACCGACCTTCATGCCCTGTAGGCCTTCGTCCCATCCCTGAATGACCTGGCCCACCCCGACGGTGAAGTCGAGGGTGGAGCCGCGGTTCCAGGAGGCATCGAACTCCTCCCCGGTCGACCATGAGACGCCGACATAGTGCGCGGAGATCCCACGGCCCGCAGTCGCCTCGGCGCCATCACCGACAGTGATGTCGTCGACCTGCAATTCGGTCGGCGGTTCGTCACCGGGAAAGTCGATTTCTGGCTTGGTCAGTTCGCTCACAGTGTTACTCCTGCACAGAGAGGTCGGTGCGTGCCTCAGTTGGCGCTGAGGATGTCGATGACGAAGACCAAGGTCTCCCCGGCCAGTTCGTTGGAGTTGTCGTCCCCGGCCTTGCCGTAGGCCTGGTCCGCCGGAATCACCAGCAGCACACGCGATCCAACGGTTTGGCCGATCAGTCCCTCATCCCAACCGGGAATGACCGCTCCGGCACCGATGGTGGTGGTGAACGGCTGGCCAGCGGTGTAGGAGCTGTCGAACTGCTCACCATCGGAGAACTTCACGCCCGTGTAGTGCACCTTGACGTTCTGGTTCGCTTTGACTTCCTTGCCTTCACCCTTGATCAGCACCTGGGCGACCGTCTCGCTGGGCTCTTCGGCTTCGTCGGGGATCGTAATCGTCGCTGCGCTCGTTCCGTCAGCCTCGACCACGGGCAGTCCGTCTTCGGGCTCGACCGCTTCGCCCTCGGCCTGGCTCAGCGGAGTGCGGCTGCTGACGACCTCGAGATAGAAGACGACCGTGTCTTCAGGGCCGATGCCGAGGTTGGGGTTGCCGGCTTCGCCGAATCCCTCTGACGGGGGCATGGCCAGGAGGTAGGTGGCCCCGGGCTTTTGGCCGGGCAGCGTGTTGAGGAAGGCAGGCAGCAGCGCTTCGTTGGTGAGGTCCATCACCACCGAGTCGTCGGTGTCAAAGGTCGTCAGCAGTTCCTCGCCGCTGGTGCCATTGACAGCGAGGTATTTCACCTCGACCTCTTCACCCTCGGCCACCTCATCGCCCTCACCCGGCTCGAGCTTCTCGGTGACGGTTGAGCCCACTGAGAAGGGCAGATCGCCTTCGGCGAACGGCTCACCGTCCAGGAGCAGCGAGGGCACCTCGACGTCATCGTCGTTCTTCGCCATTTCGACGGTGACCGCAGACAGGTCATCACCTGGCTGTGACGTGGCCGAAGCGTCGTCTGGTGCCGCAGAAGTCTGGCTGCTGTCGTCGGCCGAAGACGTCTCCGTGGCGGTGTCGGGCTCCTC
>JBBSNC010000053.1:0-13198 GCA_038232855.1 Actinomycetales bacterium
ATCGCAGCCAATCGGTGCGGCGCCTCGAAGAAGACCATCGTGCGCTTTTCGTCCGCTAAGTCAGCGATCGCCCTCGCTCGCTGGCCGCTCTTGCGAGGGAGGAACCCTTCGAAACAGAACCGCTCGACGGGTAGTCCGGAGACGGCCAGCGCCATCAGCACCGCACTTGGGCCAGGCACACACGTCACCGGTATGCCGTGGCGCACCGCCTCACTGACAAGCCGGTATCCGGGGTCGGAGACAGAGGGCATCCCGGCATCCGTGACCAGCAGCACTCGCTCGCCCTCGGTCAACGCGGCGATCAGGTCGGGCGTGCGTGAAGCCTCGTTGTGCTCGTGATAACTGAGGACTCGGCCACTGGTCGTGACCCCGATTCGGTCACACAGTTTGCGCAACCGGCGGGTGTCTTCGGCGGCGATCAGCGGCGCCATGCTCAATTCCTCCAGCAGTCGCGGTGAGGCGTCCCTGCTGTCACCGATCGGGGTGGCAGCAAGTACTAGCGTGCCGGGCATCCATCCAGCCTAGTGTCTCGATCGTTCGCCGATCAGCGCTCGTGATGCTCCGGAATCATCCACCTCAGCAGCAACTTCGCGCTCGTGACAGCGGGGCTAGTCGGTTGAGTGCAGTGCGGCCCGCTGGCGATCGCGGTTCATCTGCGAAATGACGTTCAACGGAATGCCCTTGGGGCAGGCACGGGAGCATTCGCCCAGGTTGGTGCACCCGCCGAATCCCTCGGCATCGTGTTGCTCCACCATGGCCACCACGCGAGCGCTGCGCTCGGGCTGGCCTTGCGGCAGTTCGCCCAGGTGCGTGATCTTGGCACCCATGAACAACATGCCGGAGGCATTCGGACAGGCGGCCACGCAAGCCCCGCAGCCGATGCATTCTGCACCGGTGAAAGCACGGTCGGCATTCTCCTTCGGCACCAACGTGGCGTGCGCATCCGGGGAGGCCCCGGTGTTGGCAGAGATATAGCCGCCGGCCTGGATGATGCGGTCGAACGCGCTGCGGTCAACGACCAAGTCCTTGACCACCGGGAAGCCCTCAGCACGCCACGGCTCGATCACGATCTCGTCACCGTCGTTGAAGGAGCGCATATGCAGTTGGCAGGTCGTGGTGACCTCGGGGCCGTGCGCTTGCCCATTGATGACCACGCCACAGGCACCGCAGATGCCCTCGCGGCAGTCGCTGTCAAAGGCAACCGGCTCTTCGCCCTTGTCGATGAGTTGCTCATTGAGCACGTCGAGCATCTCTAAGAACGACATGTCCTCGGAGACGTCGTCGAGTGCGTACGTTGCCATCGCACCCTTGGTCTCGGGCCTGGGCTGACGCCAAATCTTGAGGGAAATCTTCACTTGTAACTCCGTTGCTTCATTTCGACGAACTCATACTCGAGATTCTCTTTGTGCAACACCGGGGCGCCGTCGCCACCGCTCTCCCACGCGGCGACATACGCAAACTCATCGTCCTTGCGGACCGCTTCACCTTCTTCCGATTGGGACTCGGCACGGAAGTGTCCGCCGCAGGATTCGTTGCGGTGCAGAGCGTCGATGCACATCAGCTCACCCAACTCCAAGAAGTCCGCGACGCGACCGGCCTTTTCCAGCGACTGGTTCAGCGTGTCGGAGTCACCGAGCACGCGCACGTTCTGCCAGAAGTCCTCGCGCAATTCGCGAATCTCGCCGATCGCTGCAGTGAGTCCCGATTCGGTGCGTTCCATGCCGCACTTGTCCCACATGATCTTGCCGAGTGCCTTGTGGTAGGTGTCGACGCTGCGGGTGCCGTCAATACTGAGGAAGTGGTCGATCCGATCCTTCACGGACTGAACGGCTTCGACGACGGCGGGGTCGTCGTCATCGATCTTCTTGTACGGCCCGTCCGCGAGGTAGTTGCGGATGGTGTTCGGTAACACGAAGTAGCCGTCCGCCAATCCCTGCATCAAGGCCGAAGCGCCGAGCCGGTTAGCGCCATGGTCGGAGAAGTTCGCCTCACCAGCCACGAACAGCCCGGGGATGTTTGACTGCAGGTCGTAGTCGACCCACAAGCCACCCATCGTGTAGTGCACCGCAGGGTAGATGCGCATCGGCTTCTCGTAGGGGTTCTCCCCCGTGATCTGCTGATACATGTCGAATAAGTTGCCGTACTTCGACTCCACGGCCGAGCGTCCCAGCCGGTCGATCGCGTCGGCGAAGTCAAGGTAGACACCGAGGCCACCGGAACCGACTCCGCGGCCTTCATCGCAGACATTCTTGGCGGCACGCGAGGCAATGTCGCGCGGCACCAGGTTGCCGAAGGCCGGGTAGATCCGCTCAAGGTAATAGTCGCGGTCGTCTTCGCCGATGTCGCGTGGATCCTTATCGCAGTTGTCTTCACTCTTGGGCACCCAGATCCGACCGTCGTTGCGCAGCGATTCACTCATCAACGTCAACTTCGACTGGTATTCACCCGAAACCGGAATGCAGGTCGGGTGGATCTGCGTGTAGCACGGGTTGGCGAACAGGGCACCCTTGCGATGCGCCCGCCACGTCGCCGTGACATTGCAGCCCATCGCGTTCGTCGACAGGTAGAAGACGTTGCCGTATCCCCCGCTAGCCAGGACGACGCTGTCGGCGAGATGGGTTTCGATCTCGCCGGTCACCATGTCGCGAGCGATGATCCCGCGGGCCACGCCCTCGACCACGATGAGTTCGAGCATTTCGTGCCGCGCGTACATCTCGACCGTCCCGGCACCGATCTGCCGTTCCAACGCCTGGTAAGCACCGATCAGCAGCTGTTGCCCGGTCTGCCCACGGGCGTAGAACGTCCGCGAGACCTGCACGCCACCAAACGAACGGTTGTCGAGCATGCCGCCGTATTCACGCGCAAAGGGCACCCCTTGGGCAACGCATTGGTCGATGATGTCGGAGCTGACCTCAGCCAGGCGGTAGACGTTGGCTTCGCGTGAGCGATAGTCGCCGCCCTTGACCGTGTCGTAGAACAGTCGGTATGTCGAGTCGCCGTCGCCCTTGTAGTTCTTGGCAGCGTTGATCCCGCCTTGGGCCGCGATCGAGTGCGCCCGTCGTGGGCTGTCCTGATAGCAGAACGTCTTGACGTGATAGCCGGCTTCACCCAAGGTCGCGCCCGCCGAGGCACCCGCAAGTCCGGTGCCGACGATGATGACGCTCAGTTTGCGGCGGTTGGCGGGATTGACCAGCTTGGCCTCGAACTTGCGCTTGGACCACCGTTCGCCAATGGGGCCACCGGGATTGGCGGCGTCGCTGACCGGGTCGCCATCTAGGTAAAAATCAGCGTGGGTGTCGCCGCGTGAGGTTTCGGTCTCGGTCAGGGTGTCGGTCAGGGTGTCGGTCATCGCGTCCTCCTGGATGAGGTGTGTCGCCGGATGCGGCTCAAGGAATGAGGCCAAACAGGATGGACCAGGGTGGCAGAAGGAAGCCCACGACCACCACTGCTGCCACCGCCACCGAAACGATCCGCAGCCGTTCCGCCGCGCGCAGGCTGGTGTTCAGGCCAAGCGTCATGCCGGCAGCCCACACACCGTGCAACAGGTGCATCCCCAAAGCGAGCACGGCGAGTGTGTAGAGCAGGACGGCCCACCAGACCTTGAAGCTGGAGACGAGCCGGGCAGCCGGATTGTCGAAGTCGCCGTTGACCTGGATCGTGTTGGTCGTGAAGTGCAGAATGTGGAAGACCAAGAACAGCAACAGGGCCACCCCACCCCAGCGCATAGCCCGAGAAACCCACAGCGACCGCGCGGCCTTCTGGACGACATACCTCGTCTTGCGGGCGTTGCCGGCCCGAGCCCATAGGGCGAACGCCGCGTAGGCATGCCCGACCAAACTCAGCAGGAGCACGATCCGCAAGATCCATAGGACGCCCTTTTCGGGCACCACCGGGGTACCGAGCTCGCGCAGATGCTCGGCATACTCGTTGAAGGCCTCCTCACCGGCAAAGATCATCAAGTTGCCGTACATGTGCACAACGATGTATCCGACGAACACCAACCCAGTGACTGCCATGAGTGACTTCAACAGAATGCTGCTGGTCTTCGTGGAAGCACCTGGTGCGAGCGTTGAGGTAGCCACGTTTCAATGATACAGCCAGCACTCAGACTCCGGGCAGGGCGCCTGCCTACGATGAGCGCTGTGACCGTCGTAGCCTCCGCCGCGCAGACCGCACGCCAGCCGAAGCAACGGCAGACTCCACTGCGCGATCAACTCCTAGGCCCGGTCTCCAGTAGAGGCCAGGCGCTGTGGGCTTGGTGGGGGCCGTTGCTTGCGATGCTGATCGGCGGCGCGGCACGCTTCTTTCGCCTAGGGAACCCGCACGAGTTGGTGTTCGACGAGACGTACTACGTCAAGCAGGCGTGGTCACTGATGCAGTTCGGCTACGAACGCGACATCAAGGCTGGCCTCGATGAGCCGGACGAGCTCTTCACCAACGGAAACACGGATGTCTTTGGGTCAAGTCCGGACCTGGTGGTGCACCCACCGGTCGGCAAGTGGATGCTCGGCCTGGGCGAGTGGGTGTTCGGCATCGATTCCTCGGTCGGCTGGCGATTCGCGGCTGCTGTGGTCGGCACACTCTCGATCCTGCTGCTAGGGCGGATCGCCTGGCATTTGTGGCACAACGCCATGTTGGCGACGGTGGCCGCCGTGTTGTTGGCGGCCGATGGCCACCACTTCGTGCATTCCCGCACGGGGCTGCTGGACATCTTCGTCATGTTCTGGGTGCTGGTGGCGTTCTGGGCGTTGATTCGCGACCGCCAGAGCGCGCGTGCGGCCCTCGCGGACGCGGTCGCGGAACTGTCCACAAGCGCACGAGAACGCATGCGGTGGGGGCCGGTCATCGGTGTGCGGTGGTGGCGGCTGATTGCGGGCGTGAGCCTGGGATTGGCCATCGGCACCAAGTGGTCGGGTCTGTTCTTCCTGGTTACGTTCGGCCTGATGACTGTGCTGTGGGACCTCGGCGCCCGGCGCACCATCGGCGCTCGACGTTGGTTCAGCGCGGGGGTTTTCCGGGACGGCATACCCGCGTTCTTCGCGATGGTCCCGGTGGCGTTGGTCACGTACTTGATGACCTGGAGCGGCTGGTTCCTGACCGATGGTGGCTACAAACGAAACTGGGCCAGCGAGCACGCAGCTACCGGGTGGGCGGCCTATGTGCCCGACTCACTGCGCTCGTTGTGGAGCTATCACGAGGAGGTCATGGCCTTTCACACCGGCCTGGCAAATGAGCACGCGTGGTCATCCAACCCCTGGTCGTGGACCGTGCAGGGTCGGCCCACCCTGTTCTATTCCGAGTGGCCCACTCGCGGTGAAGCCGGCTGCGCGGCGGACGAGTGCGTCACATATATCGCCTCGCTCGGCAATCTGTTCCTCTGGTGGGGCGGCACTGCTGGCCTGTTCGTCGTGCTGTTCCTCTGGCTCTTCGGGCGAGACTGGCGGGCTGGGGCTGCATTGTCGGGGATCGTCGCCGGATGGTTGCCCTGGTTCCTGTACCAGTCGCGCACCGTCTACTCCTTCTACGCCGTCGCCTTCGTGCCGTGGCTGGTGCTGGTCGTGGTCGCCTGCATGGCGCTCGTGCTCGGGGGGCAACAAGCCTCGCTGCGGCGCCGCCGGATAGGGGCACTGATCGTCCTGGGTTACACTGTGGCCGCAGTGGCGCTTTTCCTCTGGTACTACCCGGTCTACACCGCCGAAGTGATTCCGCGCGATCAGTGGAAACTCCGGCTCTGGTTCGACTTCTGGACCTAGGCGACCACTCCAGCAAACGCCTCGGGTGTGGTCTGTGTCGCAACCGCGATGGCCGCATCTAGCGGGATGTCGCGGATCTTCACTGACTCCGATCCAGCGGCCGTTGTCGCCACCAGCGTGGACAAGCCCACCCGCCGCTGGAAGAACGACTGCTGGATGACCCACCCGATCACCCCAGCACGTTCGAGAACTTCCCGGGTGCGACTGATCGCGCCATAGCCGCTCATCATGTGTTGCTCGGTCAGGCCGTGGCCCAGGTTGCGGTAGGCGGCCTCGGCCAGCCCCACCGACAAGGAGCCCCAGCCCAGCAGCACGAGCAACGGCATCCACCAGGACAGGTCGAGGACGGTAGACGCAGCGACAGCTGCGGCAGTGAAGAAGAGGGTGCTCCACTGAGCGCGCACATGACATCGTCGCCGCGCGTACGGGCCGTGCCGGTGCAGCACCTGGGTGAGCGGGCCCTCCTCTTCGAGCACTGCATGGCCGACACTGATGGCCACGGTGCGCGGGCACGGCGGGAGCACCTTGGTCTGCCCGTTGTCACCTACCCCGGTGGACAGGGTGACAAGTTCGGCGCCACCGACCAAACGCAGCAATGACTGCTCGGTCATCACGACGCCACGGATTTTGGCTTCCTCGACAGTTGTTGAGTTGGTGGTGACCAGCCCGCGCACCAGACGCAGCGTGCCTTCACTCATCCGGGTTAGCCGCAGATTCCACCAAGACACGACATACGTGATCGTCGAGAGCGCCAGCCAGCCGAGAATGACGGCGAAAGCCACGATGACAACGAGCACGGCCACCGCCTGGCCAAGCACCCAATCCCATGCGTTCCCGGCTGAGGAGAACTGCTCCTCGAACGGGATATCGCCGATGAACTGCCACGCAAAGGCACTCACCCCGGCGACCACAACCAGGCTGGCCAAACTGAACGGGGCATATCGCAACCAGGACCAGTTGATCCGCGCCAACTCGACCTCAGCTGTTTCGGTGGCCTCGGGCCCCGCGGCCGCATCAACGGCTGAGTCGCCATGCTGCGCTCGGTCGCCCTGAGCGGGAACGGCCAGGACGCGCTTGCGCGCCAGCAGATACTTCTGCAAGTCGGCAGCTTGGGCTACCGACAGGGCGTTGAGGTCGATGCGGGTGGAATCCACTCCGGTGCCGATAGAGACCTTTGACAGCCTAAGGATGCGGTGCAGCGGGTTCGACTCCAGGTCCACGCTGCGCACTCGATCTAAGGGAGCCGTGAGGAGTTTCTTGTTGAGCAATCCACGCCGCACCTGCAACTGCGACTCGGTCAGCCGGAAGCGAGTCGTCAACCAGGGGACGACGCCGACGACCACCGCAAAGATCGCACCGCCCACCACCCAGATTGGTCCGAATTGACCGTCTCGACCTGCCCCAAAGCCGAAAACCGCGATGACGATGGGCACGATCAACTGCCCAGCCATCAATACGGGATAGAGCAGCAGCACCCGTGGGCTGAGCTTTTGCCAGTCGTTGATGGCGCTGACCGGCGGCGGCGGGATGTCGTATGCCGGGCCGGCGGGAGGCGGTGGGCCGGCGGGAGACGGCTGATCGACAGGCGGCAGGCCCTGGTTCATGTGGCGTCGCCGTCGGTGCGGCTCGTGATCTCAGTCAATTCAGCCACCACACGCTCGGCCACTTGCGCGTCCAAGCAATCGATCGTGATTGGCCCGGCGGCGGAGGCTGTCGTCACCGTGATGGAGGCCAAATTGAACATTCGCATCACCGGCCCCTGCTCTGAGTCGACCGTTTGCACCCGGGACAGCGGCGCGATTCGCTGTTCGCGGTTTAGCCACCCGGAGCGGGTGTACACAGCCGTGGGGGTGACCTCCCAGCGGTGGACCCGATAGCGCAACTGCGGGACCACGATCATTTCCACCAGGCTGCCCAGCACCAAGACGATGGCCAACGGACCTGCCCAGGACGTCCATGAGTCGGGGATGGCAAAGGTATAGACCCCGAAGATGACGACCCACCAAAAGAGCGCGGCCATAAAAGACCCGATGGACCAATAGCGCAGCGCGTTTGGCGCCGCGAGGTAGGCGGGCTCTCGCAGGGTCGCGGTTTGCTCGCTCGGCGCAGTGTGAGTCACCCCGACATCATCGCAGCGTGATCTGGACAACGCGCTCAGGCCAGGGTGGAAACCATTATCGCCTTGATCGTGTGCAGGCGGTTCTCCGCCTGATCGAAGACGATGCTGGCTGAGGACTCGAAGACCTCGTCAGTGACCTCCAGGCCGCCCGCGAGGTGCGGGTACTGCTCGACAAGCGAGTGGCCAATCGCGGTTTCGGTGTTGTGGAACGCAGGCAGGCAATGCATGAACGTGGCCTTTGGGTTGCCGGTCGCCTCCAGCAAAGCCGCATTCACTTGGAAGGGCAGCAAGGCATCGATCCGCTCACCCCAGGCTTCCACCGGCTCCCCCATCGAGACCCAGATGTCGGTGTGTACGAAGTCGACACCGGCGACTGCCTCCAGCGGGTCATCGGTAATGGTGATCCGCGCCCCGGTCTCGTCTGCGAGCTCGCGGTACTGCGCGATGAGTTCCGCAGTCGGTTGCAGCTGCGGGGTGGCGGGTGCCGCGATCCGCACATCCATGCCCAGTTTGGCGCCGACCAGCAGGAGTGAGTTGCCGGTGTTGTTGCGAGCATCGCCTACATAGGCATAGGCCACGTCGGTCAACGGCTTAGTGGTGTGTTCGCTCATCGTCAACACGTCGGCCAACATCTGGGTCGGATGCCAGTCGTCGGTCAGTCCGTTGTAGACCGGCACCCCGGCATACTCCGACAGGGTTTGCACCAAGGCCTGGGAGGACCCGCGATATTGGATCGCGTCGTACATCCGGCCGAGCACCCGCGCCGTGTCGGCGATCGACTCCTTGTGCCCGATCTGGGTCGAAGCCGGGTCGAGGTATGTCGTGCTGGCGCCTTGATCTGCGGCTGCCACCTCGAAGGCGCAGCGGGTGCGGGTCGAGGTCTTCTCAAAGATCAGCGCGATCGACTTATTCGTCAGAAGAGGCCGCTCGGTGCCCGTGGCTTTCGCGCGCTTGAGATCCCGAGCCAGGTCCACCAGGTAGTGAATTTCGGCCGGTGTGTGATGCCGCAGCGATAGCAGGCTGCGACCGCGCAGATTGACGGACATGCGGGCGGCTCCTTCGTGGATTGAGTGCTCATGGAAGCCTAGTGCCAGGACAACGCCCGCCACTGAAACAGGCAACTCGAGTGGCTACCTGGCGTTTCGCGGCCAGAAAGCCTCCTTTGCCCGTTTGAGTGGTCACGAGGTCGGCCGTGTCAATCTCATGATGAGCGGAGTCGGAGCCGGCAGGCACCCGGCTCGGCGAAGGGAATCAAGTCCACCTCGACGTCGGGCGTGCCGTGGCGTTCCAGCACACCCTCGACCAATCCCCGATGCACCTGGCATACGACCTCGGGGAGCCGTTGCGCCACGTCGAGCAGCGGACAGGTTCGCAGCGCGATGCCCTCCGCATCCGAGGACGGGCTAAACCGCAAGTCCTCGAGCAGGCCCACGACCTCCTCCTGAGCGGTGGTAGACGACCGGCCGGTACTCGAGGTGGAGGCGCCACGAGCAGCGAGCTGACGACCCCAGGCGCGGCCTACCGCGCGGGCCTCTCCGGTCGGATCGGTGGAATGTGCGGCCAGGTGTTCGGCGAAGGCGGCAGACAGGCCCCGATACTCCTCGACCACGCTGCCGCCGCGCAGCACGGTCCATCCCATCGCCGAGGGCCAATACACGTGCGAAGGGCGTCCCCGGCCCTTTGCAGGCACGCTCTCGCGCGCGACCAGCCCATCCTCGAGCAGCCCAGCCAGATGCGCTCGCACCGTATTGGCGTGCACCCCCAGCCGCCGCGTCAACTCGGGCACGGTCGAGGGTGCCGCCGACTCTGAGACTGCTCCGAGCACCGCATCCGTCATGCTCTGCCCGGTGGCGGCGGATGGCTCAGGGGCGACCGGCCCCAGAACGGGAGGTTTATCCACACCTTCAGTGTAATAATGAGGAGTTCCGGTTGCCAGTAGCCGTGTTGACTCATAAGAAACCTCCGCGTAGCTCGATACGTTGCCTCGCGTGAAAACCTTCGCGTAGCGGGTGTCGTTCGCGGTGTTGGCCGACGGTGTGGACTACGCCAAGAAGATGGGTTTGACGATGAGCCAGCGCCAGGCGGTAACCACGGCGAAGGCGCGGGTCTACGCTCGTGCTGACCGGAGCAAGAAGACGCAGGTCCTCGATGAGTTGGTCGAGCTCACTGGCTGGCATCGTGACTACGCTCGGACCGCGTTGCGAGAGGCGTTGAAGCCGAAGCTGGTCAAGCCTCGGGTGCCGCGGGGGCCGACCTATGGACCGCGCATCGTGGTGGCGCTGATCAAGTGCTGGGCGGTGCTGCGTGCGCCGGCGGGCAAGCGTTTAGCACCGATGCTGGCCACCTTGGTCCCGGTCCTGCGCCGTGACGGCGAGCTCGATCTCAGCGATGAGGAGGCCGCGCTGCTGATCAGCATGAGCGCGGCGACGATCGACCGTCGTCTCGCTGGAGAGCGGAAGAAGCTGATGCCGCGCGGACGGCTCGCACACCAAGCCCGGTTCGCTGTTGAAGTCGCAGATCCCGGTCCGGACCTGGGCCCAATGGGATGACGCGGTGCCGGGGTTTGTGGAGATCGACTTGGTCGGTCAGGAGGGCGGTAACGCCTCGGGCGAGCACTGTTTTACGCTCACGGTCACCGATATCGCGACCGGGTGGACGGTCAACCGCAGTGTGCGCAACAAGGCCGCCAAGTGGGTCTTCGAGGCCCTCGAGCACGTCATAACTGTCTTCCCGTTCCCGATTCTTGGGATCGACTCCGACAACGGATCGGAGTTCATCAACGACCATCTGCTGCGCTACTGCACCGAGCAGAAGATCACCTTCACCAGGTCGCGGCCCGGCAACAGCAACGACGGCTCGCACGTGGAGCAGAAGAACTGGGCCAGAGTGCGTGAACTGGTCGGTTACTACCGCTCCGACACCCACGCAGAACTCGCCAAACTCAACGAGATATGGGAGCTCGACCGAGTGTTCACCAACTACTACCTGCCCCAGCAGAAGCTGATCTTCAAGCAACGGGTCGGCGCGAAGGTCACCAAAAAACACGACACTGCGACGACGCCCCACCACCGGGCGATTGCCCATGCAGGCGTGCGGAAACGGCCGATCATCACGATGAACGCCGAGTTCAAACGCGTCAAGCCGGCTGCCCTGTCCCGCCACATCCTGGCCCTGACCGGCCAACTCGAGATCCTGGCCCAAGCCAAGAAAGCACCCCGCGCCAGAGCATCGGTCAACCACGCCTGGAACGACTCCGACTGGCGGAGGAAACCAATTGAGGCAACGTCATAACCTTTCCCGGAGGTATTGACATGAGGCAACAGGGTAGCGCATTGGGGGTGGGGCCACCGGATATCCTCTCCCGCCCCTCGGGTGCCGAAGGCCAACAGGTGTTGGCCCTGTTCCCCGGCCAAGGTGGCTTCGTCGAGTTCATCGTGCCCGAGGCGGGCCACTACCCATCTTGTCTCGTCTGATGGTTGATGCCGAGCGAGGCGCCCATGGGATTTTGCGCGCTAGCAAGTAAGCCCACTGAACGGCGACAGCAACACAATCCTGGCCAGTCAAACAGCCAAAACGCGGCGCGAGCAGGGCTTTTGTGTCCGAGAGACCAGTTTTGCCTGTTTGAGTGGCGCGCTGATTGTCTGCTGCTTGCTCTATTTTTTAACACAGTCGTGTGCAAAAATACGAAGAGGAGTGGTGGCGGCGACGAAGGAGGCTTGATGACCTACGTGATAGGCGCTGCGTGCATCGACATCCTGGATCGCGCCTGCGTGGACGAGTGCTTCAGGCAGATGCTGCCAGGTCAAGGCGAACCCATCGGTTCCCCCGGCGGGGCCGGTCGAGCGGGTGTCATCGGCGTCGACATACCCCTCGTGGCGCCCTATCGCGCCCAGTCGTCCTGACGCCAGGCGGGGAAAGCTGATGGCGATCATCGATACGAGGAGGCCGGGGGCTCCCGCTGACCCTCGAAGCCCGGATCGTCCCCGACCTGGCATCTTGGGGTTGGAGAAGATGTTGAGCATCTTGTTGAGCCGGCCCCCACCCTTGAGTTTGAGCCGCCCACCCTTGCTGAGGGTCCACCCGCCGAGCCACTCCTCTTGATCCTCATAGCCGCGCGGATATCCCATCCCGGGGCGGGTCTCCACGTTGTTGAACCACACGTATTCGGTGCCCGCGCGGTTGGTCCAGGCCTGCTTGCAGGTCACCGAGCAGGTGTGACACCCGATGCACTTGTCCAGGTTCATCACCATGGCCATTTGCGCCATTACTCGCATCTGTTGCCTCCTTAGTAGTCGACCTGCTGGGAACGGCGACGGATCATCGTGATTTCGTCCCGGTTGTTGCCGGTGGGGCCGAGGTAGTTGAAGGCAAACGAGAGTTGCGCGTAGCCGCCGATCAGGTGACTGGGCTTGATCATGATGCGGGTCAGGCTGTTGTGTATGCCGCCCCGTCGCCCGTTCGTCTCGGTCAGCGGCACGTCGATCAGCCGGTCCTGCGCGTGGTGCATATAGACCGTGCCCTCCGGCATCCGGTGGCTCACGATGGCCCGGGCCACCACGACCCCGTTCCGGTTGACGGCTTCCACCCAGTCGTTGTCTTTGATCCCGACCTTGGCCGCGTCGATGTCGCTGATCCAGATCCCTTGACCGCCACGGGACAGCGACAGCATGAACAGGTTGTCCTGGTATTCGCTGTGGATCGACCATTTGCTGTGCGGGGTCAGATAGCGCACTGAGACACCCAGCTCATTGGTCTCGCCGACCGCTGGCTCCCCGAACATCTGGGTCATGTTCAGCGGCGGGCGGTATGTCGGCAGTCCCTCCCCGATTTCGGTCATCCAGTCGTGGTCGAGATAGAAGTGCTGCCGCCCGGTGAGGGTGTGGAAGGGCTTGAGGCGTTCGATGTTGATCGTGAACGGGCTGTATCGGCGACCGCCGGTCTCCGAGCCGGACCACTCGGGCGAGGTGATGACCGGCACTGGGGCAGCCTGGGTGTCGGCGAAGGTGATCTGCTTGCCCTCATGCTCGGCAGCAAGGTCCGCGAGCGGCATACCGGTGCGCTTCTCCAAGTGCTGGAACCCCTGGGTGGCCAGGTGGCCGTTGGTGGTGCCCGCCAACGCCAGGATCGCCTCCCACGCCTTGATGCTGGTCGCCAGGCTCGGCCGACCGTCCGCGACCCCGCCGTGCACCGTGTCGTTCTTGCCCTTCAGATACTCGATCTCGCGGGTGACGTCACAGGTCACGCCCTTGGTTGTCGTGCCGAGCGTGTCCAGCAGCGGCCCGAGCGCCTTCATTTTGGCGCCGATCGCGGTGTAGTCCCGCTCGAC
>JBBSNC010000054.1:0-13162 GCA_038232855.1 Actinomycetales bacterium
ATGCGAAACGAGCATGTCCAACTCGGCCGCCGGGGAGGGGTAGCCCAATGACAGTCGTGCCATGAAGCGGTCCCGCTGAGCTTCTGGGAGGGGATACGTCCCTTCCATCTCAATCGGATTCTGAGTTGCCATCACCATGAACGGCAACGGCAACGCGTGTGTCTGACCATCGACGGTGACTTGATGCTCTTCCATACATTCCAGCAGAGCTGACTGCGTCTTCGGTGAGGCTCGGTTGATCTCATCGCCGACCACGATGTTTGCAAAGATCGCCCCGGGCCTGAATTCGAAGGCTCGGCTGTTCTGATTGAAAACGCTCACCCCGGTGATGTCGCTGGGCAACAGATCTGGAGTGAACTGCACCCGGCTGACATCGCAATCGATGGCCCGAGCCAGCGCCTTTGCGAGCATTGTCTTGCCGACTCCGGGGACATCCTCGAGCAGCAAATGCCCCTGTGCCAGAAGCACAATCACTGCAGTACGGACCGCAGAGCCCTTCCCCTCGATGACGGTGCAGATGCTGTCTTGGATCCTGGTCGCCACTGCGCGCACCGTGTCCAGATCGGCAACCGGGCGTTCGTGAGTCAGGGTGAGGTCGGCGCTCATCCTTCGATCCTGCCCTATCGGGCTGGGAGATACCCAGTCGGGAGGTGTCTCATGGTTCCGATACTTCCCCACTTCTCTCAATGCGCATTGACCTGCTGTTTTAGTCGCTGTGGAATAGAAGACTGGCCAAAACTGGCTGTATGTGGGGGAAAGTGGAGTAGTGTGGGGCGATCGGGAGAAACCGGACTCCTGCGGCCATGAAGGGGAGGCGCCCATGTTTCTCGGCACGCACACCCCCCGCCTTGACGACAAGGGCCGCATCTTCTTGCCAGCCAAGTTCCGCGAGCGTCTGTCTACCGGACTGGTGATGACGCGTGGCCAGGAGCGGTGCCTGTATGTCTTCGCCATGAGCGAGTTCGAGCGCATCGCCACCTCGATGCAATCAACTCCGACGACGAACCGGGCGGTGCGTGATTACCAACGGGTGTTCCTCTCGGGTGCCTCGGATGAGATACCGGATAAGCAAGGTCGGGTGACGATCCCGGTTGCGCTGCGGGACTACGCCGGCCTGAGCCATGACTGCACGGTGATCGGCGCAGGTTCCCGCTTAGAGATTTGGGACACCCCGGCGTGGACGAGTTACCTGCACAAGACCGAACAGATCTTCGCCGATCAAGCACAGGAGGTGGTCCCAGGCATCCTGTAGCACCCCCAGGGTCACTGGCGCAATCCTCGCTTGAGGCCTCTCTCCGATGATCTTCGCTCCCGATGCCCCTTCCCCGGCATCGGGCCCTAGTTCCCGGCGAGAGACCCCAATCAGGGAACCGCTCAGCCGTCCACACCAACTATCACCCACGGACCGCAAGGATTGACATGCTCGAGGACGACACCGCGCAAGACCGGCATAGCCCGGTCTTGCTGGAGCGTGTCGTGGACTTGCTCGGCCCTGCCTTGGATCGTCCGGATGCCGTAGCGGTTGATGCCACCTTGGGCCTAGGCGGACACACCGAGCGCATCCTCCAGCGCTGCCCGCAGGCGCGCGTGGTCGGGATCGATCGCGACCAGCATGCACTGGCCCTCGCTGCCGAACGGTTGGCCCAATACGGGGATCGCTTCACCGGGGTCCATGGGATCTATGACGCACTCCCGACCCTGCTGGCTGAGCGAAACATCGCGCAGGCTCACGCGGTGTTGTTCGATCTGGGGGTTTCTTCCATGCAGCTTGATGACCTCGACCGAGGGTTTGCCTATCGCGCCGACGCGCCTTTGGACATGCGGATGGATCAAAGCGAAGGAATCACCGCAGCCACGGTGCTGAACACCTACGAGCAGCGTGACCTGGAGCGAGTCCTGCGTGACTTCGGTGAAGAGCGATTCGCGCGCAAGATTTCCCGCGCCATCGTCGACAGACGCAGCATCGAGCCGTTCACGACATCCGCGCCCCTCGTGCAGTTGCTCAACCAAGCCATTCCGGCGGCCTCCCAACGCAGCGGTGGGCATCCTGCCAAGCGGACCTTTCAGGCCTTGCGGATCGAGGTCAACAGTGAATTGTCGACGTGGGCTCGTGCTCTTCCGGCAGCGTTGGGCGTGCTGCCGATGCAGGGACGCATCGCCGTGCTCTCGTATCATTCGCTGGAGGATCGGATCACCAAGCAGGTGATGATGGCGGCCGCCAGCAGTTCGGCGCCCCCGGGGTTTCCGGTCGAATTGCCCGAGCAGCGTCCCTGGCTCCAGCTGCTGACCCGCGGTGCCGAGAAGGCCCCTGCCGAAGAGACCATCGCCAATCCACGTGCCACATCTGTGCGCCTGCGTTCCGCAGTCCGCACCCGGCTGAACACACCGCGACAAGAGGACACTCGATGAGTCAGATGACGGCGACCCCTCGCCTGTCCCCGCGCCCGACTCGGAGCCGCGCTCCCAGCCGGCCCTCCCTACACATCGTTCACTCCGCCCCCACAGTCACTGCACATGTGGGGTACGCGGTGCTGCTGGGCGGGCTCATCATCGCCGGGTTGCTCACCATGCTGATGTTGAACATGGCGCGTGCGGAGGGTTCGTTCGTGCTCAGCGATCTGCGCGCAGAAAATTCAGCGCTGCACGCTGAGCAGGTCACCTTGGAAACAGAGATTGCCGAGTTGTCCTCACCGGCCACCCTTGCACGCAAGGCCGAATCGCTGGGCATGGTCGCTTCGCCCTCCACTGCGACACTGCGTCTGTCTGACAACTCGGTGTTCGGCGTGGCGGCCCTCGTTGATGGCAAGAAGACGTTTACCGTTGATCTGCCTGGGGCCTCAACCGCCGAGGCGGACCCGCAACCAGGAGAGTGATCGTGGCGCGTCGGCAGAGCACGATCTCACACGGTCGCGGCATCGCCCATCCGCATCGTCGAGTGTGGCTACTGATGGTCGGCACGCTGATGGTCTTCAGCCTCTTTGCCGCCCAACTGGCTCGGCTGCAGGGCTTGGATGCAGCCTCGGTGTCTGCCGCTGCGATCGACGACCGGCTCAAGAATGTCACCATCTCCGCTCCACGGGGCACGATCACCGACGTCAACGGTCAACCGATGGCGCTGGACGTTGAACGCAAAGACATCACGGCCGATCCAGTCAATGTGGCGCTGTATGAACGACACGAGGGCAAGGAACTGGTGTCCCAAGGTGCCAGCGGAGCGGCGCAGGACATTGCTGACCTCACTGGTGAGGATGCTGACCGCCTCGAGCGGGTGCTGACCACCACCCCAGGTCGGTGGACCTACCTGGTGCGTGACGTTTCACCCGCAGTCTGGAACGAAGTAGACGCGCTGGGGATACCTGGGATCGACGCCGACAACTACTTCAAACGGCAATATCCGCTGGGCGAAGCCCCGGCACCGCTGCTGGGTTGGGTCGGTGCAGGCGATCAACCCGCCGGGGGGTTAGAACTGACCCGAAACGACCAACTCACCGGAACGCCAGGGGAGCGCACCTTCGAACTCGGCGGCAGAGGCGAGATCATTACGACCGGAACATCGGTAGACGAACCGGCGGTCCCCGGCGAGGATGTTCGACTCTCCATTGACTCTGACCTGCAGTGGTATGCCTACGACGCACTGGAAAAGCGGGTCAAGGAAGCCGGTGGGCTGAGCGGTTACGCGCTCGTTGCGGAAGTCAAGACCGGGCGGGTCATCGCGGCGGCGAGTTATCCCAGTTTCGATCCTGACGAACCAACGCAGGATGCCGACGATATGCGCAATCTGTTAGTTGAGGATGTTTATGAGCCTGGCTCGACGACGAAATTGATCACGGCGGCCGCCGCTCTGGAAGAGGGAGTGGTCGAGGTCGACACTCCTATCGTCGTCCCTACCCGCCTGCCCCGTGCGGGCCGAGTGTTCAAGGATGCCGAGGAGCACCCCATTGAGTACCTCACCTTTGCCGGTGTGCTGGCCAAATCGAGCAATATGGGAACGATTCTGTATGGCGAGAAACTGAGCGATGTGACGCTGCACGACTATTTGAGCAAGTTCGGGATGGGCCGTACTACTGGCTTGGGGTTGCCCGGTGAGTCCCCGGGTGTGTTGCTGGACACCAAAGACTGGGGCCGCACCACGAAGTACACGACAATGTTCGGGCAAGGTATGTCGAGCACGGCATTGCAGCAATTGGGAGTTTTCCAGACCATTGCCAACGACGGCGTGCAGATCGAGCCGGGCGTTGTACTCGGAACGACCGACGAGCAGGGCCGCTACCAGCAGAGTCCGCCCGCCGATGCTGAGAGGGTGATCAGCAGCGAGACCGCGAAGACACTGACTTCTATTCTGGAAGAGGTGCCCACAGATGAGGGCACCGCACCGATGGCGGCTGTCGATGGCTATCGGGTTGCGGGCAAGACCAGCACAGCCTCGCGATATGACAATGACCTGAGGCGCTACAGCCGCACGACTGCCTCCTTTGTCGGGTACGCACCCGCTGAAGACCCGCGCTATGTCGTGGCAGTCACGGTGCAACGCCCGACCAACATCAGCATCTATGGTGGGACGATCTCCGGGCCGGTTTTCGCGGATGTGATGCGATACGCGCTACAGCAGAATGGCGTATCGCCGAGCCAGAGCGAGCCCGCGGAGATGGAGTTGGAGTATGACCCCACTGCTCCGGCTCCCGGTGAGGGTCCGGGGACGAGTCTTGAGGATGTCGCTATCAAAGACGAAAGGTCCGATGGGTGATTGACCTGTCGTTGGATGAGATTGCCCAGGTCACCGGGGGTCGAGTCCATCCAACTGACGCCGCTGCGAGGGTGATCGAGACGGCGGTCGTCACCGACTCCCGGGAGGCAGTGCCTGGAAGTCTGTATGTCGCGCGGGTGGGCGAGCATGCAGACGGTCACGACTTCGTCGCCGCGGCTGCCGCCAACGGCGCGGTCGCAGCGTTGACCGCTCATGAAGTTTCGGAGTTTGCGTGCGTGGTCGTGCCCGATGTGGGCGATGCCTTCGCTGCTGTCGGCAGGGCAGTGGTGGACCGGTGCCGGGACCATGGTGGCCTGCGCATCGTCGGGATCACCGGGTCTTCGGGCAAGACGTCGACCAAAGACCTGCTGGCCCAAGTGGTGGCCCGGTTGGGTCCCACTATCGCCCCGCATGCGTCATACAACTCCGAGGTCGGAGTGCCGCTCACCGTGTGCCGGCTCAGCCTCGAGACCCAGTTCTTGGTGGCCGAGATGGGGGCGTCGGGGGTTGGGCACATCGAGTATCTGACTCGGGTCGCACCGCCTGATATCGCCGTTGTCCTCAATGTTGGCACGGCGCACCTCGCGGAGTTTGGCTCACGCGAAGCGATCGCGGACACCAAGGCCGAACTCGTGCGGGCGTTGGGCTCGGACGGTCTTGCGGTGCTCAACGCCGACGACGACATCGTGGCAGCCATGGCCGACCGCACCACTGCGGAGGTGGTCCTCGTGGGGACCAGCCCGCGAGCGCAAATCCGCGCCGATGACGTCAGCATGAACGCGCGCGGCCAGGCATCCTTCACCTTGACTGTGCCGGGCCAAAAAAAGGTCCGGGTCGAATTGGCCCTACACGGGGAGCACCATGTGGGCAACGCGCTGTCCGTAGCGGCCGTAGCGCACACGTGGGGCATGGATGTCGCCGACATCGGCTCGGCTTTGTCAGCGGCTGAGCCGCGATCGCGCTGGCGAATGGAGGTCACCGAGCGTGCCGACGGTGTGACGATCGTCAATGACGCCTACAACGCGAATCCGGAGTCGACGGCTGCAGCGCTGCGGGCTGTGCTGGCCATGCGCGCCGGTGGACGAGCCATTGCGGTGATCGGTGAGATGCGCGAGCTTGGCCGCGACAGTGTGGGGGCACATGAAGAGGTCGGACAGTTGGCCGCAGAGCTAGGTTTGGACGAGGTAGTGGCCATCGGGGAGGCAGCGGCCCCGGCGGCCCGCGCTTTCAAATCGACGCGTGGCGAGGGAGGGCTGCAGATCGACAGCCTCGATGTGGCCACCGAGATATTGCAGCGGTTGTTTCGACACGGCGATGTGGTGTTGCTGAAGTCGAGCCGTGACTCGGGGCTTCGCTACCTCGGTGAAGACCTCGCTGCCGGGAACCTTTCGTGATCAGCGTACTGCTGGCCGGTGCGATAGCCATGATCGTGGCCATGCTGGGGACGCCGCTTTTCATCAAGTTCTTGGTCCGCCGGGGCTACGGGCAGTTCATCCGCGACGACGGCCCGACCTCGCACCACACGAAGCGCGGCACTCCCACGATGGGTGGCGCAGTCATCATCGCCGCCACCCTGTTGGGCTATTTCGGGGCGCACATCTTGCTGATGGCCCTGGCGGCGATCGGGTGGATCGAGTTGGGTGGCGGCCGATTCACCATGAGCGGGCTGCTCGTGCTGTTTCTCATGGCGGGTCTGGGTTTGGTTGGCTTCTTCGACGACTACATCAAGATCTCTAAGCAGCGCAGCCTGGGTTTGCGGTCCTGGGAAAAGCTGCTCGGCCAGACGGCGGTTGCGGTGATCTTCGCCGTACTGGCACTGCAGTTCCCCACCGATGACTTCCGCAGACCCGCAAGCACCGCAGTCTCCTTCGTCCGCGACACCAGCATCGACTTCGCCGCCTTGGGCACGGTCGGCGGATTGATCTTGTTCGTCCTGTGGGCGAACATCATGATTGCCGGTGCCTCCAACGGGGTGAACCTCACCGATGGTCTTGATGGGCTGGCTACTGGGGCCTCGGTGATGGTTTTCGGCTCCTATCTGCTGATTGGTATCTGGCAGTACAACCAGAATTGCCAGATCAGTCCAGGTCCGAACTGTTATGACGTGCGAGACGCGCTGGACGTGGCTGTCGTCGCCTCGTGCGTGGCCGGCGCATGCTTCGGCTTCTTGTGGTGGAATGCCTCGCCAGCCAAGATCTTCATGGGTGACACCGGGTCTTTGGCCTTGGGAGGCGCATTGGCCGGGTTGGCGATTGTCACCCACACACAATTACTGATGGCCATCCTCGGTGGGTTGTTCGTGATCATCACACTTTCGGTCATTATCCAGGTCGGGTCGTTCAAGATGACCGGCAAGCGAGTGTTTCGGATGGCTCCGCTGCAGCACCACTTCGAATTGCTGGGCTGGGCCGAGGTGACGATCGTCATCCGGTTCTGGATCATTGCCGGGTTGTGCGTGGCCGTGGGCTTAGGCCTCTTCTATGCCGAGTGGGTAGCGAGTTTGTGAGGCAGATCTACATCGATGGCTTCGGCAATGAGTGAGAACGAAAGACTGGCCGCCCTCACCCATCGCGACGCTCCTTGGCGAGGGATTCGCGCCGTGGTGACCGGCCTCGGCGTCAGCGGCTTCGCGGCCGCCGATGCTCTGCTCGAGCGAGGGGTGCATGTCATCGTGCTCGACGGGGGTTCGCCGGCGCCAGTGCAGGCAGAGCGTGCCCGAGTACTGGACATCCTTGGTGCCGATGTCCGGATCGGCGCCGACCACGTCCGCCAGTGGCCGCTCGATGGTGCCGATATCGATGTCGTGGTGACCTCTCCTGGGTGGCGTCCCAGCCATCCGATCCTGCTCGCTGCGGCCCAGGCCGGCATACCAGTGTGGGGTGAGGTCGAATTGGCCTGGCGGATGCGCACCCGAGGTGGCGCTGCTCCTTGGTTGGCAGTGACCGGCACCAACGGCAAGACGACCACGGTGCGCCTGCTTGAGTCGATGTTGCGTGCTGCGGGGTTGAAGGCGATCGCTGCGGGAAATGTGGGAACGCCGGTCTTGGAGGCAGTCCTCAACCCCGAGCCGTTCGACGTGATTGCAGTGGAGCTGTCGAGTTTTCAACTTCACTACACCTCGACCATGTCGGCTTTGGCGGCGTGCGTGCTCAATGTCGCGCCCGATCATCTGGACTGGCACGGCTCGGAGCAGGAGTATGCCGACGCGAAGGCGCGCATTTATCAACGTGCCCAGGTAGCGTGCGTCTACAACGTTCAGGACCCGATCACCGAGCACATGGTCGCCCAAGCGGAGGTCATCGAAGGGTGTCGGGCCATCGGCTTCACACTATCGATCCCGCACCGTTCCATGGTGGGGATGGTTGAAGACGTTCTGGCCGACCGTGCCTTTGTGGCTCAGCGCGCGGATTCGGCAGCCGAGTTGGCGACTCTGAGCGACATCAGCGCCGACACGGGACTCGCGCCAGCCCCGCACATGGTCGCCAACGTCTTGGCAGCGGCCGCACTGGCCAGGGCCGCAGGAGTGCCACCCATCGCGGTACGCGAAGGAATCCGTTCCTTTAGGCCCGATGATCACCGGATTGCCACCGTAACCTCGATCGACGGTGTGCAGTTCATCAACGATTCCAAGGCGACGAACGCGCATGCGGCTGCCGCGTCGTTGGCTGCCTTCGACCGGGTGGTCTGGATCGCCGGGGGTCAACTGACAGGTGCCAACATCGATGAGTTGGTGGCCACTGCCGCGCCCCGCCTGCGAGGCGCCGTGCTGCTCGGTGTCGACCGCAACGAATTGGCGCGGGCACTTGCCCGACACGCCCCCGAGGTTCAGGTCGAACAGGTGGGCGCACCGGAGACTGAAGCTATGGCAGGAGAGCACCGGCAGCAAGCGCTGAACGCGATGATGGACCGGGTTGTCGCGGCAGCGCTGCAGATGGCGACGCCTCGTGATGTCGTGCTGCTGGCACCGGCTGCAGCTTCGTTGGACATGTTCGATTCGTATGAAGCGCGTGGGGACGCCTTCGCCGATGCGGTGCGTCGCCGTGCCGGGCGGGAAAGGGCATGACAGCGACCAAATCTCGTCTCGAGCCGACAGCAGGCGCCCCATCCGGGTGGAGCACGGCAGGGAGTTGGCTGAGATCGCCCGTAGCACCGTACTACCTGATCCTGGTGAGTTCGGCGGCCCTGGTCGCGATCGGCTTAGTGATGGTCTTGTCGGCCTCCAGCGTGCGGTCCTATGCCGAGACCGGGAGTTCCTACGGTGTTTTCGGCGAGCAGGTGGTCTTTGCCGGGGCGGGCCTGCTGCTTGGTTGGCTGGCCTCGCGCGTCAAACTGCGGTGGTGGAAGCGCCTAGCGCTGCCCGGATTGCTCCTCGGCATTGCTTTGCAGGCGCTCGTCTTCAGCCCGCTCGGGAGTGATTTCCAAGGTAACCGAAACTGGATCTTGATCGGCGGTCGAAGCGTGCAACCGTCGGAGTTCGCAAAACTTGCCCTGGTCGTCTTCGGTGCATCGGTGCTGGCCTATAAGCGTGCTGTGATGGGGCGGCTGGCCCATGCGCTTATTCCCTTCATCCTGCCGGGGGCAGCCGTGCTGGTTGGTCTGGTTGTCGCTGGCAGAGACCTGGGGACCGCCATGATCCTCGTCGCGATTGCTGGTGGCATGCTCTTTGTGGCGGGTCTGCAGGTGCGCTGGTTCGTAGTCGTTGGTGCAGTAGTGGGGGTGGGGGTGGCTTCCCTGGCGGCAGGCAGCGCCAACCGCATGCAACGCATCGAGACCTGGCTCGGTAACACCTGCACGAATCCGCAGGTAGAGGGATGCTTCCAAAAAGTGCACGCAGAGTATGCCCTCGCTGACGGGGGATGGTGGGGCGTCGGTCTGGGTGCCAGTCGGGAGAAGTGGTCGCTCCTGCCCGAGCCGCACAACGACTTCATCTTGGCGATCATTGGCGAGGAGCTAGGTCTGCCTGGCACGCTCACCGTCTTGGGACTCTTCTTGGTCCTCGGCTATGCCTGCTTCCGGGTGGTGGCCGCAAGCACGGACCCGTTCGTGCGGCTGGCCACTGCCGGAGTGATGATCTGGATCCTGGTGCAGGCCTGCCTCAACATCGGCTCGGTGATCGGAATGTTGCCCATCATCGGAGTGCCGCTGCCGCTGGTCTCCAGCGGTGGCTCCGCGCTGGTGGCTGCCTTGATGGGGGTCGGGCTGCTGCTGGCCATGGCACGCACCCTGCCCGGATGCGCCAGCGCCCTCGCCGGGACGCCTTCTGTGTTGAAGCGCACTCTGGCAGCGTTGCCGACGCATTCGCGGGGGGCACGGTGACGTTCTTGGCTCAACCCCCCTCAGTGGTGTTGGCCGGGGGAGGTTCGGCTGGGCACGTCAACCCACTGCTGGCGCTTGCCGACTGTCTGCGACGTCGCGATCCAGAGACACAGATCACCGTGCTGGGCACGGCTGAGGGACTGGAATCACGATTGGTTCCCGAACGCGGCTATCGCCTCGTGACCCTGCCCAAGGCGCCATTCCCTCGGCGACCCAACGGATCAATGCTTGCCTTTCCCAAAGCTTTTGGCGGCTCGATCAGGGCGGCGACTGAGGCGATCGAGGCCGCCAAGGCTGATGTCGTGGTCGGATTCGGCGGGTACGTCTCGACGCCGGCATACGTGGCAGCCCGCCGCCGGGGGGTGCCGATGGTTTTGCATGAGCAGAACGCGCGCCCTGGGCTGGCGAACCGACTCGGTGCTCGAATGACCCCGTTCGTGGCGACGACTTTCGATCGCACGGACCTGCCTCATGCTCAGTGGGTAGGTTTGCCGTTGCGCCGAGAAATTGGTGGGCTGGATCGCGGCCTGGCCCGAGCTGAGGCCGTGCGGCACTTTGGGCTGGAAGCTAACGTGCCCACTCTGCTGGTTTTTGGTGGTTCGCTGGGGGCCGCACGATTGAATGCGGCGTTCGCAGACGCCGCGGCTGACTTTGTCAGCGCGGGCGTCCAGGTGTTGCATCTCACCGGTGCCGGAAAGGACATCAACGTTCCGGAGAAACTCGCCAGCGGCGCTGGACCGCGCTATGTGGCCCTGCCCTATACCGATCGCATGGACCTTGCCTATGCAGCGGCGGACGTGGCGGTGTGTCGCGCCGGTGCGGGCACCGTGTGCGAACTCGCGGCCGTTGGCCTGCCGGCCATCTTCGTTCCGTTACCGATAGGCAACGGTGAGCAACGGCTCAACGCAGTCGATGTGGTGAACGCAGGAGGGGCTTTGTTGGTCAACGACGGCGATGTGAGTGCGGGGTGGGTTCGCTCAGAGGTGGTGCCGCTCGTGCGCGACGCAGACCAACTGCGTGCGATGGGCAGCGCCGCTGCGGCCATGGGCGAGCGGCAGGCCGATGAAATGCTTGCGGACTTGGTGTTGTCGGCCGTCAGCAAAGCATGAACACCCCGGCTCAAGAGGAGCCTCGGTTCGACTTCACCTCGATCCCACCTTCGGCGCAGGCCCTTGGGCGCGTGCACTTCATTGCGATCGGTGGATCGGGCGTTTCCGGGGTCGCCTTGCTGTTCCTCGCTGCGGGCAACCGGGTATCCGGTTCCGATGCACGGGACAGCCCGGCGTTGGAACTGTTGCGCAGTCGCGGAGCCACCGTGTTCCTCGGGCACGAAGCGAGCCATATTGGTGAGGCAGACACGATCATCATCTCTGGGGCTGTGACGGAGTCGAATCCAGAACTGCAGGCAGCACGAGCAGGCGGCCGCCTTGTGCTGCACCGCGCTCAGGGCATTGCGGCCCTGGCAGCGGGACGCACCGTCGTGGCCGTGGCCGGAGCCAACGGCAAGACAACGACCAGCGCCATGGTCGTCAGTGCCTTGGCTGAAGGCGGCACCGACCCAGGTTTCGTCATTGGCTCCCCGCTGGCGGACTACGCCGTCAGCGCCGAGCCCGGCTCGGGTCCGTTGGTCGTCGAGGCCGATGAAAGCGACGGCTCGTTCCTGACCTATCGGCCAGATATCGCCATCGTGACGAATGTGACTGCGGATCACCTCGACTTCTACGGTGACTTCGCTGGGGTGCAGCGGGCCTTCGCTGCCTTCGTCGACACAATCTCCGCAGGCGGTCTCCTGGTGACAAACGCGGATGACCCCGGGGCGGTGAGCCTAGCCAACCACGCCCGTGCTGCCGGGCAACGTGTGCTGACCTGGGGCGAATCCGAATCGGCCGACATACACATGACCTCGTTCACCCAGGTCGGCCGGCTCGGCGAAGCACAGCTGATCTGGAACCAAGACGTCCGGCACGACGACGTCGTGGCAATCAGTGCTGGAACCACCCGGACGCTGGTCGTCCCGGCCCCAGGACGGCACAATCTGGCCAATGCCGCCGCCGCCCTGGCGGCGGCAACCGCCGGGATCGGCATCGATCTTGACGTGGCGCTAGCAGGGCTGTCCACGTTCGCAGGTACCCGGAGGCGGTTTGAGTCCGTCGGCTCAGCGGCGGGGGTCGAGGTTATTGATGACTATGCGCACAATCCGCACAAGGTGGCGGCTGTGGTGCAGGCCGGTCGTTCCATCGTGGCCGATGACGGCCGCTTGGTGGTGGTGTTTCAGCCGCATCTATACTCCCGGACGGTGGCCTTTGCTGATGACTTTGCAGAAGCGCTGAGCCTTGCTGACGTGGTTGTGCTGTTAGATGTGTATGGAGCGCGGGAGCAACCTGTGCCGGGGGTTTCTGGAGAAACGGTGGTAGGCGCGTTGCGCCGTCTCATCACCACTCGAGGCGGTGACAGTCCAGCGCTGCACTACGTGGCCGAATCTTCGTCGATGACGTCCACCATCGGCGCGCTCTTGCGAGCCGGGGATGTGGTGCTGACCGTAGGCGCCGGGGACATCACAGTCCTGGGGCCCCAGTTGGTGACCTTCTTGGAGCGATCTGGTGGATAGGCGCTTCAACGCCCGCGTGCGATCTGCGCGGCCCCGAGTTCGGCACAGGGGCATCTGGGTAGCTGTGATCTCGGTGCTCATCGTTGGTGTCGTGTATCTCGTGGGCTACTCGCCTCTCTTGGTGCTCAAGGATGTCCAGGTCACCGGTGGGCCCGATGCTGTGCAGACCCAGGCCCGGGCGAACGCCGCCGCACCGCTGGGGCGGCCACTGGCGCGGGTGGACACCGCGGCACTGGAGCAAAGGGTTGCCGCTGACAACCGCATTCAAGAGGTTGACATCGAGCGGTCCTGGCCCTCCACGCTCAGTGTGACCTTGAGGATGCGCACCCCTGCGGCGGTTCTCAAACAACCCGGTCAGCGGTGGATGTTGATCGATGCCGAAGGCGTGGCCTACCGGGGGAGCGGCAGTGCGCCGAAGGATCTGCCGCGCATTACCGCTCCTCGAGGTGCGGTAAGCGAGGCAGCTCTTGCCGGAGTCCTTGCTGCGCGGGCCA
>JBBSNC010000055.1:0-13143 GCA_038232855.1 Actinomycetales bacterium
CGAAGCTGCCTATGCCGCAGACGTGGCACCGATCTTCCTCATCGCGCCCTCCTCGACGCCGAAGCGCCTGGCCATGACGACTGCAGCGTGTCGAGGTTTTGTGTATGCCGCGTCCACGATGGGAGTCACCGGCGCGCGGACCTCCGTGGGCGCGGGGGCGCGAGACTTGGTCGCCCGTGCTCGAGAGGTCACCTCCTTGCCCATCTGCGTCGGTTTGGGAGTTTCCACCGGCGAGCAGGCCGCGCAGGTGGCAGGCTTCGCCGACGGCGTCATCGTTGGGTCGGCGCTGGTCTCAGCACTGGGGTCCGACCCGCAGTTGCGGGCGCTGGAGCGCCTCACCGCAGAACTTGCTGAAGGCGTCCGCAGCGCGTGAACGACATGTCGGTGGATAGCGCAGGCACCCCGAGTGAGCAAAACACGCAGGACGATGCGCCCCGGCGCCGGCTTCGGTGGTTCGACGCGCTAGGTCTTATCGCCCGGCTCAGCCTCGGTGGTGTGCTGCTGCTCGCGGGGTACCTCAAGGTGACCGACACGACCGTGGCTATCCAATCCGTGGTGGCCTATGACCTGTTTCCCTATGAGATAGCTAAGTTCATCGGGCTCACCCTGCAAGAAATTCTTCGCGATACCGCGCTCGCCGCGGCGGGTCTCTGGTTGGTGCTGCGACCGCATACCCTGGCCGCTCTGGGGTCCGTGCTGCTCCGGGGCGAGAACTACGAAGGGAATGACTAAGACATGGCACGTCCACCCGCCCCGAAGGCAAAGGTCGCCAAGAAATCAGGGCCCCCCGGGGGTTTGATCGGTGTGGTCGCTGCCCTGCTGGTCGCCCTGATTGCGGTGATAGTCTATCTCGCCGCACGCGGCGACGGCCTCACCGCTGCAGGTGGTGCCAATACCCTGCCCGAGGGTGGCGGCATCGTGGTCAACCCCGAGATGAGCGACGTGCCCGAGGTGCACCTCTACGAAGACTTCCAGTGCCCGTTCTGTGGTCAACTGGAGCAAGCCTCCGGGCAGGCTTTCGACGACGCAGCTGCTGCCGGTGACATCAAGCTCACGTATACGTTTATGTCTTTCCTGGACGGCTCGTTGAACAACGAAGCATCGGCGAGAGCCGCAAATGCCGCTGTGTGCTCGGCCGACGTGGGCATCGTCCCCTCCTTCGTCGAAGGCGTGTTCGCACGGCAGCCGGAGGTCGAGGGGCAGGGATATGAGGATCAAGACTTTTTGGCTGCGGCCGCAGATTCCGGCATTGAGGGCACAGACCTGGAGACGTTCACCACCTGCGTGCAGCAGCAGACCTACGCCGACTATGTAGGCGATATGCAAGAACGCGCCAGCAAGGACGGTGTCACCTCCTCACCCGTGGTCATGGTCGATGGGGAAAAGATCAGCGACGAGCAACTCTCGTCGTTGCTGAGCGACCCCAACGCCCTCAGCGACATCCTGGCCGACCAGTGAGGGTTGCCCAGTTCGCGCACGTCCTGCCGTCGGCGCTGCCCAGCCCGGAGCAATCGGTCTGGTTCATCGGGCCGTTCCCGATTCGCGCATATGCGCTTTGCATCCTGCTCGGGATCCTCGCCGCCATCACGATCTCCTTCCATCGAATGCGCGCCCGCGGGGGCACCGGAGAGGAGATCTATGACATTGCCGGCTGGGCCGTGGGTTTCGGGATCGTCGGCGGCCGGCTCTATCACGTCATCTCCTCGCCAAGGCCGTACTTCGGCGAGGGTGGCAACCCCATCGACGCTCTCAAGATCTGGCAGGGGGGCTTGGGCATCTGGGGAGCTGTGGCTCTCGGCGCGGTCGGTGCCTATATCGGGTGCCGCCGACATGACCATTCCTTCGCGGACATCGCCGACGCCATCGTGCCGGGCCTCTTGGTTGCTCAGGCGCTGGGCCGCTGGGGCAACTATTTCAACAACGAGTTGTATGGCGGCCCTTCCCATGCCCCGTGGGCGCTGCAGATCCACCAATGGGATCAGGGCGCAGGACGCGCCGTGGTGGACGACTCCGGGTCCGCTATCGTGCTGGGCACCTTCCAGCCCACTTTCCTGTTCGAGTCACTCTGGGTCCTGCTCGTGGCGTTGGTCATCATCGTGGCCGATCGACGCCACCGCTTTGCGCGCGGACAAGTGTTTGCGCTCTACCTGTTGGGTTACACCCTTGGCCGGTTCTTCATCGAGTTGATTCGCACTGACCCGGCGGAGATCGTCTTCGGTCAACGCGTCAACGTGTGGGTGTCACTGGCGATCTGTGCCTTGGGCGCTGCCTTGTACTACTTGCGGGGTCGGCGGGCCGACTACCCACCGCGCGGGTCAGTCCACCTCCAGGACACACCGGAGCAGGACGACACGGTCGGACAACCGCTTACATCCTGAACCGGCTGCCGCATAGGCTAGGACCATGCGTCGCGCCAAGATCGTTTGCACACTGGGACCTGCGGTTGATACCCCCGAACAGGTGAAAGCTCTCGTTGAAGCCGGGATGGACGTCGCCCGGTTCAACATGTCACACGGGGACCATGAGGATCATCAGCGCCGCTACGACATGGTGCGCCACGCAGGTGACGAAGTAGGCCGGGCCGTCGCTGTCTTGGCCGACCTTCAGGGCCCCAAGATCCGGACTGCCCGGTTCGCCTCCGGCCCGATCGAACTGGCTGTAGGGGACCGATTCGTCATCACTACGCGCGACGTGCCGGGTGACCAGCACGAGGTCGGCACGACCCACCATGGGCTTGCCGACGACGTCGAGCCCGGCGACCACTTGCTGATCGACGATGGCAAGGTGCAGTTGATCGCCGTGGAAGTGACCGACACCGATGTCATCACCGAGGTCGAAGTCGGCGGCGCCGTCTCCAACAACAAGGGCATCAACCTTCCCGGGGCAGCCGTGAGCGTGCCTGCCCTCGGCGAAAAGGATGCAGATGACCTGCGTTGGGCGCTGAACACCGGCACCGATCTGGTGGCCTTGTCGTTCGTGCGTTCGGCGGTCGACATTGAGGATGTCCACGCGATCATGGATGAGGTCGGCATCCGCCGCCCCGTGATTGCCAAGATCGAAAAGCCCCAAGCAGTCGCGAATCTTGAGGAGATCGTCTCGGCCTTCGACGCCATCATGGTGGCGCGTGGCGATCTCGGCGTTGAGCTGCCGCTGGAGGAGGTGCCGTTGGTGCAGAAGCGAGCGGTGGAGATGGCACGGCGTAATGCCAAGCCGGTGATCGTGGCCACGCAGGTCCTCGAGTCGATGATTACGAACGCACGGCCGACCCGCGCGGAAGCCAGCGACTGCGCCAACGCCGTGCTTGACGGTGCTGACGCGATCATGCTCTCGGGGGAGACGAGCGTGGGGGAGTGGCCGATCAAGGCGGTGGAGACAATGGCCACGATCATCGCGAACATCGAAGAGCAAGCCCTCGATCGGATCACCCCGCTGGGCACCAAGCCCAAGACCACCAGCGGAGCAGTGACCAGAGCAGCCGCAGACATCGCCAACCTGCTCGGGGTCTCGTACTTGGTGACGTTCACCCAGACCGGCGACTCGGCCCGTCGGATGTCACGGCTGCGCCCGGCGGTTCCCATGCTGGCTTTCACCCCCGAGCGCACCACCCGGTCTCAGTTGGCCCTGACCTGGGGCATTGAGACCTTCCTGACGCCATACGTTGAGCACACCGACGAAATGGTGATGCAAGTGGATGAGGCGTTGCTGCGTGAGAAGCGATGCAATGTGGGGGACCTCATCGTCATCGTCGCCGGTTCCCCACCCGGTGTACCGGGCTCTATCAATGCCCTTCGGATCCATAAGGTGGGCGACGCCGTGCATGGCAAGGTCCCCGCCTATGCTCGACTACGTGAGGAGACATCCGGGCGGGTATGATTCTGCTGCCCTCGCCGGGGTGGTGGAATGGCAGACACGGAGCACTCAAAATGCTTTGCTCGAAAGGGCGTGCGGGTTCGAATCCCGCTCCCGGCACACAGTAAGGAACTCGATGGCGCTGAAGTCGGCACCGGATGAAGGAACTCGCAGGCGTGTGGTCGTCGCCGAAGATGAAGCACTGATTCGGATGGATCTGACCGAAATGCTCATCGAGGGTGGCTATGACGTCATCGGACAGGCCAGCGACGGGGAGCAGGCGGTGGAGATGGCTCGCCAACTGTGCCCCGACATCGTCGTGATGGATGTCAAGATGCCGGTGCTGGATGGCCTCAGTGCTGCCGAGATCATTGGACGCGAGTCGTTGGCTCCGGTCGTCATGCTGACCGCCTTCAGCGATCGCGCGCTGGTGGAGCGAGCCCGAGAAGCCGGTGTCATGTCATATGTCGTGAAACCGTTCGCCCCGCACGACGTGCTTCCGGCGTTGGACATCGCGGCTGCCAGGTGGCAAGAGCGTGGCGCCTTGGAGTCCGAGATCGCCGATCTGACCGAACGACTGGAGACTCGCAAACGCCTGGACCGGGCCAAAGGCCTGCTCATGCAGAAACTCAGGGTCACCGAGGCTGAGTCCTTCCGTTGGATTCAGAAGGCGGCGATGGACCGTCGGATGTCGATGCGCGAGGTCGCGGATGCAGTCATTGCCGAGATGGGCCCGCAGAAGAATAGCTAGCCGTATGCCGTGATCGCGGCTACCAGGACGGGTGCCACCACCAATGCCGGCAGCAGATCGGCGACCGGCACCTCACGCACACGAAGCAACCTCAGTGCCAGTCCCACCAGCAGCAACCCCCCGACAGCCGTCAGGGCGGCGATCTGAGCATCCGAAATAACCGAACCGAGGCCGAAGCCCACGAGGGTCAGCAACCCTTGGATGAGCGCGACCGACACTGCGGAGAACAGCACGCCCAGCCCGAACGAGGCGGCGAAGGCCATCGCGGCAAACAAGTCAAGACTCGACTTCAGCACCAACTGATCGATGCCTCGCCCCAGGCCGTCGCTGAGTGAGCCCAAGATCGCCAATGGGCCGACACAGAACAACAACGACGTGGTCAACCAGCCTTCGATGAAGCGTTCCCGAGCGCTCTGCGGTTCAGACCCGGCTGAGGCAGACGCCGCCGTGGGAGCCAGCCGCTCGGCAAACCGTTGGACCGTTCCGGCCAGCGCAGCGAGCCGAGCCTCCAAGCGCAGCAGAGCGCCGATGATCCCCCCGATCAACAGCGACCCGAGGACGACCAGCACCGGGACACCCTCTCCGACCGCAGCGGCCAAAGCGGGTGAGGTGACCGCGTACGCCGACAGTGCCGCCACCAACAGCGTCACCAGTCCCAACGCGTCGGTCACCACGAGCCGCACGCCATCGGGCAGGCGCTGACCGAGCAACATCCCGGCGGTGGCTCCCAGCACGACTGCCGCGACGTTGATGACTGTCCCGAGCCCGACAAAACCCCCGTCCACGGTTGCGCGAGCTCAGGAAGTGGGTATGACAGGGGGCCGGTTGCGCAGCGCGCAGGTCAGGCGGGACGTGCACACACGGTCACCCCGCTCGTCGGTGATGACGATCTCGTAGCACGCGATGGCGCCACCGAGCCGCAGCGGTGTCGCGACGCCGGTCACGACACCGGGGGGTCGGACCGCTTTGTGGTGGGTGGCGTTGATATCGACGCCGACGGCGACGCGCTGTGACCCGGCGTGCAACATCGCGGCGATGCTGCCCAGGGTCTCGGCTAACACCACACTGGCCCCGCCATGAAGCAAGCCATAGGGCTGGGTGTTGCCTTCCGCCGGCATCGTGCCGACGACGCGTTCGGCGCTGGCGCTGGTGACCTCGATCCCCATTCGCTCGAGGAGCGTGCCGCTGGCCATGGCGGCCAAGTCCTCATCGCTCAAGGCTTGTGGCGCTTCGTGCTCGGAGCGGTCAGGCTGTTGACTCATGCGTGGGCACTGTCGGTCATGAGTCATAGAGTGCCATCTGTGAAGGGAATCGCGTGAACAGACTTCTGCTGCTCGATGGACACTCGCTGGCCTACCGTGCGTTCTTTGCGCTGCCGGCCGAGAACTTCTCGACCACGACAGGTCAGACGACGAATGCGGTGTACGGCTTTACCTCCATGTTGATCAACGTGTTGCGCGATGAGGCCCCCACGCACATCGCGGTGGCCTTCGACAAGTCCCGGGCCACGTTCCGGACGCTGGAGTATGCCGAATACAAGGCTGGCCGGGCCAAGACGCCGGACGAGTTCTCCGGGCAGTTGCCGCTGATCCGCGAGGTGCTCGACGCACTGCGGATCGCCCATCTCGACCTGGATGGCTTCGAGGCAGATGACATCATCGCGACGTTGACCGCGCGTGCCCGAGAGGAGGGCATGGAGGTCCTGATCTGCTCCGGAGATCGCGATGCCATCCAGTTGATCGACAAGCGCTGCACGTTGTTGTATCCGCGTAAAGGCGTCTCCGATTTGGTTCGGATGACGCCCGAGGTGGTGCTGGAGAAGTACGGTGTGCCGCCTGAGCGATATAGCGACCTCGCCGCGATGGTGGGAGAGACCTCGGACAACCTACCGGGGGTGCCTGGGGTCGGCCCGAAGACGGCCGCCAAATGGATCACGGCGCATGGGGACTTGTCCGGCGTCGTGGCCCATGTCGACCAACTGCCTGGCAAGGCCGGTCAATCTATGCGCGACCACTTGCCCGACGTGCTGCGTAATCGCAAACTCAACCAACTCATTGACGACCTCGAGCTGCAGCTCACTGTGGAGCAAGCCCAACGGCATCCCTGGGACCGCGACGAGGTGCACCGCGTCTTCGATGGGCTGGAGTTTCGAGTGCTGCGCGATCGGCTCTTCGAGACCCTGGATGCGGTCATCGATGAAAGCGAGACTGACCAGGGCATCGACGTCAACGGGCAGGTGCTGGCGGCTCGCGAGGCTAACCAGTGGCTGACCAACCACGCACCTGCGGGGGTGCGGGTGGCGCTGTCAATCGTGGGGGAGGGCAAACCGACCGGCTCTGATGCCACCGGCCTCGCCTTGGCCACCGCTGACCATGCTGCCTATCTCGATCTCACTGCCTGCGATGTTGCCGATGAGCAAGAGGTGGCGCGCTGGCTGAGTGATCCGGGCAACCCGAAGGTCGTCAACGACGGCAAGGCGTTGATACACGGTTTGGCCGCGCGCGGTATGCCGCTGCACGGGTTGGTGCACGACACCGGCTTGGCCGCCTACCTGGTGCGACCTGACCAGCGGTCTTACGACTTGGCGGATCTCGTCGTGCGTTACCTGCACCGAGAGCTGCGCGCCGATAGTGGTGAGGGGGCCCCACAACTCGAGTTGGACCTCGGCGGCGCTGACGGCGCTAAGGACGCTGCGGAGCAGGCGATGGTACGTGCCCGGGCCATTCACGACCTGTCGCTGGTCTTGGACGGTGAACTGGCCGACGTGCAGGGCAAAGAGTTGCTGCTCGACATGGAGCTGCCACTCATGCACGTCCTCGCGACGATGGAGCAGGCTGGCATCGCCGTCGATGCGCAGGGGCTGCAGGAACTGGACGATGAGTTCGCTGCGGCCATGACTGCAGCACAGCAAGAGGCCTGGGCCGCGATCGAGGATGACACCGTCAATTTGGGATCGCCCAAGCAACTACAAGCCGTGTTGTTCGACCGGCTGGGGTTACCCAAGACCCGACGCACCAAAACCGGATACACCACCGATGCCGAGGCGCTGGTCGGCCTTTATGCCCAGACCGACCACCCGTTCCTTGGTGCGCTCCTTCGGCACCGGGACGCGACCAGATTGCGGGTGACCGCCACTGGGCTGCTGCGTTCGGTCGCCGACGACGGTCGGATCCACACGACATACCAGCAGACCATTGCCGCCACGGGCAGGTTGAGTTCGACCGAGCCCAACCTGCAGAACATTCCGATCCGCACTGAAGAGGGTCGTCGCATCCGGACGATCTTTGTTGTGGGTCCCGACTACGAGACCCTGCTGTCGGCCGATTACAGCCAAATCGAGATGCGCATCATGGCCCACCTCTCCGGCGATGCGGGGCTGATCGAGGCCTTCCGGACGGGGGAGGACCTGCATCGCTTCGTCGGTTCGCGGGTGTTCTCGGTCGAGCCCGCCGATGTCACGTCGGCCATGCGCTCCAAGGTCAAGGCGATGAGTTACGGGCTGGCCTACGGGTTGTCCGCCTTCGGGTTGTCGAAGCAGCTGGCCGTCTCGACCGAGGAGGCCAAGGCTCTGATGGATGAATACTTCGAGCGTTTCGGCGGGGTCCGCGACTATCTGCGAGATGTCGTCAGTGAGGCCAGGGGCACTGGTTTCACCGAGACCATCTATGGCCGTCGGCGGTATTTGCCGGATCTGACGTCGGATAATCGGCAACGGCGTGAGATTGCAGAGCGGATGGCGCTGAATGCTCCCATTCAAGGCTCGGCCGCCGACATCATCAAGGTGGCGATGCTGAAGGCCGAGGCAGAGCTGCGGGCCGACGACTGCCACTCACGGATGCTGTTGCAGGTGCACGACGAACTGGTGGTCGAGGTCGCTCGCGGCGAGCGTGAGCACGTCGAGCATCTCCTGCGAGCTCAGATGGCGGCTGCGGCCGATCTTGCGGTCCCCCTGGATGTCAGCATCGGTGTCGGCAACACCTGGCACGCTGCCACCCACTAGCCGCCCGAGGCAGCCTTGCGGCAGTCGAAGAGTGCGGTCCCAGGGATCAGATGGCCGCGCAACGGACTCCACGCGCCCCAGGTGTGTTGGGCATTCGCAGGCCAGGGTGGCTCGAGTAGGTCGACCAGCGTGAGCCCGGCAGCGACTATGGAACGCACCATGTCCCCGACTGTGGCGTGGTGCTCAACATAGGCGACCTGCCCGCCCGCATCAGTTTCGACATAGGGGTCGGTGTCGAAGTAGGACGTAGCCACGGAAAGTCCCTCCGGGCCCGGTAGGTCGGGAAAGACCCAGCGAAATGGGTGCGTCAGCGAGAAGACGCAACGGCCTCCGGGGGCTAAGACCCGGCTGACCTCGGCAAGCACGGCGCCTGGGTCAGGCACAAATGGCAATGCCCCGTATGCCGAAAACGCGACGTCAAAGGCCCCGTCGCCGAACGGCAGGCGAGCCGCATCGCACTGCAGGTAGACCGGTGCGGCCGCACCCTGCGCATACCCGCTTGTGCGGTCGATCTCCAACGCCTGCGCGAGCATCCCGGCGGAGATGTCGCTGGCCACGACCTGGCCACCGCGACTGGCGCACCATCGAGCCCCCTGAGCCGCGCCTGAACCGAACTCGAGCACGTGTGCCCCGCTCAGATCGCCCAGCAGCCCAAGCTGTGTCTCAGTGATGCCTTCCGGCCCCCAGCTCAGGCAGGCGTCACCCAGCGCGGGTCCATGCTCGGCGTAGTAGGCGATGGCCTCCCGGTCCCACCAGTGACGGGATGTGCGCACGCTCATTGAATGGTCCACCGGTTCCTTGCGCTGAGCCACGGTCTCTACAGTAGTCAACCTGGATTGACCACTCAGAAGGCTGTGCGTAGGCTGGTAGCGCGCATGTGCGCATTCAGCCCGTGCAACCTGTCCACATGAGCGAGGCGACACCAGCCGCCTCGCTCTTCACTTCATGTCCACAATCGGAGTCCCTACTACATGACTGCAACCACGGCCGAGAAGGCCCCCACCCAGATCGCTGTCAACGACATCGGATCTGAGGAGGAATTGCTCGCGGCAATCGACGCGACGATCAAGAATTTCAACGACGGAGACATCGTCGAAGGTGTTATCGTCAAGGTCGACCGGGACGAGGTCCTGCTCGACATCGGCTACAAGACTGAGGGTGTCATCCCTTCGCGTGAGTTGGCCATCAAACACGACATCGATCCTTCCGAAGTTGTCTCGGTCGGAGACGCCGTCGAAGCCCTCGTCCTGCAGAAAGAGGACAAAGAGGGGCGCTTGATCCTGTCGAAGAAGCGCGCACAGTACGAGCGCGCCTGGGGCTCCATCGAGAAGGTCAAGGAAGAGGATGGCGTCGTCACCGGCACCGTCATCGAGGTCGTCAAGGGCGGCCTGATCTTGGACATCGGACTGCGCGGCTTCTTGCCGGCTTCCCTGGTGGAGATGCGGCGGGTTCGTGACCTGCTGCCGTATGTCGGTAAGGCGATCGAGGCCAAGATCATCGAGTTGGACAAGACCCGCAACAACGTGGTGCTGTCCCGTCGTGCGTGGCTTGAGCAGACTCAGTCCGAGGTTCGCACCACCTTCTTGAAGGAACTGCAGAAGGGGCAGGTGCGCTCCGGCGTCGTCTCCAGCATCGTCAACTTCGGTTCCTTCGTGGACCTTGGCGGCGGCGTCGACGGATTGGTCCACGTCAGCGAATTGTCGTGGAAGCACATCGATCACCCCGGCGAGGTCGTCGAGGTCGGCGACGAGGTCACCGTTGAGGTGCTGGATGTCGACATGGACCGCGAGCGCGTGTCTCTGTCGCTGAAGGCCACTCAGGAAGACCCGTGGCAGCACTTCGCACGCACCCACGCCATCGGTCAGGTCGTGCCCGGGAAGGTCACCAAGTTGGTGCCGTTCGGAGCGTTCGTCCGGGTCGAAGACGGCATCGAAGGTCTGGTGCACATCTCGGAGTTGGCGGAGCGCCATGTCGAGTTGCCGGAACAGGTCGTCCAGGTTGGGGCGGACATCTTTGTCAAGGTTATCGATATCGACCTGGAGCGCCGCCGCATCTCGCTATCCCTGAAGCAGGCCAACGAGGCTGTGACTCAGGACTTCGATCCCACGCTGTACGGCATGGCTGCGGAGTACGACGAAGAGGGTAACTACAAGTACCCCGAGGGCTTCGATTCGGAGAACCAGGAATGGCTCGAAGGGTTTGAGGCGCAGCGTGAGAAGTGGGAGCAGGAGTATGCCGACGCGCACGCCCGCTTCGAAGCTCACCAGGCCGCGGTGGAGGCCGCTGCCGAGGCTGAGGAAGAGGCCGGCGAGGCCGGTAGCTCGTCTTCGTCATCGACGTCGACATCCACGTCTTACTCCTCAGACTCCGCCGCACCAGCTAGCCCGGCCGGGAGCGAAGCGACACCGTCAGCGCCAGAGGTCGACACCAGCGGCACGCTTGCCTCCGATGAGGCGCTTGCCGCCCTGCGGGAGAAGCTCACTGGCAACTGACGTGCTGCACGGGGCGTCCATGACGCTCTAGTACGCCGAAAGGCCCTGTCCACACGTGGACAGGGCCTTTCGCTGCTCTCGAGGCGATTGAGGCTTCGTGGCAGGCATGGTGCGGTGTGCGCGGTGTCACAGCCATTTCGGGTTGACAGCCTTAAACGAAGCGCTATAGATTCCACTGATCGGAAACAAGATTCCGTTGTGCGATATTGTACGAACCGACCAATGGAGGTCCCCGCCATGTCTGCTAGTGATAACCAAGCACCCGCCAAGCATCCTGTAGACGAGGTGCTCCCCATACCGCAGATGGCGCTCTACGGTCTGCAGCACGTGCTGAGCATTTATGCGGGCGTCGTGGCTGTCCCGCTGATCGTAGGCAATGCACTCGGTCTCGACGGACGCGACATCACCTATCTTGTTTCAGCTGGACTCTTCATCTCGGCTCTGGCCACCATCCTGCAGACTGTTGGAATCTGGAAGATCGGGGCGCGGCAGCCCATCGTGCAAGGCACCTCCTTCGCTGCCGTTTCGACGATCTTGGCCATCGGGACTGCACAGGGCGGGCGTGAGGGGCTCGTGGCGGTCTTCGGTGCTCTGATCATCGCCGGTTTCCTGGCCCTCTTGATTGGCCCCCGTATTTACCTCGTTGCTTCGCTTCTTTCCCGAGGTCGTGACAGGCACAGTGATCACGGTCATTGGGGTGTCGTTGCTCCCCGTGGCGATTCGCTGGGGAGCCGGTGGCGCGGGATCAGAGGAGTTCGGCGCGCCGAAGAACATCCTCTTCCCGATCCTCGGCGCGTTCATCGCACTCGTGCCGCTGCCGGTCCTCGGTGGCGCAGGATTGGCGCTGTTCGGGACCGTTGCCGCCAGTGGCATTCGCACCCTGAGCACAGTGAAGTACGACGGAAACGCCAACCTCGTCATCGTCGCTCTGGCCCTAGCCATGGGAATCATTCCGATCTCGGTGCCGGAGTTCTACGACGAGTTCCCGTCCTGGTTCATCGTGATCTTCGACTCCGGCATCACCGCAGCTGCGATCACCGCGGTGCTACTGAACATCGTGTTCAACATCATTGGTCGAACCGATGAGGCTGAGGGCCGATCTTTTCCGAAGCTCCCTCTCCGTCGACGATTTCGGACGCTGACGAAGACCGCATCCAGCGCCCCAAGAAGTCTGACAGCTAGTCCGCATACTCATCATCCATGCGGGGGATCACTTTCAGTGTCGGTCAGGACTCATCGTCCGGCGGCTGTGGTCCGACCGGTCCGCTCTTTGATCGTCCAGACGAGGCTCCCACTGCTTCGTAGCGGCCACTGTTGATGGCCTCCGCCGTCTCCATCGCGATCTCGCGGCGAAGGACGGCCCGCTCGAGGCGCAACTTCTCGATGTGCTCCTCGCGCAACGACTTGACCAGCGCCACGCACGACAAAATCATCACGATCGTGAAGGGAGCCGCGACGAGGATGACCATGGTCTGCAAGGCAGCCAATCCACCCTGAGGGTCATCTCCGGCTGTTCCGGCGATAATCAGTGCCGCAGCGATCGCTCCCTCGAGCACCGCCCAAAAGATCCGACTCCACAGGGGTGGGTTCGGGCTGCCACCGGTGGCGATCATGTCGACCACGAAGGACCCTGAGTCAGAACTGGTGACGAAGAAGACCACGATCATCAGCAGAGCCAATCCGCTCAGCACCGGACCGCCCGGAAGGTTCTCCAACATCTGGAACAAGGCGATGTCCGTGCTGACGCCGTTCTCCGGATCGACGAGTCCGCCGTCGCCCATGACCTCACGAAAGAGCGCCGTGCCGCCGAGCGCCACAAACCACAGCATGGTTAACAGGGTCGGCACCAGCATCACCCCGCCGATGAATTCGCGCACCGTGCGGCCGCGAGAGATACGGGCGATGAAGATGCCAACAAAGGGCGACCAACTCATCCACCAACCCCAGTAGTACGTCGTCCAGTCACCGAGCCAGCCCTCCCCAGCGTCTCCCTGATAGGGCAGCGTGTCGAACGACATACTCAGGAAGTTCTGGAAGTAGTAGCCCGTCGC
>JBBSNC010000056.1:0-13083 GCA_038232855.1 Actinomycetales bacterium
CGCTGAGGTCGGCCCAGGTCAGGGGTACGACCTCGTAGCCGAGGCTGCGCAGCCAGTCCTCGCGGAGCTTCTCCTCAGTGAGGTCACCTGCCTGCTGATACTTCATCAAGCCGTCGAACTCCACGATGACGCGCTCAGGCAGGAGGAAGTCAACACGTGCACTCCGGCCCATGCCATCGCGGATCCACACCTGTGGCTGTGCCGGCGGTAGGTCGGCCGTTCGCAGCAGCCAGCGACACCGAGACTCCCCCGGTGATTCGCTGAGTCCATCGGCTTCTTCAGCCACCACAGCGGCACGTCCTTCTTGGTTACCCAGCCGTGCATTGCACAGGAGCGCCCTGAAATCCGTCCCGGGATGCCGGCGCAGCACTGTGTCCGCGGACACCAGTCCTGCCTCCACGCCGAATACCGCAGCCACCTGGAGGGCGGCTAGGCCAGCCGACACCACAGGGATGCCATCGACACTGCCCACCTGCTCGTCGGGGACCGGAGGGTGGATCCGGGTTGTCGTGCCACTGCGAGCGCCCCAATCGCCTCGTCGCACCAGGTGCACTCTGTGGTCCACGGCATACACGGGGGGATGTCGTGCAGGGCCAAGGCACTGTGATGGCTCAACGCAAATGGGACACCTCGCCAAGCTCGGGCCGTGCCACGGGCACGCAGTTCATGCCGCGCAGAGGGCGCCGCCGCACGCCATACCTCAGCGTCCACGACGACGTTGCGCCGCAGTCTGACCACCAGACCATTCCGGACAGCTCGATCAACCACGTGGCGGGACACCCCCAACTCCACGAGCTCGGTGACTGAACTCACGCCCTGCTGGGCTTCGAGGCGGGCAGAGATTCGGGGGTCGAGGTACACGATGCCACTCTGGGCGGAAGCGACCTTCCCAAGGGCAAACTGTCCACAACCCAGCGACCGATGTGCTCGGCGATGCGCACTTTTCTACGCGTGTTGCCGCGCATAACGGTCAGGGGCTCCGCAGCGCCCAGAACATCACGGCGCTCGCCGCAGCCACGTTGAGGGAGTCCACCCCACCGGCCATGGGTATGCGGACCGCCAGGTCAGCCGCCGAGACCGTGCGCTCAGCCAGGCCATCGCCCTCGGCGCCCAACACGATCGCCAGTCGCTCAGGTGGGTCAGCGCTCAGGTCATCCAGACTGACGGCATCCGCACCCAAGGCACACGCGGCGACCACGAAGCCGCTGGCCCGCAGCAGATCCACGCCGGAGGGCCAGGGGTCGATTCGTGTCCACGGCACCTGAAATACCGTGCCCATCGACACCCGGATCGAACGGCGGTACAGCGGGTCGGCGCAGCGTGGCGTCACCAGGACGGCATCGATGCCGAGAGCGGCCGCGGACCGAAAGACGGCGCCCACGTTGGTGTGATCGACGATGTCCTCCAAAACGGCCACTCTGGACGCACCGTGGAGCACGTCGGTCAGCACGGGGGCCTCCGGGCGGTGCATTGCCCCTAACGCACCTCGATGCAGGTGGAAGCCGGTCATCGCTTCAATGACCGCTGGCGCCGCGACATGCACCGGTATGCCGTCTCGCCGGCAGGATTCGATCAGGTCGGACAGGAGATCGAGCCAGCGGGGAGCCATCAGCAATGACCGCATCCGGTGCCCGGCCCCCAGGGCTCGGTCGATCACCTTGGACGACTCGGCGATGTAGAGGCCCTCGCGCGGCTCCATCACTCGGCGCAGCGCCACATCCGTCAGCCCAAAGTAGTCCCGCACGCGCGAGTCATCAGGCGCATCTATCCACGTCACGCCGTCGGGCAAGTCGCTCACGTCAACAACACCCAGATGGCGATGACGCCGATGGTTACGATGACCCCCCGCAGCAACCACGGGGGCATGGAGCGACCGACCTTGGCTCCGATCACGCCGCCTACCGTCGAGCCCACGGCGATCAGCGCCACCACCGCCCAGTTGATCTGTTCAGGCTGCACGAGCAAGAAGACCAGCGCAGCGACCAGATTCACCAGCATCGTCAACACGTTCTTCATGCCGTTGATCTGCTGCAAACGAAGCGGCAGCAGTACGCCCATCAATCCCACCAGCAACACCCCCTGAGCGGCCCCGAAGTATCCCCCATAGACCCCGCCGGCGAACACCCCAAGGATGAGAGCAACCCAGCGAGCGGACCCCATGCCGTCGACCGCGTCGTCGCGCCCCCCCACGCCCCGACGCCGCGAGGCCCAACGGTTCAGGCGCGGCCCGGTCACGACCAAGACCAGCGCGAGGCCGATCAGCACTGGCACGATCGTCTCAAACGCGGACTCAGGCAACACCAAGAGCAACAGTGCGCCGAGGATCCCGCCGACGAGGGAGGCAGGCACGAGTCGAAGCAGGGTCGAGCGCAGTCCGGTCATTTCGCCTCGATACCCCCAAGCCCCGCTGATCCCACCGGCCACGAGGCCCAGGGAGTTCGAGACATTCGCCGAGACCGGGGCGTAGCCGAAGAACAGCAAGGTCGGGAAGGTCACCAGCGTCCCAGACCCGACGATGGTGTTGATCGTCCCAGCGGCCAGTCCGGCGAGGGCAATGGCCAGCGCTTCGAGCAGGCTCACTGACCAGCGGGGGGTGGCGCTTGCTCAGCATCGCCCTGCACGGGGGCGGAGGCGCGAGCGGCCCAGCGCTGTCCGTGACGGTCGACGACGAGCGGCAGATCGAAGGCCCGAGAGAGATTCCCTGCGGTCAGCGTGGTATCGATCGGCCCTGCTGCGACGACCTTCCCCTCACGCAGCAGGAGGATGTCGGTGAAGCCAGGTGGAATCTCCTCGACGTGGTGGGTCACCAGCACCAGAGCTGGCGCCTCTACATCTTCGGCGAGTAGTTGCAACCGGCCTACCAGGTCTTCCCGGCCACGCAAGTCCAGGCCTGCGGCGGGCTCATCAAGCAGCATGAGTTCGGGGTCGGTCATCAAGGCGCGAGCAATCTGCACGCGCTTGCGCTCCCCTTCGCTCAAGGTCCCGAAGTGCCGCCTCGCCAAGTGGCCGACGCCGAGCGCATCCAGTAGTTCCAGCGCCCGCACTTCGTCCATCTCGTCGTACTCCTCGCGGTGCCGCCCCACGACGGACCACGAAGCAGTGACGACCACGTCGAGCACACGTTCCTGGGCTGGCAGTCGCTCCGCGATGGCGGCACTGGACATGCCGATGCGGGGACGCAGTTCGAAGACGTCTACAGCGCCGAGGACTTCACCCAGTACGCCCGCAACCCCGTCAGTCGGGTGGATGCGTGCGGCCGCCAGTTGCAGCAGCGTGGTCTTGCCAGCTCCATTGGGGCCGAGGATGACCCACCGCTCCCCCTCCTCGATCGACCATGTGATGTCGTGCAGCAACTGGTTACCCCCGCGGGTCACGCCGACCCCGGCAAACTCCAAAACATCACTCATGCCACGCAAGACTAGTTGCCCCAACGGCTCTACGATCACCTCATGCCAGTGCTGCCTGCCAGTGTGCGTGTCGCGCTCTGGGCCACCGAGGCATTCAGCGGTCGTCTCCCGCTGGAGAAGGTCGGTTCGCTATCGCTACCCGACATCGATGACATCAGCGGATTGACCCCGATGTTGCAGGTATGGCGCGACGTCGGGGAACGCGTCGTGATGGTCGCGCTGCCCCGACCAGGGTCCTTCGCCGGTATGCCGACCGGTCCGGCCAGCCTGAGCGCAGCAGCTCAGGCCGCTGAGGAGGTGGTCTTCGTGCCGGGTTTGGGTGGTGCACTCGTGCCTGAGATCACCGAGTACGGGCCGCGCGAGGACCGCGGGTGGCGCGCGAACTGGACCGCATACCCCAGCGACCCGCTCCCGGCTCACGTCGCGCAGGCTCTCGACCTGGCGGACGTGCAGCTGCGACTGCGCACCACCATTGCGGAAGTCAGCGAGCAATTGTCAATGACCCCTGGGTCTCCGTTGGCCGGCGCCGCGACTGAGCTGATGGCGCGGCGCCGCCTCCAGCAGGACTGGGGTATGCCGAGCACAGCGCCTCGCAGAGCCACTCAGGTGATCGAGTTGGCTGGCTCCGTGCTCGCGATGGCCGACATCGGCCTCGATGACCAGATGCAATCCATCGATTCGTCGAACACGCAGACCCGGGAGCGTCTGCTGCGTGCGCTGCATGCCGAAGGGGTCGCCGCACTGGTCACCGGCACCAATGTGGCCGTCCAACACATGGCGGGCTGGCGCTAAGGCGCACGCCCGTTGGACCGCGTCAGGCAGGGCGAGCCCTTGGGCGGCAGGAGCCAGGTTCAGTTGAGCACTGAGGTGTAGACCTTCATGGTGCGCTCGGCGATGGACTCCCAGGAGAAGCCGCCAATGGCGCGTTCGCGGCCCGCCTGCCCCATCTGCTTGGCGCGCCCCGGGTCACTCAGCGCATCGTTCAACGCAGACGCGAAGTCGTTGACGTAGGTGTCTTCATCGACCGGTGTCCCGGTGCCGTCGTCCTTTTGCTCGATCGGCACCAACCAGCCCGTTTCGCCATGCACCACCACCTCGGGGATGCCGCCGGTCGCGGTGGCCACCACGGCCGCACCACAGGCCATGGCCTCGAGGTTCACGATGCCGAGCGGCTCATAGACCGAGGGACACATAAAGACCGTGGTGTGCGAGAGCACAGCGACGACCTTCTCCCGAGGCAGCATCTCCGCGATCCAGATGGTCGCGCCGCTGCGTTCGCCGCGCAGTTCATCAACCAGGGCGACAACCTCATCTTTGATTTCCGGGGTGTCCGGCGCACCTGCAAGTAGCACGATCTGGGTGTCCTCGGGGATCTGCCGCAGCGACTTCAACAGGAAGGGCAACCCCTTTTGCCGGGTGATCCGCCCCAGGAAGACCACACTCGGGATATCTGGGTCGATTCCGTGCTCCGACAGCACGGCCTTGGCCGCGTCGCTGGTGTCGGGTTGCCACAACTCGGAGTCGATGCCGTTGTGTACGACCTTGACCTTGTCGGGGTCAAGATCCGGATAGCTCGCCAACACGTCCTTGCGCATCCCTTCGGACACGGCGATGACCGCGGCAGCCCCGGCATACGACGTCTTCTCGACATAACTCGACAACCGGTAACCGCCGCCGAGTTGCTCGGCCTTCCAGGGCCGCATCGGCTCCAGAGAATGCGCCGAGACGATGTGCGGCATGCCACCGACGAGCGAGGCCAGATGGCCAGCGAAGTTCGCGTACCAGGTGTGGCTGTGCACGATGTCCGGGCCAGCGTCGACGACGTCGGCGGCGATGGTGAGATCGACGCCCATCGTCCGCAGGGCCGCATTGGCCTCGGCTAGTTGCTCCAGCGCTGGGTATCCCGTGGTGCCAGGCTCATCGACGGGCTCGTCGAAGGCGCGCACGTTCACGTCGAGGTCGGAGCGAGCCCGTAGAGCTCGGGTCAGCTCCGCGACATGCACGCCGGCTCCGCCATAGATGTTGGGTGGGTATTCGCGGGTCAGTATGTCGATCAGCACCCGCTCACGCTATCGGCAACGCCTCCTGGGCACTAGTTCTCGCACCGAAAGGGTGACCTGCCCTAAGTTGGTGTCATGGCGAACTCCCTAACGAAGCGTCCCAAAGTTCTGGCGATTGTCTTGGCCGGTGGTGAGGGTAAGCGATTGATGCCGCTGACGGCCGACCGGGCCAAGCCGGCTGTGCCGTTCGGCGGCATCTATCGGCTTATCGACTTCGCCCTGTCCAACATCGTCAATTCGGGCTATCTGCGCGTCGTGGTGCTCACTCAATACAAGTCACACAGCCTTGATGCGCACGTCACCAAGACATGGCGTATGTCGACACTGCTGGGCAACTACGTCGCGCCCGTCCCCGCGCAGCAGCGGTTGGGCAAGCACTGGTTCGCCGGCAGCGCCGACGCGATCCACCAGAGCATGAACCTCATCCACGACGAGAAGCCGGACATCGTGGTGGTGGTCGGTGCCGACCACGTCTATCGGATGGACTTCTCCCAGATGGTGGCCCAACACATCGAAACCGGCGCTGGCGTCACGGTCGCCGCGATCCGCCAGCCGCGCTCCGAGGCCGACCAGTTCGGCGTCATCGACGTGGACGCCGATGAGCCACGACGGATCGGGCAGTTCTTGGAGAAGCCTACCGATCCGCCCGGGCTGCCCGACTCCTCCGACGAAGTGCTGGCCTCGATGGGTAACTACGTCTTCAACGCCGACGTGCTGGAGAAGGCGGTCAAAGACGATGCCGACCTGGAGACGTCGAAGCACGACATGGGCGGCGACATCGTCCCCGCGTTCGTGGCACGCGGCGAGGGCTGGGTCTATGACTTCAAGGACAACGACGTGCCGGGTTCGACGGATCGTGACCGCGGCTACTGGCGGGATGTCGGGACGATGGATTCCTACTACGAGGCCCATATGGATCTCATCTCTATCCACCCGGTGTTCAACATGTACAACGAAGAGTGGCCCATCCTGACCAACTACGGTTGCGCCGCCCCCGCCAAGTTCGTACATGGATCGCAAGATCGGGTCGGCACTGCGATCGAATCGGCTATCTCACCCGGTGTGGTCATCAGTGGTGCCACCGTGACGGGTTCGGTCCTTTCGCCGAGGGTGAAGGTGCACAGCTTCAGCAATGTCTCCGGTTCCGTCTTGCTCGACGCGGTGGTCGTCAACCGGCACTGCACCATCAAGAACGCGATCATCGACAAGGGCGTCAGAATTCCCGAGGGCACGTCTATCGGCGTGGATCACGATAAGGATCGAGCACGCGGCTTCACCGTGACCGAGTCCGGCCTCGTGGTGATCGGCAAGGGCACGGTGCTCGATGTGCCCGACGGAGCGGTGGACTCTGAGGCGGTCGATCCGGCCCGGTAGACAGAGGTCGGCACGGAAGGCACATGAAGACCATAGGTCTGCTCGGCGGGATGAGCTGGGAAAGCTCGATTGAGTACGAGCGACTGATCAATAGGGGCGTGCGTGAGCGCCTGGGTGGCACTGCCTCGGCCGATCTCATCATTCGCAGCTACAACTTCGCCGACATCGAAGCACTGCAAGCCGCCGGCGACTGGGAGACAGCAGGGGCGCTGCTCGCCGCCGATGCCGTGTTGCTACAACGCAGCGGTGCCGAGCTGGTGTTGCTGTGCACGAACACCATGCATGTGGTCGCTTCGGCCATCGAGAATGCTCTCGATGTGCCCTTCCTCCACCTGGCGGATGCCACCGCGGATGCGGTCCGAGATGGCGGCATTGAGGTGGTTGGCTTGCTGGGGACTCGCTACACGATGGAGCACGATTTCTATCGAGGGCGGCTGGAGCGTCGGGGGCTCGAAGTGATCGTGCCCGACGAGCCAGATCGGTCAAAGGTGCACGACGTCATCTACGGCGAACTGGTCCGCGGTGTGAGCAGCGCAGAATCCAAGCGGGCCTACCTGGGCGTGATCGACCGGCTGATTGATCGGGGAGCGACCGGCATCATCGCCGGTTGCACCGAGATCGAACTACTCATCGGGCTCCGCGACGTTGACGTGCCGTTCTTTCCCACGACCACGATCCATGCCCGACGCGCTGTCGAGATGGCTCTGGGCGAGAAGTAGTATGGCTGAAGTATTCACCGACGCGAATGTTGATCGCGATTTGGTCGGGCTGATCTGTGGTCCGCCGGGTGAGAATGACTGGCATGGCGGTCGCGCAGTCCCTCGTATTGTTTGCCCTGGCTGCGTTGGCCGAAATCGGCGGTGCGTGGCTGATGTGGCAGGGCATCCGGGAGGAGCGTGGCTTGCTCTTCGTTGGAGCCGGGGTGATCGCGCTCGGCATCTACGGCGCTGTCGCCACCTTGCAACCGGATCAGAACTTTGGACGGATCCTCGCAGCTTACGGTGGGGTGTTCGTGGCGGGCTCACTCTTGTGGGGCATGGTCGTCGATGGGTTTGTCCCCGACCGGTATGACGTCGCTGGTGCCCTCATCTGCTTGGTTGGCGTGGGGTTCATCATGTATGCCCCTGGACGTGGTGCCTGAGACCACAGCGCGCCGCCGCATCATCACCGATGTGGACGACGGACCCCAATCCGGTCACGCGTTCGTCAGCACCCCCTTCAACTGTTCAAGCGAGGGCGCGCCTTGAGACCCGTTGGGGGTCGTATAGCGCCGACAAGACAGCCCTACCTGCGAGCCGGGCTCGGCGAACACGTCAACACCGTCGACTTGGATACTGGGAGAGCCGAGGAAGCCGACCTGTTCGGCCTCGGCCGTGGTCCGGACCACGCGGTGCGTCACCGTCAGGTCGGGGCGCTCTTTCGCCAGCGCGGCCAGTCTCTCCTCGGCGAGCTTCCAGTTCGGGCAATCTTCGAAGTAGAGCAACGTGATGTCCATAACAGTGAGGGTAAACCTTGATCCATGGTGCAAGGTCAAGTCGCTAGAGTGGGATGATGCGTATCGGAGAAGTCGCCGACGCCACCGGCGTACCCACGCAGACCATCCGCTTCTACGAGCGTAAGGGCCTGCTTCCCTCACCAGCCCGGGGGCCAAACGGCTACCGCCGCTACGGTGCTTCAACTATCACCCGACTCCAGTTCATCCGCAGCGCACAAGCAGCCGGTCTCAGCCTGGTCCAGATTGCCAGCATCCTGAACCTTCGACGGGATGGCGCTATCCCATGCACCCACGTCCGCTCCCTACTCTCGGCGAAGCTAGATGACGTTCGGGCCCGGCAAGCGCAACTCGTCATGCTCGAAGAAGATCTTGAAAGTCTCATCAGTCGTAGTGACCGGCTCGACCCAGCGGACTGCACGGATGCCCGTATCTGCCACATCATCGAGCCCGACCACTGGCGGCCACCCATCGCCACGTAGCGGCCAAAGCCACAAGTAGCCCTGGAACTTGCCTGAGTTGACCCATGTCGACCGGGGCGTGATCGGCTCGGTGATGTCCCAGCGCTCGATGAGCAAACCGGTGTCATCGGTGTCGAAGATGTCTGTGGTGACGTAGCGAGACTCCGAGCTATTCAGGTCCTGCAGCACGTGGCTTTGGCGTTCGCGAGCGCCAGACTCATCGTCACCACAGCCTGTGGCCCGTCGCGCTAGAAGCCCATCGCGTGGAAGCCGCCGTCGACGTGCACGATTTCACCGGTGGTCCGCGGGAACCAGTCCGACATCAGGGCCACACATGCCTGGGCTGCCGGGACCGGGTCACGCACATCCCAACCCAGGGGTGCGTGATCTTCCCATTTGGCGAACTGCTCGAATTCGGGGATCGAGTTAGCGGCAGTGGTCGACACCGGACCGGCTGCGACGAGATTGCTCCGGATTCCCATCGGTCCCAGGTCACGGGCGAGGTACCGGCTGGTGGACTCAAAGGCTGACTTGGCCACGCCCATCCAGTCATACACCGGCCACGCGTAACTCGCGTCGAAGGTGAGTCCCACCACGCTGCCACCGGGCCCCATCAGCGGCAGCGCCGCCGTGGTCAGCGATTTCAGCGAGTATGCCGAGATCTGCAGAGCCGTGGCGACGTCCTCCCAAGGCGCGCCCATGAAGTCGAAGGCACCCTTGGGTGCGTAGCCGATGGAGTGCAACACCCCGTCGAGGTGGTCGACGTGTTCACCGACCCGCTCGGCTAGGGTGTCGAGGTGCTCAGTGTTGCTGACGTCCAGCTCGACAATCTGCACCGGATCCGGCAGGCGGCGCGCGATCGTCTGCGTGATGCGCATGGTGCGGCCAAAGGAGGTCAGCACGACCTCGGCTCCCTGTTCCTGGGCCATTCTGGCCACGTGGTAGGCGATGGAGGAGTCTTTGAGCACGCCGGTGATCAGCAACTTCTTGTCTTTCAGCAACATCAAGGGCCCTTCGGTGGGGTCGGTGGTGTCAGTGTCCCATTCCCATGCCGCCGTCGACGTGAATGACAGCGCCAGAAATGTATGCGGCGCTAGGGCTGGCGAGGAAGGCGACGGCGTCCGCCACTTCCTGCGGTTGGGCGAAACGGCCTGCGGGGATGGCTGACAGGTAGGTTTTGCGGCGCTCCTCGGGCAGGGCCGCTGTCATCTCGGTCTCGATGAAGCCCGGTGCCACCACATTGGCAGTGATCCCACGACCGCCCAGTTCGCGAGTGATCGAGCGAGCCAGACCGATGAGCGCTGCTTTGGATGCGGCGTAGTTGGCTTGGCCAGGGGCGCCATATAACCCGACGATCGAGGAGACCAGGATGATCCGGCCACTGCGCGCCTTGATCATGCCTTTGGAGGCACGCCGGACGCAGCGGAAGGCCCCGGTCAGGTTGGTATCGAGCACGTCGGTGAACTCGTCGTCACTCATCCGCATCAGCAGCGTGTCTCGGGTGATGCCGGCGTTAGCCACCACCACGTCAATGGTGCGACCGAGCAACTGTTCGGCTTCGGTGAAGGCCTGATCAACGCTTGCGGAGTCGTCCACGTGACAACGCACGCCGCGCAGGCCTTCCGGCGGTTCACCGCTGCGGTGTGTGATGACGACATCGTCGCCCTGAGCGGCAAATGTCCGCGCGATGGCCAGGCCTATGCCCCGGTTTCCACCAGTGACAAGCACTGCCTTCGGATGCGCGTTCTCGGACATTTTCCCGGCTGCCTGACTCACCCGCATACCGTAGCCGTATCATTGACGTATGCCCACTGAACGCCGCCCCCAGGCCGTGACGTCGGCACCCCCGTCCCGCTCTGAAGATCGCAGCAAGCGGATGCGTGCCTATCTCATCGCCATGAGTATTCGCATCGCGTCCTTCCCGCTGGCGGTGTGGGCCCTGATGACCGGTCACATCATCATCGGCTCGGTGCTTGCCGCAGCGGCCATCCTGCTGCCCTCCTTCGCGGTGCTGCTCGCCAACAACGTCGATCACCGCAACAGTGGCTCCGGCCCGGTATCGCCGACTCGCGCCCTGCCACCCTCCCCCCGGCCCGACGACCAGTGAGCCGCGGCGACCAACAGGTCGTGTGCAGCGCCAAGGCGTGCGGGGTCACTGCGACGGACGCCGTGATCTGGCGCAATCCAAAGATTCATACTCCAGCGCGACGAAAAGTCTGGGCTGCGTGCCCGGAGCACCGCGAGTCATTGCGCACCTTCGTTGACCTGCGAGGCTTCTTGATCGAGGTGATCCCGGTGCAGGATCTCCAGCCGGATCGTGACGGCTGAGCCCAGCATGATCGGCCACCTGATGACTCGACGCTGGCTCGGGTCGCTGGTCTTGGCAGTCGTTTTTGCGGTGGTGGCCGTGTTGCTCGGCAACTGGCAGTACTCCCGACACGTCGATAAGACGGAGGCTCGGGACCGCATCGAGGCCAACTATGGCGCTCCCGCTGTGCCACTGGCGCAGGCGCTCGGCGGACCGGGCGACATGCTGGCGCTCGATGACCAATGGCGGCGGGTCGAGGTGACCGGCCGCTATCTCACGCAGGACCAGTTGTTGGTTCGCAATCGCCCTTCGCGCAGCGTCTTTGGGTATGAGGTGCTGGTGCCGTTCGAAGTGGCGGACGAAGACGGATTTGCCGATGGCAATGGCGCCTTCCTGGTCGACCGAGGCTGGGTGCGAAATGCCGTCACCGCTGCAACTCTGCCCGACGTGCCGCCTGCTCCCAACGGCACCGTCACGATCACCGGGTGGCTGCGCCCGTCCGAGGAGGACTTAGGCCGGGATCTGCCTCCGGGGCAACTGGCCTCGATCAACATTCCGCAAGCCGAGGTGGCGGCGCAGGTGCAGTTGCTTCCGGCATACCTGCTGCTGCAAGAGGAGTCCGGGCGGGGGGTGAGCCAAGACCGCCCGCAGCCGTTGGAGCCACCAGACACCGGAGTCGGCGTGCACTTCGCCTACGCGTTGCAGTGGTGGCTGACCGCGCCCGTGGGTCTGATCCTTGTCTGGGTCATGGGTCGACGCGAGCGGCGCGAGGGGGCCGTTACCGGCACGGGTGCCAGGCAGGTGAAGGAGCCACACGCGCCGAAGCCGAAGAAGAGGCGCATCTGGGACGATGAGGACTACTGACGATGTGGACTACTGACGATGTGGACTACGAGGTAGCGCGAGAGAACTGCGTCTCATAGAGCATTGAGTACATCCCACCCGCTGCAAGCAGTTCGTCGTGCGTGCCTTGCTGCACGATGCGACCCCGATCCAGCACCACGATGGTGTCGGCGTCGCGCACTGTTGAGAGTCGGTGTGCGATGACCAGCGACGTCCTACCGGCCAGGGCTTCATCGAGTGCTCGTTGCACGGCGACTTCAGACTCGCTGTCCAGATGAGCGGTGGCTTCATCCAACACCACGACGGACGGGGATTTCAGCAGCAACCGGGCGATCGCCAGTCGCTGCTTCTCCCCGCCGGAAAGCCGGTGCCCACGGTCGCCCAGCACCGTGTCGAGGCGGTCGGGCAGCCCGTCGACCAACTCCCAAATCCGAGCCCCCTGTAGCGCCACCGCCATGTGTTCCTCAGTGGCCTCAGGTGCGGCATACAGCAGGTTGGCACGGATGGTGTCGTTGAACATGTGCGCCTCTTGGGTGACCACCCCAACGGTCTCACGCAGTGAGTGGAACGAGGCCTCGCGCAGGTCGAGGCCGCCGATCCGCACCGTGCCAGCAATGGGGTCGTAGAGCCGGGAGACCAAGGTCGTCAGAGTCGATTTGCCCGCACCGCTGGGGCCGACCAAGGCGACCATCGAGCCGGGCGGTATGCCGAGGTCGATGTCAAACAACACCTGGCGGCGATCGCGCGATTCGGCGTCCGGGCGCAACTCCAACGAGGCGATGGCTACCTCATCCGCGGCGGGGTAGGTGAAGCTGACCCCCTCGAGACTGATGCCGACTGGGCCATCCGGGATGGATGCGGGATCATCGGCTTCACGCACCAACGGCTCCAAGTCGAGGATCTCGAAGATGCGCTCAAAAGAGACGAGCGCGGTCATCACGTCGACCCGGGCATTGGACAGGGCAGTCAGCGGACCATACAGCGAACCCAAGAGCAGGGCCATAGCCACCAGATTCCCAGTGGATAGTGATCCCGAGATGGCGAACAGGCCGCCGAGGCCATAGACCAAAGCGGTCGCCAACGCGGCCACCAGCCCCAGGCCGGCGCCGAAGATGACCCGGTTGACCGAGATGGCCAC
>JBBSNC010000057.1:0-13072 GCA_038232855.1 Actinomycetales bacterium
ATGTCTTCATGCAGGCCGAATTGGAGCGGCTGGAAACTCGCTTCAGTCACCGTCGTGACGCACCGGTGGTGATCGACCTGAACGGAATCGGTGACGTCAGCGTGCTGGGTGACCGCGCCTTCGGTGACCGTGTGGTCACACTGATCTTGGCCCAGGCCTCGACGTTCGCCTCGCCGGCTGATCTGCACATTGCGCTCGTCACCGCGCAACGCAGGCAGACACCGTGGTCGGGGGCGATGTGGCTGCCGCACGCAGCCGACCAGTCTGCCCCTGGCGATCCAGTGCAGGGCGCTCCGAGGTGGATAGCCCGCGACATGGGCGAATTGCGCCAGGTGCTGGCACCTGAAGTGCAGCGACGCGCCTCGATCGCGGCCCAGGATCGACGCGCAATGGGCCGAGAGGGCCGTAGCGCAGAGTTCACCACCATGCTCGTTGTCGCCGACGAGCACGGGCGGCCCTGCACGAGCCTGATGCCAGGTGAGGGTGACGTAGCCCCGTCCAGCCTCGGGTTGACCGTGTTGCACTTGGTCGACCGCCCCGACCACGAGCCTGGAGAAGTAGCTGTCCGGATCAGGCAAGACCCGGTGGATGCTGATGTGGCCCTCATCGAGATCTACGCGCGTCGAGATGTTACCCCACGCGCGCAGAAGGTCCGGCTCGATGAGTGGGGGCCGGCTCAGTGTTCAACGCTGACCCGCGCACTGGCTGGGCTGCGCCTGTCTGCTGACAGCCTTGCGCAGGGGCAGGGCGAGCACGAGTGGGATGTCGCCACCCTGCTGGGGATCGATGACCCCCGCAGCATCGACCTGGACCGGGCGTGGGCACCACGCCCACCGGCATCCTTCCTGCGGGTGCCGATCGGGGTCGACGAGTCGGGCGATCCGCTCATGTTGGACCTGAAGGAGTCGGCGCAGCGCGGTATGGGGCCGCACGGGTTGTGCGTCGGAGCCACCGGATCGGGGAAGTCGGAGTTGTTGCGCACGCTGGTGCTTGCCCTGCTAAGCACGCACAGCCCCGAGGATGTGGCGATGGTCCTGGTCGACTACAAAGGTGGTGCCACCTTCGCGCCATTTGCCGCAGCCCCCCACGTGCATGGCGTCATCACTAATCTGAACGATGACGCCACTCTCATCGAGCGGGTGTACGCCAGCCTGGCCGGCGAGGTTCGCCGCCGTCAGCAGATGCTGAAGGACGGCGGAAATCTCGCCGACATCACGGCATACCGCACTCAGCGCGCTCATCGCCTGCGCGCTGGGGAAGATACCCCGCAGATGCCGCACCTGCTCGTCATCATCGACGAATTCGGCGAGCTATTGACGGCCCGCCCTGATTTCATCGAGCTGTTCCTGTCGATTGGCCGGATAGGGCGCTCGATCGGAGTCCACTTGTTGTTGAGCAGTCAGCGCATCGAGGCCGGCAAACTGCGCGGCCTCGACACGTACTTGTCGTATCGGCTCGGGTTGCGCACCCTGTCGGAATCCGAGAGCCGGACGGTGCTGGACACTCCAGACGCCTTCGCTTTGCCGGCGCTGCCGGGCTATGGATACCTGAAGGTTGACACCGCTACCTACAGCCGGTTCCTGGCCGGCTACGTCTCGGTGGCGCTGGCGAATGCCGAGGATGCGCCCGGACCCCCAATCCCCGTGGCTGAACCAATGCGGCACTACCGCCCGCTCGCGCGACTTAGGCCGGGGGCCGGTCGTGACCGTCAGCGCGGAATCGAGATCCGTGGCTCTGAAGAGCCGGAGGTGGCACGCCCGACGCTGCTTGAGAAGACCGTCCAGCGCCTGGCCACCCGTCCGCGGATGGGGCCGGGCCTCTGGTCCGAGCCGCTCCCCGATCGCATCAGCATCGACCGGATCCATCGCGCTGGTGTGGTGGACACCGCGGCGGGCGCCCGGATCCCGCACTCGGCTCCGCTGAGTGTCCCGATCGGTGTGCTGGATGACCCCGCCCAGCAATGGCAAGGCCCCTGGGAGCTAGACCTGGGGCAGTCCACCAGTCATGTCCTCGTCATGGGTGGACCGCGCAGTGGGCGTACCACCTTGCTGCGGACGGTTGCCGCGTCGCTATCGTTGACGCACAGTGCCGCCGAGGTGGTGATCTACGGCATCGACGCCCTCGGGTCCAACCTGCAGGTGCTCGAGGAACTCCCTGCCGTCGCTGGGGTGGCGGGGCGGATGGAGCCTGAGGTGACCCGCCGCGTCGTCGAAGAGTTGCACGGGTTGCTGGTCGAACGGGAGGAACTGTTCACCCGGCTGCGGGTCGATTCAATGGCGCGTGCCAGGGCCAGTCTGCGAAGAGAACCGGCGCTCAACAGTCCGAGCAATCTCGCCGACATCATCGTGCTGATCGATGGGTACGGCCCGTTGGGGGAAGAACACGAGGCGATCAGTGCCTTGGTGCAGGCGGTGATCCGGCGCGGGCCGGCATACGGCATCCGCGTCATCGCCACGGCGAGCCGGTGGAACGAGGTGCGCCTGAACCAACAGACGTTCTTCGGCACCACGATCGAGATGCGGCTGGGCGATCCAGCCGAATCCGGGGTTGACCGCAAGCTGGCCGAAACGTTGACGTCGGCGGCCCCCGGTCGCTGCTTGTTGCCTACGAAACTGTTTGCGCAGGTCGCCCAGCCGCGGATCGACGGAGCCACCGATGAGGGAACCTCAGCCCGGGCGCTCGCCGATTTGATCCAACGGGTCGGCGCCACGTCGAGTCATCGGGCTCCCGCGGTCAGGGTCCTGCCCGCCTCGCTGCCCCTCAGTGATATCGAACCTGCACCGGGGGGTGGCACCAAGTCTGCTCTGCTGCCATTCGGCTTGGACGAAGCCACGTTCGCTACCGCTGTCCTCGACCTTGATGGCCTGGACCGCAATCTGCTGATCGTCGGCGACAGCGGAACTGGGCGCACCGGATTGCTGAGGCACATCGCTTCGAGCCTGGTGGTAGCAAACACCCCCGATGATCTTGTGATCGCCATGATTGACCCGCGGCACACGATGCGCGACCACATCGCCAGTGACTTCCTCGGCGGCTATGCCGGCTCGGCCGCCATGGCGGCCCGCCTGGTCGAGGCGATCCTGCCGGAGTTGGAGTTGCGCGCCAGCCGACTTGCCGATGCCGCAGCATTCTTCACCGCGCCCACGCCGCGGATCGTCCTGCTGGTCGATGACTACGACATCCTCACCGCAGGCGGAACGTCGCCGTTGCAGGCCTTGGTGCCCTATATCTCGATGGGACGCGAGCTGAATCTGAACGTGGTGTTGACGCGGCGCACAAGTGGTGCCTCTCGCGGCATCTTTGAGCCGACCTTCGCGGCTCTGCGCGATTCCGGTGCCACTGGGTTGTTGCTCTCAGGCGACCGGAGTGAGGGCCAGTTGTTCGGCAGCGTCCGCCCTCAGGCGATGCCCACGGGACGAGGCACATTGGTCCGCGCCGGCCAAGGGCCGCGAACCGTGCAAACGGTGCATGCTCAACCCGCACGCGCGTTGCGATGAGCCGCTGGTGGGTTGATCGACAAGGTGCTCGCCGCCTTCTCAAACGTCGCAGTAAGCAACCCGGAGGAACACAGGTCGGCTGTGGCAGTCAGCGTCACGCCGAAGCCCTTGACACTGGTGAACCACTGCTTCATCAGCACCATTCGCCCACAAGGGGCCCGGTGGTATGCCGATCGCCGGCCACCTGGGTGGCCAGCGACGCCCAGCCGCTGCAGGTCGATGACCTGATAGTCGGTCAACAAGATCGGAAGAATCCGGTCCGTGCCGGCTTGCCAGTCTCGAAAACTCAGATTTCCGTTGTCAGCCACGGTGAGCACCAGATTTGCCCGAAACCCGGCATCGGGTCGTGGCGGGTCCAGAGCCGCGCTCGCGGCCGGCCCGCCCGGAGCGCGCAGCCAACTGCCCGGGTGGCTGAATGACACGGTGCTGCACCTCGCGCTCACCCAGACCTCATCCATGTTCAGTCCCAGAAGCTCAGGGTGTCGAGGGTATCGCCGGTCATATCGCCGGCCCAGTCCACGCCGTCTCCGACCAGGTCGCCAGCGTGGCCGCCGATGTCAACCACCTGGTCACCCACCCAGCCGCCGACTTCGGACCCGGCGAACCCGCCGATGACACCACCGGCTGCGGTGCCGACCGCCGTGCCGACCCCTGGGCAGATGGCAGTTCCGATGGCACCGCCCGCCCAGGCTCCCGCTTGACCGCCTGCCCAGGCTCCGGCTGTCGTGGTGGCTCCCACCGTGAGGCTCCGACCGAGACGCTCATCGGTCTCGTAGGAGTCGGCATCGCGCCATTGGCTCCAACTTGCTGTGGCGAACGTCAGTCCCAGACCGGCCCCGTCCAACACCTTCGCGGTGCCTGCCCACCCCGCAGCCGCCTTGCTGACCTTGAGGTCTCTTGGATGTGGGTGTGCCACGGAGCTGAAATCGACCTCGGCGACCCACGAGGCGCGAGTCGATCCGGCGAAGGTGATCAACCCCATTGAATACAGTCCGCGGGCGATCGCGTCGTCCCGCTCGGGTGGGCGAAAGCCGCCCCACTGGTGGATGAACGAATCCAGCGGGTCGTACTGAGGCTCCACTGGGCGAGACCAGTCGTCGGCACGGGGTGCCGGAGACGCCGCACCCAGCCGTCGCGGCGTCGAGCCGAAGGACCGCGCCACCGGTCCGGTCAGGGCCGCTATCGCGCGTGCACATTCGGCATCCGCCGCATCCCTGGTGTCGATGAATTCGGCGAGGTCTTCGGCCTCGACCCAGGTGCTTGCCAACGCGTCGAGACGGTCGGCATACGCCCAGAGCGTGTCACGTAGCTGGCGTACCCGGCTCAGCGTGCTCACCGCCGAAAGCCGGGGGGCATCCATTGCGGAAAGAACCGCCTCTGCCTCCGGCGCGCGGTATGCCGTCCGCAACGCGAGCCACTGCGACCTCACCTGGGTGGCGGTGACCTGGGCGCTGAGCGCGGCGGAGACCATCGCGCTCGCGCCGCGCTGGATCGCAGCGCCGTCATCAACCCACTGCGCACCCCATTGACCGTGCACTTCGCCCCCTCGACCTCACCAACCTGGGGGAGCAGTACACCCGACGGGTGTTCCTGGGCGCCGAAGTTGTCCACAAGCGACCATGTTCGGTCGGCTCAGTCCAGGGTGTAGGCCTCTCGGGCCAAGGTAAATCCGGCTGCGCCTGCGGTGTCGCGGCAGGAGATGCCAGTGCTCTTGCTGCTGCACAGGATCGACCCCAATTGGATGGCCTGTCCGTATTCGAGCACTGCCAACTCTGTGCCATCCACTCCCTCGGTCGCGCCGATGCCGTCAGCGGTCCACCACCCCCCGAGGTCGCGAGAAGCCTGGCCGCGAATGGTCTCTGAGGTGCAGGTCCACGCTGCGCTCTGGCCCTCCAGAACGGTGATGGCATCGGCGCTTTGCGCAGTGCAGTCGCCGAGTGCCTGCTCAGAGAGGTCTTCCGGCGCTGGCGCCACACTCTTGCGGGCAATCTGACAGACCGCTGAGCCGGCGCGCAGCACGCATTGAATGTTGCCTGAGGGCATGATGAAACTGGCCTGATCTCCGGAGATCAGGATCGTCCCGTCGCTTGCCACCTCTGCGGAGCGCTGCTCGGCCTCCGGGGCAGTCGTGGAGTCTGCGGTATCGGCTTCGGGTCGCTCAGAACTCGCCACCGGATCCTCGGTGGCAACAACCGCGCCGTCATCGATCGCCTCCTCGATAGAAGGGGAGGTGTTGGTATCACCGTTGGAGCAGGCCGAAATGCCGAGGATGGTCAGCGTCAGGGCCGCCCCCACGTGGGCAGCGATTGGGCGAATGTAGTGGCGAGACAAGGGGAGTCCTTCCGGTGTTGACACGGCACTGTATCCATATGTGCGACTGATCCGCGTTGACGACGAAGATGTCGCTGGCTCCAGTCGCAGACCACGGCCCAGGTCGGCAGACTGGGGAGATGAGCCCACAGAGTGACGACACAGATGAAGCGAGCATCAAGGACCCGGAGGTGTATGAGGAGGTCCGGGCGGACGGTGCCAGCAAATCCAAGGCGGCGGCGATTGCGAACGCCGCGGCACGGGATTCGCGGGAAACAGTTGGCAAACGCGGTGGCAAAGCCGGGTCGTATGACGATTGGACCGTCGATGAACTGCGTAGCCGTGCCGCGGAGCTTGAGGTCGAGGGCCGCTCCAGCATGAACAAGGACGAACTGATCAGCGCTCTGCGCGGCGGCAGCTAGCCGCTCGTCGTCAGGCGCCGGCAAGCCCAACCAAATAGCGGTATGAGTGAGCGCTCACTCAGTGTACGGTTTGGGGTATGCCGACCAGAGCGCCAGCCATGGCAGCGGACGAGCGCCGTGCCCAGTTGGAGGGAGCGGCAGTCGAGGTGCTGCGCCGCAGCGGCATGGCTGCGACCACCAAGGAGATCGCCGCAGAGGCAGTCGTGGCCGAGGGCACGATCTTTCGGGTCTTCGACACCAAGGATGACCTGATCCACGCCGCACTAGCCCGCGCCTTCAACCCTCTCCCGCTCGTGACCGCACTGCGACAGATCGACACCGATCAACCACTGCGAGCACGGCTGTTGGCGATGGTGAGCACCCACCAACGACACCTCATGGGGCTCTTCGAGTTGATGGCAGCGATCGGCATGGTGCGCCCACCGGATTCGCTACACCAGCACGGTCACCAGGGCCATGCCGAAGCCCAGGCGCAGGTGCAACACCAGATGTTGGCCCTCGTTGAGCCCGATGTCGAACGGCTGAGCGTCCCACCGGCTCACCTCGTCCGGCTCCTGCGGATGGTGACCTTCGCCGGGAGCCACCAGCACATCGCCCATGGCGACCTACTCACCCCGCAACAGATTGTCGACGTGCTGCTCGACGGCACCCTGCTTCCAGAAGCGATGACACCAGAAATGAAGCGAGCCAACGCATGCTGATCCCGCTCCTGCGCAGACACCTGGCGCCATACCGGCCATTTATCGTCGTGCTCCTGGTGCTGCAGGTCTTCAGCACGCTCGCGTCGCTGTATTTGCCGAGCCTGAACGGCCGTATCGTCGATGAGGGCATCGTGGTGGGGGATACCGGCATGATCGTCTCGCTGGGCAGCCAGATGTTGATCTTCTCGATCGTGCAGATATCGGTCACCGTCGCCGCGACATACCTGGCCGCCCGGACCGCTTCCAGCATGGCTCGTGATCTGCGCGGCAACGTCTTTGATCGCGTGAGCTCGTTCAGCGCTCAGGAGGTCGGGCAGTTCGGTGCTCCGACGCTGATCAGTCGCTCCACCAACGATGTCACCCAAGTGCAGCAAGTGACGTTCATGGGCCTCTCGATGATGGTGACCATCCCGATCATGATGGTCGGCGGCATTGTCATGGCGCTGCGCGAGGATGTCGGTCTGGCTTGGCTGATGGCCGTGGCGGTGCCGCTCTTGGCGCTCTGCATCGGCCTGATCTTGCGCAAGATGGTCCCGCAATTCGGCATTATGCAAAAGTGTGTCGACCTGGTGAATCGGGTGCTGCGGGAGCAGATCACCGGGGTCCGCGTGGTGCGCGCGTTCGTCCGCGAAGACCAAGAACGGGCCCGGTTTGCCGATGCCAACACGCAATACACCGGCGCCGCCCTGTCGGTCGGCAAGCTCATGGCGATGGTTTTCCCGATCGTCACGTTCATCCTGAATGGCTCGACCGTGGCGGCGTTGTGGTTCGGTGCGCAGCGGATCGAGGACGGTCAAATGCAGATCGGCTCTTTGATCGCCTTCATGGCCTACCTCCTGTTCGTCTTGATGTCGGTGATGATGGCGACCTTCATGGCCACGATGATCCCTCGGGCCGCCGTCTCAGCAGGCCGGATCATGGAGGTGCTGTCCACCGACACCTCCGTCGTCGACTCCTTGAGGCCCACGGCGATCCCGCAAGGCCCGGTCACCATCGAGTTCGCGAACGTCGAGTTCCACTATCCCGGTGCCGCTGCTCCGGTGCTGCAGGACGTCTCCTTCGTCGCTCATCCGGGGCAGATGACCGCCATTATCGGCTCCACCGGATCGGGCAAGACCACCGCGATCTCGCTGGTCACCCGTCTGTATGACGTCACTGCCGGGGTGGTGCGGGTGAACGGGGTAGATGTCCGGCAGGCCGGCTTGGAAGACCTGTGGTCCAAAGCCGGGATCGTGCCGCAGAAGCCCTACCTGTTCTCCGGGACGGTGGCCTCAAACCTGCGCTACGGCAACCCCGACGCGAGCCATGAGCAACTGTGGGAGGCGCTACGGATCGCTCAGGCTGACGACTTCGTCGCGGCGATGACCGATGGCCTTCAGGCGCCCATTGCCCAAGGCGGCACTACCGTCTCCGGCGGCCAGCGACAACGACTGGCCATCGCAAGAGCGCTGGTCAAGCGGCCCGAGGTCTATGTCTTCGACGACTCGTTCTCCGCGCTCGATGTCGCCACCGATGCCCGACTGCGCTCCGCGCTGGGATCGTTGACCGCCACCTCAACCATGCTGGTCGTGGCGCAGCGGGTCTCCACGATCATTCGCGCCCACCAGATCATCGTGCTCGAAGACGGCCAAGTGGTCGGCCGGGGCTCCCACGACGAACTGCTCGCGGACTGCACGACATACCAAGAGATTGTCGAATCCCAGTTGAGTGCGGAGGTGAGGTGACATGAGCGAAGGCGTGAAGTCCGCGGAGGAGAAGGCCGCCGAAGCCCGGCGCGGCCCGCCGATCCAACGCCGCGGCCCTGGCGCCGGCATCGGGGCACCGGTGGAGAAGCCGATGAACTTCCGTGGATCGGCGACCCGGCTGCTCGGCCTGTTGCGACCCGACCGCGCCGCATTGATCGCGGTGCTGCTGATGACCACTTTCAGCGTGCTGCTCACGGCGGTGGGGCCGCTGGTGTTGGCACGCGCGACTGACCTGATCTTTGCTGGAGTGTTTAGCGCGCGTCTTTCCCCTGGCACCACCCAGGAGCAAGCGGTGCAGAGCCTGCGGGATCAGGGCAACGGCACGGTCGCCGACATCCTGGCTGCGATGGACAACGTCGTGCCCGGGCAGGGGATCGACTTTGAAGCGGTCGCCGACATCTTGCTGTTCGCGCTGGCGCTCTATGTGATGGCGTCATTGTTGGCCTGGGCGCAGGGGCGGTTGCTCGTGGTCGTGGTTAACCGCGCCGTGTTCAACCTGCGCCGCAGCGTCGAGGAAAAACTGCACCGGCTCCCGCTGCCCTACTTCGATAAACAGCCTCGCGGCGAGATCTTGAGCCGGGTCACCAACGACATCGACAATGTCGCGCAGAGCCTGCAGCAGACGTTGAGCCAACTGCTGACCTCGCTGCTGACGGTGATCGCGATGGTCACGATGATGTTCATCGTCTCGCCCCTGCTGGCCCTTGTCGCGCTCGTCACCATCCCGGTTGCGATGGGGGTGACCGCAGTGATCGGCAAGCGCGCGCAAGGCATGTTCATCCGGCAGTGGAAGCACACCGGCGAGGTCAACGGCATCGTCGAGGAGGCCTTCACCGGGCACGAACTCATTCAGGTCTTCGGTCGGCGTCGCGAAGCGCGGACGGCGTTCAACACCTCAAACGACGAGTTGTATGCCGCCAGCTTCGGTGCGCAGTTCGTCTCCGGGCTGATCATGCCGACGATGATGTTCATCGGGAACTTGAACTACGTGGTCATCGCTGTCCTCGGTGGGCTCCGGGTGGCCAGCGGCTCATTGAGTTTGGGCGAGGTGCAAGCGTTTATTCAGTATTCGCGCCAGTTCACTCAGCCGCTGACGCAGGTCGCCTCGATGGCCAACCTCATGCAGTCGGGGGTTGCCTCGGCAGAGCGGGTGTTTGAGGTGCTAGACGCCCCTGAGCAAGACCCAGAACACGCCACGCCGACCCCGCTGGATGATGCGCGTGGCCGCGTCGCGTTTGAGCGTGTGAATTTCTCCTACGATCCCGAGCAGCCGCTGATCGAAGACCTGGACCTCTGTGTTGACCCGGGTCAGACCGTGGCCATCGTCGGGCCGACCGGTGCTGGCAAGACCACACTGGTCAACCTGCTGATGCGTTTTTACGAGCTGGACGCCGGCCGGATCACCCTCGACGGCATCGACATCACCGACCTGACCCGGCGTGATCTGCGCTCGAGGGCAGGGATGGTGCTGCAGGACGCCTGGCTGTTCAAGGGCACCATCAGGGAGAACATCGTCTATGGCCGGCCGGAGGCAACTGAGGCAGAGATGCTGGAGGCCGCGCGCGCGACATACGTTGATCGGTTCGTGCACTCACTGCCCGATGGCTACGACACCGTGCTGGACTCCGAGGGCGGCAGCGTGTCAGCCGGAGAGAAGCAGCTCATCACGATCGCCCGGGCGTTCTTGACCGACCCGGCCCTGTTGATTCTCGATGAGGCCACCTCGTCGGTGGACACTCGCACCGAGTTGTTGTTGCAGCAGGCCATGGCGGCGTTGCGGGCCGAGCGGACGTCGTTTGTGATCGCGCACCGGCTCTCGACCATCCGCGACGCCGACGTCATCGTGGTGATGGAGGCCGGGCACATCGTCGAGCAGGGCACGCATGAGGGTTTGCTCGAGACAGATGGTGCCTATGCAGCGCTGTATCGCTCCCAGTTCGCTGCCCCGGTTGAGGCCGTCTAGCGACCCTCAGCCCTCGCGGACACCGTCGATGAAGACGTCGACCTTCTCGTTGTAGAAACAGACCAGCCCTGTGATCGGTGCGCACTCGCTGGTAGGAAAGTCATACGACCACGCCAGGTCGGCATACGCGGTGCCGTTGACGCTGACCGACCAATATCCACTCGTTATGCCTTTGTAGGGGCACTGGGTCCGGGTGTCGACCGGGACGAGGTGCTCCCAGTTGATATCCGTGCGAGGCAGGTAGAACCGCGCTGGTAGGCCCGTTTCCAGCAGCACGACGGGCGATGTGGAATCCGCGATGACCACCCCGTCCTTTTCCACCCGGACATGCCGCGAAGAACGTAGCGAATCGACGCGGACATACGGGCTGCGCGGGTGCAGGAACATCTCTTCGTCCTCTTCGAACCACGCGTCCATCGCGTCCCAGTCAAACCGGTATGTCGCATCGAGACCCTCGACGGCAGCTTCAGTCATCAACCGGGCGGCCCCGGCGACGCGACGCTCACCGTGCACGAGCGACTGGAGCGACGACATACCTTGGGCCGTTTTCTTGGCGCGGCCGTCATCTGTGAGCAGCGCGGTGTCGACATCGGCGGCTGGGATATAGAACTGCGGGTAGTAGGGGTGCTCCCAGACGTAGATGGCGCGCGTGGTGTCCACGACCGTCACGCCGTCAAAGGTTGCCCGGACCCGTCGGGCGCAAGGCGCGGTGTGATTGCGGGCGACGGGGGAGGCGGGATAGTGACCTGGATCGATGGACTCTGCTGCGGGTCGTGCGTCGGTGGCGCTCATAGGAGAAGAAAGCCGGTGCAGCGACATCGGTATTCCACTGAAGGTGACGAGCACTACGCAGCGTCCGCTACGGTGTGCCCGGAGTCCCCGTCGGAGCCGCGACGAATCCGCGGCACGTGGGCTACAGCAAGGAGTTCACCCATGACACAAAAACTGGTCATCGTCGAGTCACCGGCCAAAGCCAAAAAGATCGGTGAATTCCTCGGCAAGGACTACCAGGTCGACGCGAGCGTCGGACACATCCGAGATCTGCCGAACCCGAGTGAACTGCCGCCGGAGATGAAGAAGGGGCCTTACGGCCGGTTCGCGATCAACGTCGACGACGGGTTCGACCCTTACTACGTCGTCGATGGCGATAAGAAGAAGAAGGTCGCCGAGCTCAAGCGGGCCCTGAAGGACGCGGATGAACTGCTGCTCGCCACTGACGAGGACCGCGAGGGTGAGGCCATCGCGTGGCACCTGCTCGAAGTGCTCAAGCCGAAGGTGCCGGTCAAGCGGATGGTCTTTCACGAGATCACCAAGGAGGCCATCCAGCGCGCGGTGAACGAGACCCGCGATGTCGACATCCAGATGGTTGACGCGCAGGAGACCCGCCGAGTGCTGGACCGGCTCTATGGGTATGAGGTTTCTCCCGTGCTGTGGCGCAAGGTCAAGCAGGGGCTCTCGGCCGGCCGGGTGCAGTCCGTGGCCACTCGGATGGTCGTCGAACGTGAGCGTGAGCGGATGGCATTCAGGTCCGCGTCGTATTGGGACGTCGAGGGCGAGTTCGCTCCCTCGTCCAACTCCGGTCAGGCTTTTGTCGCGAGGTTGACCGGCGTCGATGGCGCCAAGGTGGCCACCGGCCGCGACTTCAACGACGCAGGCGAGCTGAAGACTGCTAGCGCTCGCCACCTCGATGCCGACCTCGCGACGGTGATCGCCGAAGCGATGCCGCAGGCTGCGGTGGTTGTCCGCGAGGTTTCGGAGAAGCCGTATACCCGGCGCCCATCTGCCCCGTTCACGACGTCCACCCTGCAGCAGGAGGCCAGCCGCAAACTGCGCCTTGGCAGCCAGGCCGCGATGCGAACGGCGCAGCGGTTGTATGAGAACGGCTACATCACCTACATGCGGACCGATTCGACCACCCTGTCGACCTCAGCCCTGAACGCAGCCCGGTCCCAGGCCCGTGATCTGTATGGTGCCGAGTACGTGCCGGATGCGCCCCGCGCGTATGGCAAGAAGGCAAAGAACGCGCAGGAGGCGCACGAGGCCATCCGGCCCGCGGGTGATTCTTTCCGCACTCCGGCTCAGGTCGCTGGGGAGCTGCGCGGCCAGGAGTATGCGCTGTATGAGTTGATCTGGAAGCGCACGGTCGCCTCGCAGATGGCGGATGCGCGCGGGTCGACCGCCAGCGTCAAACTCGGTGCGACCTTGCCTGCTGGGACCGGCGCTTCGGGGTCCGTCGTGAGCGACGTCGAGTTCTCCGCTAGCGGCACGGTCATTACCTTCCGCGGGTTCCTCGCGGCATACGAAGAAGGACGGGATGAGGACCGGCACGGCCGCAATGAGGCCGACAGCGAACGCCGTCTGCCCAAACTGAGCCAGGGCGTTGACCTGGACACGCTGCGCGCCGAGGCGCAGGGGCATCAGACCAACCCGCCGG
>JBBSNC010000058.1:0-13055 GCA_038232855.1 Actinomycetales bacterium
AACAGGTTTGCGTACCGCCTGGCCATCGGCAACCGATCACCGAAGATCTCGGCCGCAAGGCGCGGCGGTGGCGGTGCGGCGGTGGGTGCGGGGGCACCAGAAGCGTGCTCAGCAGGTTCCACGTGAAACAGGGTCCCCTTCCTCAGCATGGGCGAAAACGTTCTTGGCGCTTCTACGGAGTCGGCGGCAACACCACGACAAAGCGTCGGGGTTCCTCCCCTTCGGATTCTGAGCGAAGTCCACTTCGCAGCACCTCGTCGTGCACAACCTTGCGCTCGAACGCGGTCATCGGCTCAAGTTGGCGCCGCTCACCGCTCGTCCGCACCTCCTCGATCAACGTACCGGCCTGGGCAATCAAGGCCAGTCGACGCTGAGCTCGGTGGCCCGCAACATCCAACATCAATCGACTGCGGTCGCCCGTTTCCGCCTGGACTGCCAGACGCGTGAGCTCCTGCAGGGCTTCTAGCACGCTGGCTTGCGAGCCGACGAGGCGCTGGGGCACCTGGCCTTCCTCGGAATCCACGATCGAAACCGCTGCACGGTCACCGTCGACGTCGACTTCGAGATCGCCGTCGATATCGGCAATATCCATCAGGGTCTCGAGAAAGTCGGCAGCCACTTCACCCTCACGCTCAAGGTCCGCCTTCGCCACACGCGCCCGTCGCGGCGTTCGTGGTGCCGCTTCCTCCTGATCGCCCTCTTCAGGCTCACTGCTGCTGCCGACCTCCTCGTTCCCCTCGGCACTTTCAACCTGCTCGGGACCAGTGCTGGGATCGGTCGTTGATGTGGCCGCGTCCGGGCCGATATTCGTCGTCATTTCCGAGCTCCTGCAGTAAGGGAATCTGAGGTTAAGAGTGCCGAAGTCGTCACCGCCGGGACAGGGATCGCGGTTGAAGAAGCAGGCACCCGGGCGCTAGCGGCCCTTCGGTCGATTGCTCTTGTTCTTCTTCTTGGCGCGCTTCTTGCCCTGCGGCTGCGCGCGTTGACCAGATGGATTGATCGGTGCCTCGGCCTCGTCGGTCTCATCGGCCCCGGTCAACTGAAATTTCTGAATGGGCTTGCCCTTGGACAGGCGACGGTCCTCCATTGCCTTTTCGGCCGGTGATCCTGGTGCCGGCATCGCGCGGATGACGTAGAACTGTTGGCCCATTGTCCACAGGTTCGTCGTCGTCCAATAGATCAAGACGCCGAGCGGGAAGTTGACGCCGAAGACCGCGAACATGATCGGCAATACGTAGATCAAGATCTGTTGCTGCCGAGCCATCGGCCCGTTCAGTGCAGCCGCCGGCATGTTCTTGCGCATCAGTTGGTGCGAGGTGATGAACTGCGTCAGGGACATCAGCAAGATCAGGACTATGCACAAGATCCTGGCGGCCGGGTCGTCGGGGGTGTGTAAGAAGGACGACGACAGCTGGGCACCCAGGATGGTCGATTTTTCCATCTTGATGGCCAAGTCTTGGCTGAAGAAGCCGATCGGGTCGCGGCTGCCCTTGGCAATATCAGGTAGCCCATTCAACATTCGGAACAACGCGAAGAAGAACGGCATCTGCAGCAAAATTGGCAGGCAAGAGGAGAACGGATTGGTGCCGTGCTTCTTGTACAACCCGAAGGATTCTTCGGTCATCTGCTTGCGAGAGGCTTCATCCTTCTTCCCTTTGTACTTTTTCTGAATCTTCATCAGCTCGGGTTGAAGAAGTTGCATCCGGCGCTGAGACCTGATCTGCCGCACGAACAGCGGCATCAGCAAGATCCGTAACACGACCACGAGACCCACGATGGACAGGACCCAGGTCGCGCCGCTGGTATCCGACATACCCAGATTCGTCAGCAGTCCTTCGAAGCCGACCATGATCGTCGAGACGAACCAGGTGAACGGGAAGAGCAGTGTGTCGAACAAGCCCAGGTCCTCAGTCTTGAGGTGAGCGATGCTCACCGGTGTGGGTGTGCGCCATGAGACGCGATGGAACGTGATCGACGCCGCCATGACTCCATGGATGACATCGCAACAAGCGACGGACGGTCAACCACGACCCCAACAGCGGTCCGTGCTCGGACAAGGCTGTCACAGCGTATGCCGAACACGATGGGTAGAACTTGCAGGTCGGTCCGAGTAGCGGCGAGATCAGCAGCTGATAGAGGCGCACCAACCAGATCAGTGGCGCCGCAAGGACCCGGTTCACGGAGATACTCGGGTGAGGGCCTGGTCCAGGTCGCTGGCCAGGTCGTCATAGGAGGCTTGAGCGCAACCGGGGGTGGCCCGAACCACGAGATCCGTGCCGCCCGGCCAGCTATGGATTCGGCTGCTCATCATTGCGCGCAACCGCCTCGTCACCCGATGCCGGATGACCGAATTTCCAACAACTGCAGAGACAATGAAGCCGACTCGCGCCGGCTGCTCGCGAGCACGAACGTCAGCGGCATGCACCAGCAGAAGCGGAGTTCGGGCGCGGCGGGCTCCCGCACGGCGACTGCCGCGCAGGACGGCGCCGTACTCATGGGACGCCCGGATTCGGTGGTGCTTGGGCAACACGTCGCCCGACTCAGCGATCGCTGTGCTCAGGCCGTCAACTTTTCGCGGCCCTTGCGCCGCCGCGAGGCCACGATGCTGCGCCCGGCGCGGGTTCGCATACGCAGACGGAATCCGTGGACCTTCGATCGACGGCGGGTGTTTGGCTGAAAGGTGCGCTTGCTCATCACTACTCCAGTAATTGCTGCAGCGGTTGCCGCGGCGACAGGGAAAGGCAGTCAACTCGCTCGAGATCGGCCGCAATCGAAGGCCCATGCTGAGGAGCGCTAGAGACGGACACCTTCATGGGCATGCGAAAACGGCCGATACATCGACTTCATCACGGTACGGGAGTGCAGCACGGGTGGTCAAACGGCAACGAGGTTCTCACCCTATGGTGTGGGAGTGGAACCTGGTAGCGTCCGTGGCTTCGCGATCATTTTGTCCACCGCTTTGTACACAGCTTGTGGATAACCTTGTGGACGACAAACGTCGGGTCGCGTGCAGGGATCCAGATCTCTTCCCTCGACCTGGTGTCCTTCCGCAGTGTGTAGCGCCGACAGATGAGGACTTGTCACATCATGACCGCAGAGCAGATCGACTTCGCGCAGGTGTGGTCAAGTGTCGTCGAACACGTTGACACGTCGGGCATTGCGCCTCGTGAGCGGGCCTTTCTGCGGCTGACGAGGCTGGTCGGACTCCTCGATTCCACTGCCTTGCTGGCTGTCCCCTACGAGCACACCAAAGACACACTGGAGACCACACTTCGCTTGCCGGTGGTGCAGGCTCTGACGAATTCGCTGGGCCAGGAGGTCCGGTTAGCGGTCACAGTCGATGCGGACTTGCGTCGGCAAGTGGAGGGTGAAGGCACTGTGGCCGCGGCGGGGACCCCGCACGTTGAACAGCTGGCACCCGCATCCCCGGTCACGGAGCCGTCGGCGCATCTCGTGGCCGGCGAACGGACGCTGGGGAATCGGCCCCACTCGGCGGGGGTAGGCGCAGCGACCACGACGGACGGAGATTCCCGCCTCAATCCGAAGTACACCTTCGACACGTTTGTCTCTGGCTCGTCTAACCGGTTCGCACACGCAGCCTCACTGGCTGTCGCCGAGGCGCCCGCGCGCGTATACAACCCGCTCTTCATCTATGGCGAGTCCGGTCTCGGGAAGACGCACCTGCTGCATGCGATCGGGCACTACGCCCGCAACCTCTATCCCCAGACCCGGGTCAGATATGTGAACTCCGAAGAATTCACCAATGACTTCATCAATAGCATTCGCGATGACAAAGCCGGTGCTTTCCAACGTCGCTATCGCAACATAGATTTCCTCCTTATTGACGATATCCAGTTTCTGCAGGGGAAAGAACAAACGGTGGAGGAGTTCTTTCACACCTTCAATACGTTGCACAACAGCGAGAAGCAAGTTGTGATTACTTCGGACCAGCCGCCGAAGAAGTTGTCTGGATTTGCTGAACGGCTCCGCTCGCGGTTTGAGTGGGGCCTGCTCACCGACGTGCAACCACCTGACCTCGAGACCCGGATCGCCATTCTGCAGAAGAAGGCCGCCCAAGAGCGTATGTCGACACCACCTGATGTGCTGGAGTTGATCGCAAGCAAGATCAGCACGAATATTCGCGAATTGGAGGGCGCCCTCATCCGGGTCACTGCATTTGCGTCGCTATCAGGGCAGCCGCCCACGACCGATCTGGCCACGCACGTGCTCAAGGACATTATTCCGAATGCCAACTCCGGTCGGATCACAGCCGTCACGATCCTGACCGAGGTTGCCGACTACTTCCGCATCTCGGTCGACGATCTGTGTGGGCCATCTCGGTCTAGGACTCTGGTCAACGCTCGGCAGATTGCGATGTACCTCTGCCGTGAACTCACCGACCTCTCGCTGCCGAAGATCGGTCAAGAGTTCGGCGGTCGTGACCACACCACGGTGATGCATGCCGAACGCAAGATTCGACAGCTGATCGGGGAACGGCGTTCACTGTTCGACCAGATCACCGAACTCACCGGCACCATCCGTAAGGCAGCGGCGCGCTGATCCACAACCGTTATCCACAATTGCTGTGGATAACGCTGTGGGTATCTCAACCCTTATCATCCGTGGTCACACCCCGTTCACCTGTTCGCCACCCTTTGATCACCCACAGGGATCCCCACTCTATGCACCACCACTGGGGATCCCTGGGCATAAACGCCCCCGCGCGGTGGACGAGGTCATTCCGCACGAGGGTGGGTTGTGGACGGCGATGGGGCATCCACAACCCACAGCACTCCGTGCGCCCTGCCTCCACCCCCCGTGCACAGCGCCATGTCCCACAGGGACCAGCACAGATGCGGCCCTGTCCACACTGTCCACACCCCCGATGACGACTACTAATCCCATTACTCCCCATATTTCGCCCTACGTCCCTGGGGATGACACGTTTTGCCGGGCCCGCAGGGGTTGGCCTGGTCGGAGCAGGCGACTAATGTCATCCTGCACCCAGGCGGCTCCGGTCGGAGCCCGCGGAAACCAAGAGAAAAGGGCTGACGTGAAGTTTCGTGTGGAACGCGATGTGCTTGCCGAGGCCGTCGCTTGGGTCGTCCGTGGCTTGAGTAGCCGACCACCGGTGCCAGTGTTGGCGGGAGTGCTGTTGGAGGCTGATACCGCAGGCACGTTGACGCTGTCGGCTTTCGACTATGAGATCTCGGCGACTGTCACTGTCGCCGCAGACGTCACTGAAGACGGGACCGCGTTGGTGCTCGGCAAGTTGCTGGCGGACATCTCACGCAACCTGCCGACACAACCGGTGGACTTCGCCACCGAAGGCACCAAGATGGCGTTGACCTGCGGATCCAGTCGGTTCTCGCTGATTCAGATGCCGGTGAGCGACTACCCTTCCTTGCCCACTCCGGCCCCCAGTGGCGGCACCATCGCCGGTGACACGTTCACCCAGGCTGTGGCCCAGGTGGCCATTGCAGCCGACCGAGGCGACACACTGCCGATCCTGACCGGGGTGCGGGTCGAAATCGACGGCGAAAAGGTCACGATGCTCGCTACCGACCGCTACCGGTTGGCGATGCGCGAGTTGACCTGGTCACCAGCCAATGCAGAGGCATCACACGTGGCCCTTATCCCAGCCCGTACTTTGTCGGAGACGGCTAAGGCCCTCGGCGCCGCCGGATCGATCGACATAGCGATGGGAGATGCCGATGGTGGTCAGGGCTTGATTGGGTTCGAGGCCGGCTCGCGCCGCGCTACGACCCGATTGCTCGATGGCGAGTACCCCAAGGTCACCTCGATCTTCCCCAGCAGCGTGGACACCGTCGCGACCATCGACACTCATGCTTTGATCGATGCGGTGCGCCGCGTTGCGTTGGTCGCCGAGCGGAATACCCCCGTTCGGCTTCGCCTTACCCAGGGACAGTTGGCCATTGAGGCCGGCACCGGTGACGACGCCCAAGGCAGTGAGGCGATCGAGGCAACGCTGAGTGGGCCGGACATCGAGATTGCGTTCAACCCACAGTTCTTGCTCGACGGCCTCGGCGCTTTAGGCGCTGCCTACACCCGAATGGCATTCACGCAGGCTTCCAGGCCAGCAGTGCTCAGCGGCCAGGCTGAGATCGAGGGGGCTGCAGATGAGTCCTATCGCTACGTCCTGATGCCGGTTCGCTTCGCGGGTTGACCCAAGAGTCGGCATACTCGTTCAGGTGAACCCCACCCTGCACTCCCCCACAGCAAGGATCTGACATGCAACTTGGAATGATCGGCCTGGGCAAAATGGGCTCCAACATGCGCGAGCGGCTACGCCGAGCCGACCACGAAGTCGTGGGCTTCGACCTGGATGAAAGCGCCCGAGACGTAGACAGTCTGGAAGACGTCGTTGCGGCGTTGGATGCCCCGCGGACGGTGTGGGTCATGGTTCCGCACGGGGATCCGACCGAGAAGTCTCTGGAGGCCCTCGGCGAGTTGCTCGAGGAGGGCGACCTCATCATTGAAGGTGGTAACTCACACTTCGTGGAGGACGCCAAGCACGACGAAAAGCTTGCAGCCAAGGGTATCGGCTTCGTCGACTGCGGTGTCTCTGGCGGAATTTGGGGCCTAGACAATGGATACGGCCTCATGTGTGGTGGCCGGACCGAGCACGTTGAAATGGCGATGCCGATCTTTGATGCCCTTCGACCCGAGGGTCCGCGCGAAGAAGGATTCGTCCATGCTGGCGATGTAGGGGCCGGGCACTACGCCAAGATGGTGCATAACGGCATCGAGTACGGCTTGATGGCCGCGTATGCCGAGGGTTTCGAGCTGTTGAATGCCAAGACGATCGTCAAGGACGTCAAGGGGTGTTTCCAGGCGTGGAGTCGAGGCACGGTCGTGCGCTCGTGGTTGTTGGACCTACTCGTGCAAGCGCTGGAAGAAACCCCGGACTTAGAGGGAATCAGCCAATACACCACCGACTCCGGCGAAGGTCGCTGGACCGTGCAGGAGGCCATTGAAGTCGGTGTGCCGATGCCAGTGCTCAGCGCTGCGCTGTTCGCCCGATTCTCCTCACGGCAGGAGAACTCCCCGGCCATGCAGGCGGTCGCGGCGCTGCGCGGCGAGTTCGGAGGCCACAAGGTCACCATGCTTGAAGATTCAGGCGCGCCGGCGGCAGGTCCCTCATCGGGCACCGGCGAAGCTGACTCTGGGTGAGTGGTTCGTGCGGCTCACCCGGCTAGAGGTCATCGACTTTCGGGGCTACCGCACTGCGGCCGTGGACTGGGCGCCAGGCGTCAGCATTTTGCTGGGTCGCAACGGGCACGGCAAGACGAATCTGATCGAAGCTGCGGGGTATGTCGCCACGCTGGCCAGTCATCGCGTCTCGCTGGATGCGCCGCTGATCCGACACGGGTGTCAATCCGCCATCGTCCGGGCCAGCATCGAGCGAGATGAGCGAGAGTCACTGGTCGAACTCGAAATCATGGCGGGGCGCCAAAACAAGGCTCGCCTGAATCGCTCCCCGACGACGCGGCCGCGAGATGTGCTGGGCTGCCTTCGAACGGTGCTCTTCGCCCCAGAGGACCTCGCGCTCGTCAAGGGAGACCCCGCGGAGCGACGACGCTTCCTCGATGATCTCTTGGTCTCCCGGCAACCTCGCTGGGCCGGAGTGCGGCAGGACTACGACAAGGCCCTGAAACAGCGCAACGCCGTGTTGAAGTCGGCCAAGATGGCTGGTCGAAACCTCCGTGCGGATCCCCAGGAATCGACCGAGGCCACGTTGGCCGTTTTCGACACGCATCTGGCGCAGATCGGGGCCGCGCTGACGTATGCCAGGCTCCGGCTGCTCCATGACCTGACGCCATATGTGAGCCAGTCTTACGCCGCGATCAGCGATGCTGACAGCCCGGCATCCGTGCACTACCGATCCTCGCTACATGAGGATGTCGCAGCCTGCATCGCTGGGGGTGAAGTGCCACCCCAGAGTGACCTCGAAGGTGCGATCCTGTCCACAATGGCCCAACGTCGCCAGGCGGAATGGGAGCGCGGCGTCTCACTGGTCGGTCCACACCGCGACGACATGGTGCTGGGACTGGGGGACGTACCCGCCAAGGGGTATGCGAGCCAGGGCGAGTCGTGGTCATTCGCTCTGGCCCTTCGGTTGGCCGCTTTCGCGCTCCTGCGTCATGACCTCGGGACAGACCCAGTACTGATCCTCGACGACGTGTTCTCCGAGCTCGACACGGGGCGTCGCAGGAGGTTGGTTGCCCTGATCAGTGATTGTGAACAGGTCGTGGTGACGGCAGCTGTCGCCGGTGATGTTCCGTCGGAGTTTGACCATGGAGCAGTCTTTGACGTGTCTGAGCAGTCGATTTCCCTGCGGGCACCGGCCCCCTGATGGTCGACCCTGAAGAAGGCACGGGTCGGCGCGCGGACAGCTCTGAGCCCTCTGAGCAAGAGGATCCGCGAGGCCCAGAACAAGCGTTGGCCCGGGCGCGCGCCAATGCTCGAGCCCGCGGATTCAGACCTGGCACGGCAGCGCGGGTCAGTCCTCGCCGCGCCAACGACCTCGTCGGGCGCCGGGGTGTCGATGGTCAGGCGGAACCAGCTGACCCCCAGCCACTTGGCGACGAAGTGCAACGCCTGGTGGCTCAGCGCGGTTGGGACAGCGAGGTGCAGGTGGGTTCTGTCGTCGGACGGTGGGGGGTCATCGTCGGAGACCTGGTAGCCGAGCACGTTGAGCCAGTGAGTTTCGAAGGGACGGTCTTGACGGTCCGTGCCGACTCAACCGCCTGGGCAACCCAGATGAAGCTCCTGACTCACTCGGTGTTGGCGCGCATCGATACCGAGGTCGGAACCGGCATCGTCAGCGACATCGTGGTGCACGCCCCGGGGGGTCCCAGTTGGCGAAAAGGCCCGCTCCGCGCCCAGGGGCCAGGACCCCGCGACACCTACGGCTGAGCGGCCCACAGTGCGGTCGGAAGCACACCAGCAAATTGGTCCTGAGACCCGCTGAGGGGTGTGCCTGCATACTCGACCCTAGGATCGTCCCCTTTCATCGGGCAGATCGGCCTTCATGGTCCTCAGATGGCCTGTCTAGGGGGCAATGGCGGGTAAACTTCATCAGGATCGTCCCCTTTGAGCTAGGAGTCACGTGTCTACGGCTGGACCCCCAGAACAGAGCGACCTACCCATTCCCTCCACGTCAGAGGCACCCGTCGACGAAACCATCACTGAAGAGATGCCGCAGTCGCTGGCGACCGCGCCGGCATACGACGCAAACGCAATCCAAGTCCTCGAGGGCCTGGAAGCGGTGCGCAAGCGGCCAGGGATGTATATCGGGACCACCGGAGAGCGCGGCCTGCACCACCTGGTGTGGGAAATCGTGGACAACTCCGTGGATGAGGCTCTTGCCGGGCACGCCGACCACATCGCGATCACCCTGCTCGCCAACGGTGGTGTGCGAGTCAAGGACAATGGCCGCGGCATACCGACCGACCTTCACCCGATCGAGAAGAAGCCCGCGGTGGAGCTGGTGCTGACCCAGTTGCACGCTGGCGGAAAGTTCGGCGGCGGGGGGTATGCCGTCTCTGGCGGTCTGCACGGGGTCGGATCTTCGGTGGTCAACGCGTTGTCCAGCCGACTTGACGTCGAGGTGCGTCAACTCGGGCGCGTGTTCCGCCAGACCTACCGGCTTGGAGTGCCGCAGGAACCGCTTTCGCGGGATGAGGAGATCCCGGAAGCAGAAACCGGCACCATGGTGACCTTCTGGCCCTCGGTCGACATCTTTGATGCGGTCGACTTCGACTTCGAGACGCTGCGTGCACGCTTCCAGCAGATGGCCTTCTTGAATAAAGGCCTGACGCTTGCGTTGCTCGATGAGCGCGAGCCGGTCGTCGCCGATCCGGATGCTCTGGACGACGACCCGATGGACGGCCTCGACGAGGAACTCAGCTCAGTCGAGGAGGCTCCAGGGTCTGCTCAAGTGCGCAGCGCGACGTTCCGCTACGAGAACGGCCTGCTCGACTACGTCACCCACTTGAACAAGTCCAAACGCAGCGAGCCGGTGCACGAAGATGTCATCGCGTTCGAGAGTGAAGACACCGAGCGGATGCTGTCGTTGGAAGTGGCCATGCAATGGACGGGTTCGTACACCGAATCCGTGCACACCTATGCCAACACGATCAATACGCACGAGGGTGGCACGCACGAAGAGGGCTTCCGCACAGCCTTGACCCGCCTCGTCAACGACTTCGCCAGGGCCACTCGGCTTCTGAAAGAGAAGGACGCCAACCTGACCGGTGATGACATCCGGGAAGGCTTGACCGCGGTCATCCACGTCAAGATCGGTGAGCCCCAGTTCGAGGGTCAGACGAAGACGAAACTCGGCAACTCCGAGGTCAAGGGCTTCGTGCAGCGGATCATGGGCGAGGAGTTCGGGCACTGGCTGGAGGCCCACCCACGAGAGGGCCGGGAGATCGTGGGCAAGGCGGTGCAAGCCTCCGCAGCGCGGATGGCGGCCCGCAAGGCGCGTGAGGCCACCCGACGCAAGGGGCTGCTCGAGAGCGGCGGCCTGCCAGGCAAGTTGCGCGACTGCCAATCCAAAGATCCGACCATCTCCGAGGTATTCATTGTGGAAGGCGACTCGGCCGGCGGTTCGGCTGTCAGTGGTCGCAACCCGCACAACCAGGCGATCCTGCCGATCCGCGGGAAGATCCTCAATGTCGAAAAGGCCCGTCTTGACCGCATTCTGGGCAACCAGGAGGTCAAGGCGCTTATCTCTGGCTTCGGCACCGGCATTGGCGAAGACTTCGATATCACCAAAGCGCGCTATCACAAGATTGTCCTGATGGCGGACGCCGATGTCGACGGTTTGCATATCCGGACACTGTTGCTGACGTTCTTGTTCCGCTTTATGCGCCCGCTGATCGAGGCGGGATATGTCTATCTCGCGCAACCGCCATTGTTTCGGATCAAGTGGACAAATCATGAACATGAATACGTCTTCAGTGATCGTGAGCGCGACGTCATGATCAAAGAAGGCTTGGCCGCCGGCCGCCGCCTTCCTAAAGACACCGGTGTGCAGCGTTACAAGGGCCTCGGCGAGATGGACTACAGGGAGCTGTGGGACACCACGATGGACCCCGATGGCCGAGTCTTGCTGCAAGTAACGCTTGACGATGCCGCGGCCGCGGACGAAATCTTCGCGGTCTTGATGGGTGAAGACGTGGAATCTCGACGCGGGTTTATTCAACGGAATGCCAAAGACGTCCGTTTTCTTGATATCTAGAAACTTCTGAAGGATTATCAGTGACTGAAACTCCGACGACCGATCGCATCGAGGCTGTTGACCTCAACGCCGAAATGCAACGCAGCTACATCGAGTATGCGATGAGCGTGATCGTTTCTCGTGCCTTGCCCGACGTGCGCGATGGCCTCAAGCCGGTGCACCGCCGCGTGCTCTACGCCATGTATGACGGCGGCTACCGTCCTGATCGCGGCTTCAACAAGTGTTCCCGCGTTGTCGGTGACGTGATGGGTCACTATCACCCGCACGGTGACGGCGCGATCTACGACGCCTTGGTACGGCTGGTGCAGGACTGGACGCTGCGATACCCGCTGGTCGCCGGTCAAGGGAACTTTGGCACGCCAGGGGATGACCCGGCTGCTGCCCCTCGATACACCGAGTGTCGGATGGCCCCGCTGGCCATGGAGATGGTCCGGGACATCCACGAAGACACGGTGGACTTCGGCGACAACTACGACGGGAAAACGCAAGAGCCCAGCGTGCTGCCGGCTCGATTCCCGAACTTGCTGGTCAACGGCTCGGCTGGGATTGCGGTCGGGATGGCGACGCAGATCCCGCCACACAACCTGCGGGAAGTGGCTGAAGGGGTGCAATGGCTGCTTGCCCACCCTGCTGCTGGCCGCGACGAACTGCTCGAAGCCCTCATCGATCGCATCCCGGGGCCGGACTTCCCGACCGGTGCCTTGATCATGGGCAAGTCCGGGATCGAAGATGCCTACCGCTCCGGTCGCGGGTCGATTGCGATGCGCGCCGTGGTCGAAGTCGAAGAAATTCAGGGGCGCCAGTGTCTCGTGGTGACCGAACTGCCCTATCAGGTCAACCCCGATTCGCTGGCGAAGAAGATTGCCGAGTTGGTGAACGACGGCAAACTCGGTGGTATCGCGGATCTGCGCGACGAAACCTCTGGGCGGACCGGTCAACGCTTGGTCGTGGTACTCAAGCGCGATGCCGTCGCCAAAGTGGTGCTCAACAACCTGTACAAGCACACGCAACTCCAGCAGAACTTCAGCGCCAACATGCTCGCCCTGGTGGACGGCGTGCCCCGCACGTTGCCGCTGTCGGCATTCGTGCGGCATTGGGTCGACCACCAGATCGAAGTCATCGTCCGCCGCACGAAGTACCGCCTGCGTCGCGCCGAGGAGCAGATCCACATCCTGCGCGGTTTGCTCAAGGCCCTCGATGCCCTCGATGAGGTCATCGCGTTGATTCGAGCCAGCGCCACTGTCGAAGACGCTCGCAACGGGCTGATCGAGTTGCTGGACATTGATGAGATCCAGGCCAGGGCGATCCTGGACATGCAACTGCGCCGATTGGCGGCGCTGGAGCGGCAGAAGATCATCGAGGAGCACGACCGGTTGGAGTCGATGATCATCGACTACCGCGACATCCTCGACCGGCCCGAACGCCAGCGCACGATTGTCAGCGACGAGCTGGCCGAGATCGTGGACAAATACGGCGATGATCGGCGCACCGTCATTCACGCCTTCGATGGCGACATGTCGATGGAAGACCTCATCCCCGAGGAAGACGTGGTGGTCACGATCACTCGCGGCGGATATGCCAAGCGGACCAAGGTTGCCGAGTATCGGCCACAACACCGCGGGGGCAAGGGGCGCCGTGGGACGGCTCTACGCGCAGATGACGTGGTCGGTCACTTCTTCACCACCTCGACGCACCACTGGTTGCTGTTCTTTACCAACCTGGGTCGGGTCTATCGCGCGAAGGCGTATGAGATCCCCGAGGGCGGGCCGACCGGCAAGGGCCAGCA
>JBBSNC010000059.1:0-12905 GCA_038232855.1 Actinomycetales bacterium
ATCCACCTGCTCAACGGCCTGCATGACGCGAAGATGGACAACCAACCGGTGGTCGCCATCGTCGGCCAGCAGGGCCGGGTCTCCCTGGGCACCGACGCAATGCAGGAGATCAACCTGGAACGCGCCTTTGCCGATGTCGCCGGGTATGTCCAGACGGTGACGACTGCAATGCATGCCCAGGTGGTCATTGATCGCGCCATCCGCACGGCCAAGGCGCGGCGGTGCCCGACGGTGGTCATCCTGCCTGCGGACGTGCAGGACCTGACGATGGAAACGCCTGCCACCGAGCACTGGGTGTCCCGTTCCGGTGTCGGTCATCCCTCCACTTCGCTGCTGCCACCACAGGATGAGATCCTGCGCGCGGCAGCGGTGCTCAATGCGGGCAGCAAGATCGCGATGCTGGTGGGACAGGGTGCCCGGGGTGCCACCGATGAGGTGCTCGAGGTCGCGCAGCGGCTTGGTGCCGGCATCGTCACCGCGTTGCTGGGCAAGGACGTGGTGCCCGGCGACGTGCCGCATCACACGCAGCAGCTCGGATTGCTGGGCTCCAAGCCGAGCTACGACATGATGCAGGACTGCGACACGCTGCTGATGGTGGGCAGCAACTTCCCGTACGCCGAGTTTTTGCCGCCGACCGGTCAGGCACGAGCGGTGCAGATCGACCTTGCCCCAGAGAATCTCAGCCTGCGCTACCCGATGGAGGTCAACCTGCTCGGCGACGTCAAGGTGACGCTGGCGGGGCTGCTGGAGCACCTCACTCCGGCGCAGGATCGCAGTTGGCAGCAGGACATCGTCGATGCGATGCAGTCGTGGAACGAGGTCACCGAGCAGGTAGCCAAGGCGAAAGCCGAGCCGATCAACCCACGGCTGGTGTTCCATGAGCTCAACACGCGGTTGCCGGAGAACTGCATTGTCACCGCGGACGCAGGCACGACTGCGGACTGGTATGGGCATCACATCAAACTCGGTGCCAACATGATGGGCAATCTGTCCGGCCTCCTCGCCTCGATGCTGGCCGCGATGCCGTATGCCGTGGCCGCCAAGTTCGCCTACCCCGACCGGCCGGTGATCTGCACCATCGGGGACGGTGCCTTCCAGATGCTGGGCATGAACGAACTGCTCACCGTCAAACGGCACTGGCAAGAGTGGGCCGATCCCCGATTCATCGTGATGGTGTTGCACAACAACGACCTGACCCAGGTCTCGTTCGAGATGCGGGAGGCGGGGAATCCCAAGTACGAAGCCAGCCAGACGTTGCCGGACATGGACTACGCCGCGTATGCCGAGTTGCTCGGCTTCCGCGGTATCCGAGTCGATGACCCCACGCAGGTCGGGGCTGCGTGGGATGCCGCGCTGGCAACCGACCGTCCGGTGCTGCTCGACATATGGACTGACCCCAACGTTCCGCCGCTGCCCGCGCACATCACGATTGACCAGGCCACCGGCTTTGTCCAAGCGCTGCTCAAGCGCGATCCCTCGGAGGGGCCGCTGGTCAAGGAGGCGGTGCGTGCGGTGGGGGCCGAACTGTTTGCCAAGGCTCGGCACGCGGTGCGGCGCGATAGTTGATGGCTGAAACGAGCGACGGGCACCATAACGACGACCCGCATGGATACGAGCCGCACGGCAACCAGCCTCATGACGACATACCGGGGCAGTCATCGCCGAAGACTCGGGGCGGGGGTCACGCCCACGGCCACGGGGTGACCTCGACCGGGCGACACCGTCGGCGCTTGCTGATCGTCATCGGTATCACGGCCAGCGTGATGGTGTTTCAGGCGGTTGGGGCGTGGCTCTCTGGCTCATTGGCGTTGCTGGCCGATGCCGGGCACATGCTGACGGACACCGCCGGGCTGGTGATCGCGCTGCTGGCAGCGACGCTGGCCATGCGCCCCTCGACCGATGAACGCACCTTCGGCTGGCAGCGGGCCGAGGTGCTGGCGGCGTTGGGAAACGCCGTGATTTTGACGGTGGTGGGGGTGCTGGTGATCCGCGAAGCCGTGCTGCGATGGAATGCCGATCCCCAGATCGAGGCACAGTTGATGTTGTGGGTCGCAGTCGTCGGCGCCGTGGCCAACGGCATCTCGATGGTGATCCTGTTTCGCGCCAGAGGCGAAAGCCTGAACATGCGCGGCGCCTACCTTGAAGTGCTAGGGGATCTGCTCGGATCGTTCGCGGTGATCGCCGCAGCCATCGTCGTCATCACGACGGGGTGGGCGCGTGCCGACGCGGTGGCATCGTTGTTTATCGGTGTGATCATTCTGCCGCGTGCGATCTCGTTGTTGCGCGATGTGGCGAACGTGCTGATGGAGGCGACCCCCCGTGGCGTAGACATCGCTGCGGTGCGCGCTCACCTCCTCGCTGTGTCCGGCGTCGTCGGGGTGCACGACCTGCACGCTTGGACCATCACCAGCGGCGTGCCGGTGCTCTCCGCGCACATCGTGTTGGATACCGACCGCATCGACTGGGAGGTGGAGTGTCGGACGTTGGATCGTTTGCGAGCGTGCCTGGAAGGCCATTTCGAGGTCGATCACTGCACGTTCCAACTGGAAACATCGACCCACGCGGCGCATGAGCCGCAGACGCACGCCTAGTCGAAGTTGATCCCGCGGCGACGATCGTCGCAGTATGTAAATATGCAGAACTGGTATGCTCAGACATATGAGGACCACGATTCTGCTGCCGGATGACTTGTATGACGAGATCCGCCGACACGCCACGCAGGACCGACGCACCATCACCTCGGTGATCGAGGAGGCTCTGCGAGACAGACTGCGGGCGTATGCGCAGGCGGGTGCCCGTCCGCCCTTCACAGTCGATGTCATTGCTGGCCGTGGGCTTCAGCCAGGGGTGGACCTGGACGACAACGCGGCACTTGCTGATGTGATGGATCGCTCGTGATCGCGCTCGACGTCAACGTGCTCGTGGCCGCGATCCACAGCGCCTCACCTGAGCATCAACGCACGCGGGAGTGGTTGGAACTCGCCGTGGACGGTCCCGAGCCGGTCGGCGTCAGCGAGTCAGTGCTGACCGGAACGTTGCGGATACTGACTCATCCGCGAGTGTTCGATCCCCCCGTTCCAGTCGAACGTGCAGTCGAGGCGATCGATCACCTGGTGGAACACCCCGGTGTCGTGGTGCTCACGCCGTTGCCGGGGTTCTGGGCACGTCTGCGGGACCTGGCCCGAGCCACTGCGGCGAAGGGCAACATGGTTCCCGACGCAGCGCATGCGGTGTTGGCGATGCAGCATGGTGCGGTGTTGGTGACCAGGGATCGGGATTTCGCGAGGTTTCCGGGACTGCAGTGGCGCCATCCGGATCAGTGAGCGCGTGAGTCCATCTTTCGGTAGCCGTCCTGCGGCCAGCAGGTACACACTGGGCTCGTGGCTAGGTATGCCGTCAATCACGCCGCCGTGCAGCGGTGCCAGGAGCTGATCGAATCCAAGCAGTATGTGCTGGGCAGCGAGTGGAACGAGGTGCAGCCAAGTCCCGAGGATGAGAACGCGTATCTGGAGCGACATCCCTTCGAGGACTACGCCACGTGGCACTTGGGTCTGACTGAAGGCGCCAATGAGGAGACCAAGGCACGGCACGCGTTCGGCTACGGCGACTTTCGCAGGGTCCATCGCAGTGCGCTCATCGCTTGCGTCTTCCGCGCGGCGCAGTGGCGTCACAAGGCCGTCGAGTTGGCCGCCCATGACCTGCTGCAAGCGTTGGATGCCGCGGCGGGCATCACTGATGAAAGCGCCGAGAGTTCCGAGTGAGGAGACAACCGTGATCGTTGAATACATCCGATTCACGGTGCCGGAGGATCCAGCAGAAGCGTTCGAGTCGGCATACCAGCAGGGCGGTGAGTTCTACGCCGCAGTCCGACCGTTCTTCGCAGCGATTGAGGGGATGAAGCACTACGCAATTTGGCCCACCGGCTCGTAGCGCCCGACCGACTCGACTGTCCGAGGAGATAGTTCACGCGACCTCTTCGCTTCTATACTCCAGAGCCATGACTGAGCACTCCGCCGAGCCGGTGGCCGTCGAGCCTGCGTTCGTGGGCCGCTCCCGGCACGCCTTGGTGGATGGCCTGTTGGCCTGCTTCGATGAGGTCAACTGCAATGCCGTGCCGCAATAGGTTTCGCTGGAACGCCCTCGGGGTGGGGTAAGACCCGGGTCGCCCGCGAACTCTTCGGTCGGTAGCCGCGGAACGACAGGTCGACCCGCCCTATTGACCGCCCAGCGTGCTGTCCGGGTATGAGGCGTCCACGGACGAGGTCAGCACCAGAGGCAAGCGGGTCAACCCGCAGGTCGTGCATACCCCCGGCAGTCTGCCCGCGTTCACCTGGTGGGGGATCAGTTGCAGCGTGCGCAACGGGGTTTCCTCGATTTCCATCGCCCAAGACCTCGCCACCTTGGAAGCACATGCGCCCTACCTCGACGATGCGTGGATCCAGCTGCCACGGACCTCGAAGGCGGCGCTGCCGTGCCCGGCCTTGGGCTGGTGCGGTGGGTGGCGGAGTGGGGCTGGGGCAAGCAACAGGATCACTCGGACCGCCGCGAGCGGCTGGAGAGCAACAGCGCGATCAGCAGTGACCACGCGGACATCGCCGACCGCATGGTCGAGATGCTGACCTGGCTGTCTCGTCCGGGGTTGCCGACGGTGCTCTTCGTTGAGGATCTGCACGACGCCGACCCGCTGCTGCTGGAGGTGCTGCGGCGCCTGGCCGATGGCGGCAGCGCGATTCTGCTGGTGACCACGGGTTGGCCGGGGCACCTTCACGATGCACGACCCGGACAACCCCCTTCGTGAGGTCGATCTGCTCGCCAGCAGCCACATCCCCTATGCCGAACTCGCGGCCAAGGCGGACGTGCTCACGATTGAAGGCGTGTCAGTTCCGGTCGCTTCCCTTGCGCACTTGCTGGCGATGAAGCGGCTTGCCGGACGTCCGCAGGACCTTGCCGACATCGCAGCCTTGTCCGCTCTGCAGCAAGACCCTATCGTTGAGGGCGACGACCGCGACCGGGCCTGACGACCTGTGGCAGGGCACAACAGACGCCCACGCAAAGGCGGCGGTCCGCGCCCGAAGTTCGCCGACGCAGCGGCTCGCATGGCTCGAGGACTCGTTGAGTCTGGCATGTTCGTCCGGGGCACTGGCTAGGGACCGGTCCAGACGTCAGCAGGCCGCCGACATCTGGGCGACGCAGCGTACGTAACGTGTCGAGCAGTCGGTCTCGTGGCTGCTTGTCGCCTTGGCTCATCGTCATCAGGCCTAGCCAGATGGCGCCGCCCTCGTGGCGTGCCGCGTTGTGGGTCAGACTGCTCGTATGCTGTCCGCTCTCGCACCTGCCCGGCGGCGGCTGGTCTGGCTGGTCGCCTCGGTGGTGGCCACGCTCGTGCTGGCCATCGGTGCCCTCGCTCTCCTGCGGTGGCAGTCTGCTCCTGATCCGGTGGCGCAAGACTCGCTCGGGCCGGTCATCCTGGTGGCCGGCTATGGCGGCAACATCGCTGTGCTCCAGCCGCTGGCAGACACGCTGATTGACCAGGGCCGCGATGTCGAGGTCTTCCCACCCGTCGGCAACAACACGGGCGATCTAAACGAGCAGGCCGAAGACCTCGGCGCGTTCATTGACCGGGTCCGCGGGGACGCATCGGCACCGTCCGTGGACGTCGTCGGATACTCCGCTGGTGGCGTGGTGGCCCGGCTCTGGGCCCGCGACATGGGCGGCGACACCGTGGCGAGGCGAGTCGTGACCATCGGTTCGCCGCACCACGGCACCGGCGTGTCGAGCCTGGCGACGGAAGCCGGGGGGTGCCCACAGGCGTGTGAGCAACTCCGGCCGGGCAGCGATGTGCTGCGTCGACTCAACGCTGGAGAAGAGACACCTGCTGGGCCGGAGTGGATCACGTTCCGGACGGAGAACGACCAGACGGTGACCCCGTCGATCTCAGCCGACCTCGAAGGCGCACTCAACATCGCGGTCCAACGCTACTGTCCATCGGCTACGACGAGTCACGGGCAATTGCCGTCCTCGGCGATCGTCCTGAGCGCGTTGCCCTTGGTCTTGGACAACAACACTCCGTCACTGCCACCCCTCGAAAACCTCGACTGCGACTGATCGCTTAACTGGTGACGTCCTTGGTGGCGAAGTTCGCCCATGCCGCCGCGGTGAACACAACGAAGTAGGCCAGCTGCAGCAGCACGCCGCGGGTCACGTCATCCCACAGAATCGGATCTCGAAACAGGTCGACGAACGCCAGCCAGTAGCGCGTCGGCAACCACGGCTGCAGCGCCTCGGCGGCGTCCAATCCCAGCAGCACGGTCGAGGCGATCAGGAACCCGACTGCACCGAGGGCTGCAGCGATCGCCGAGTCGGTCATCGTCGACAGCAACAACGCGAGCGCAGCCACGCCAAGCATCGACAGCGTGACGTAGGCCAACGCCAGCGCCGTCCGTTGGGCCACCTCAGCCCCGGACAGGGTGGTGCCCGACAGGGTGGTGCCGGACAGGGTGGTGCCGGACAACGTCGTCCCGGAGAGCGTCGCCGCCCCGGTGGGCGCGGTGCCCTGGCCGAGGAACAGCTGACCCACGACATACCCAACACCGGCCACGATCACCACGGTGAGCAGCACGAACACCACGACGCTCACGAGCTTCGCAATGATCAAGTGGGCGCGCCCAACGGGTCGCAGCAGGAGGTAGCGCAACGTCCCGGTGTTGGCCTCGCCGGCGATCGCCTCACCGCCCACCACTGCGACCGCGATGGGCAGGAACAGCGGCAGCACGATGCCGAGAGCCGCCAGCGGAAACAGGGTCGCATCGGTCAACACCGCCGACAGGAACGGGGGGCCGGTGCCCGGAGCCGGGCCGATGGCGGTGACGGAGACCAAGATGGCCACCAACGTGGGCAGCGCATTCAGCATCGCGATCGCTACCCAGGTTCTCGGGTGGCGTAGGAGTTTGATCAACTCGACCCGGATCATGGCGACCCCACCCTGTCGCGGTCACCGCTGACCGCCAGCACGACCTGTTCGAGGGAGCGCCGTTCGGGCGCCACCTCGGCAACGCGAATTCCGGCGGACACCAGCCGCCGGGTGACGTCGGCCGAGTCGGCTTCGGCCACCACGACCTGGGCCCCGTTCACCTCGACCACTCGGTCCCGCAGCACGTCACGCGCTCGCGCCGCATCCGGGGTATGCAGGATCGTGCGACCAGTCGGTCCGCGCAGCGCCTCCATCTGGTCCTGGAGCACCAGCCTCCCGCGATCGAGCACCCCGACCCGGGTGCAGAGTTGCTCCACTTCCGCCAACAGGTGGCTGGACAAGAACACCGTGGTGCCGCCAGCGTTGAGGCTGGTCAGCAGGTCGCGGATTTCGTGGATGCCCTGCGGGTCGAGCCCGTTCGTCGGCTCGTCCAGCACCAGCAGCCGCGGCTGGCGCAGCAACGCATTCGCCAGCCCGAGCCGTTGCTGCATACCGAGGGAGTAGGTCCGCACCCCGCGCCGATCGGCCGGGTCGAGCCCGACCTGTTCGAGGGCTTCGTTCACCCGGGCCTTCCGGCCGCGACGGGTCGTGTCACCACCCGCCGCATCCAGCAGCGAGAGGTTCCCGCGGCCGGACAGGTGGGGGTACGCCGCCGGTCCCTCGACCAGTGCGCCCACCTGGGGCAGCACGGCCCGAGCAGAGCGGGGCATCGAACGCTCGAGCACCTCGATCTCGCCACTGGTGGCGAGCACCAGCCCGAGCAGCATGCGAACGGTGGTCGTCTTGCCGGACCCATTGGCGCCGAGAAAGCCGTAGATGTCGCCGTCGCGGACGTCGAGATTGACACCGTCCACGGCCGTGACGGCGCCGAAGCGCTTGGTTAACTGGTGCGTGCGGATCATGGGTCGTTCCGGTCGATGGGCTCGAGGTCGGCGAGTTGTGCGCCGGCTTGCTCCAACGTCTGCGGCGTCACCGTGCCGAGCAGCAGGAAGCCGCTGCCGCGATAGCGCGAGGGGGTGACCAGCACCGAGATCGGGCCGAGGTCGACGGCGGTGCCGGTGGCACTGGGCTCGTAGCCGCCGGTCTTGGCCAGTTCCTCGCGCAGAGGCTGGGCGGCCTTTCCGCGCAGCGGCAGAAACACCAGCACCGTCGGGCCACGCCCGTAGACGCCTACGGCTCCGGTCGGCAGATCCGGTCGGTCCTCCCGCAGCGGCAGCCCAGCCAACGTCTCCGGTGCCAGATAGGGGGCGAAGGCATTGGACTCACTCGCCAGATCCGGCAGTTCCTCGAAGGTGACCTCGGCGCCCTCAGGTGGGTCGAAGTCCAGCGCTCTCGAGGTCGGTGCTTCTAGGTCGAGCCGCTCGTAGCTGGTGCTTAGCGTCGGACGGGACGCTCCGGCATACACCTGCACGCGCAGCGGGATCCCGGAGTCGGCGTCGGCCCAGATGTCCACGTGCTCGATGCTTGACTGCGGGGTCGCAGGCGTGAGACGGAGTCCCATGGCGTTGCGTCCGGCGATGCGCTGCGTTGGCAGCGCGGCCAGTTCGTCGGGCTGTGCGCCCTGCAACACCCACCGCGCCAGCGTGTCCGGCAGCACATCCGAGGTGTCCGGCAGTCGCACCGGTGCGGGCAAACTGACCCGGACCCGGCCCGACTCATACACCCAGCGGGTGGTCCCGGTCGGAGTACGAAACAGGTCGGTCTCGCCGGTGGGGCGGATCCGGTCCAGCCGCCAGCGCTCCTCGTCAGCCCAGAAGACACGGATGCGGTTGGGCTCACCGAAGAGCGTGGCGATGGCTGTGAACGTGTTCGCGTCCGGGACCTGCACGCTTCCGGTGGAAATCACCAACCCGGTATGCGGTGTGCTCGCCGAGCCCATGACCGCCGCGACGATCTCGGCTGGGCCGAGGTCTGGCTCGGTGAGGGGGCGGGCGCGGGTCAGGGTGGGGATGGCGACCACAAGTGCCGCGACAACCGCTGCCACCACCCAACGCCACCACCAGAACATTGAGCCACGGTAGGCGCCCCAGATGTGAGGAGTCAGAGTCAACCGTGTCCCTCGAGCCAGCCCCCGGCTGCCAGGCTCGAGCGGATCGCTTCCCTCACCTCAGGCTCGCTGAGCGGCAAACTCGACGACCCGAGCCGTCGTGGTCGCGCGATGTGAACTCAGCCCGCTGAAAGCCCGTCCTCAGCCACATCCACCGTCCGGGTCACGAAGGTCGCTGTCGCACGGATCGCCGATCGTGACCAGCTCTCCCTCCGCACAAAAGGCGAAGTCGCCGCAGCGGTCGCCGCTGGTCGCGTTCGTCGCCACCAGAATCTTCATATCGTCCACCTCCGAGACCGACGCTAGACGGCGGCACTGACACGGCAGCCGCGCTGCTCTTCACCGGCCGCCACGCAGGAGATGCACTGGCGACCTGGCCCGGAACCCGGGAACAGTTCGAGACCCGGTGCCAGTCTTGGCACCGTCAACGGGCGGAGCATTCGGAAAGGTCGTGCTGCACGCCCGATCTCGGCTCAGGCGCTCCAGGTCTCGATCGCCAGCCCGGCGTCGGTGACCATGGCCCGTGTGGCCGCCCGATCTTCGGTGCGAACCAGCAGCAACAGACCTCGACCGGGCGGCGTCGCCAGAGCCTCGGCAAGAGAGTTGATCGCCACGCGCCGACATCCGGGAGGCATCCGGGCATCTGTGAGTTCGGCGTAGGTATCGCCCACCGTGACCTCGTCGCGCCCAGGGTCAATCGAGCACAGCACGACGAAGTGCCCGACGTCCCAGCCGGAACCCGCTGGCGCGATCGGGCCGGTGCGGAGGTGGGCCACGACCCCCAGCGGATGTGGCGCATGCACTAGCGCCGTCAGCAACGTACGTAGTGCGTATGCCGTTGACTCGGCACCAGCGACCGGCACCACGCAGACCCGCTCGCCCACCGTGGCCCCCAGGCCGGCGATCAGACCCGCCGCGTCGGTGCCGCTGGCCTCGTCCGACACCGCCTGCGGCAACTCCTCCCACCCGGTGCGGTCCAGGGGCGCACCAGCAGGACGCCACTGCGCGACGTCATACGGCCAGATCGCAGTGCCCGCAGCGGTGGCCAGCGTGACGAGGCTCGGCACATCGGTGTCTGGCAGGACAGCGTGCAGCGCGACGCAGGCAGAGAACGGGCCGCAGAGTTGGTCGGGCTGCGGGAGCGCCGGGCCGTGAGCGGCCAGCACGTGCTCGGCGCCGGGGATGGTCAGTAGAGCCACCGGTGCGCCTCCACAATCTCCTCCACGCAGTGTTCGGCCGCCCATGCGGCGTCCGCATCTCGGCAGGCGATGAAGGCGCCGAGGGGTTGCTCGCCGAGCACCTCACGGGCCAGGTCACTACCGACCAGATGCGCGCGCTGCTCCTCATGAGTGGTGGCCAAGGGCTGGATCCCGGCCGCTGCCCGGCGCTCCTGGTCCCAGGTGCCGACGTCCTCCTGCACCGGGTCGGGCAGGTCTGCGCCGTCGGCGATCCCCGCGAGCCCGGCACCGATCACCATAGCCAGAGCCAGATACGGATTGGCCGAGGCGTCGCTGGCCTTGAGTTCGACGTTGGTCCGTTCCGGGCCCAGCAGCTTCGAGTCCGGCACCAGGCGCAGCGCAGCCTCCCGGTTCTCCACCCCCCAAACGCCATAGGCGCCGGCCCAATAGCCGGGTCGGCGACGCAGCAGGGATCCGGTGCTGGGGGCGGTCACGGCGACCAACGCAGGCAGTTCGCGCAGCAGTCCACCGAGATAGCTGCGCCCTTCTTCGGAGAGTCCGTGCGGGCCCGGACCGGGCAGGATGTTGTGCCCGTCGCGGCTCATCGAGGTGTGCAGGTGCCAGCCGTTGCCGGCGCCGGCCACGGTGGTTACGGGCGCAAAGCTTGCGCGCAAGCCCTCGGCACGTGCTGCAGAGTGGATCGTTTGCCGCGTCAGCACCTGGGTGTCGGCGAGCGTCATCGGATCGGAAGCGGCCAGGGCTAGCTCGACCTGGGACTCGCCATACTCTGCGTGCAGCTGACCGATCTCAATCCCGTTGGCGCTCAGATCCCGCAGCAGCCGTGCGACGAACTCATCGACGTCGCGCAGTGCGTTCGGCCCGTATGCCGGGCCTCGATGAGCCGGCGTGTAGTCATCCCCCTCCCGGCTCAGCACCATCTCGATCTCGAAGCCGGCCGTCATCTGTAGACCTGCTGCTGCGGCTCGCTGCACTTGACGCTCCAGCACGGCACGCTGGCAATAGGGCGACGGATCGCCGTCGGCGCTGAGTTGACGGGCATTGACCCAGGCCAGGTGCGGTTGACCGGCCAGTTGCACCACATCGGCAGCGCACTCGATCACCGGGACCACCCGTACGTCGCCGGAGGGGGTGGACAGCCCTTCGTAGGCGAAGGTGATGCCGTCCTGAGAGTCGAAGACAGCAAACGCTGCGGTCACGCCCACCCCGCGGCGGGCGGCGGCTTCGAACTCGCCGATGGGCACGATGCGCGAGCGCACGATCCCGTTGTTGTCGACCCAGCCGATGTGCACGCCGATGACGCCCTGGTGGGCTAGCCGGCTGCCGATTTCGTGGATGTCTGGAGCGGTCATGGACGAACGCTACTCCGTGGGCCGAGTTGGGCCAGAGGAGCTAAGCGTCGCTAGCACTGCGTGCTCGGCGCAGATTGTTCCTGTTCGTCGGCCTCGATCCAAGTGGGACAAGATTGCTGGCGTCGGGATGTTTGACGACATCGACGTGCAGGCCTGCGCGGCTGCCTATTTCGGGGATCCCTCGGCCAAGCCGGGGCAGGGCTACCTGTCGGCCCCTGAGCCCGGTCAAGGACCGGTTCAACACGGCATACCGACAGGCCCTGGTTGAGGGAGAGACGAGTGAGGTTGACCGGCTGGATACGTTTCGCAGCGACCTACGGACGTTCGTCAGCACCTATGACTTCTAGTCCGCGATCGTCGACTACGGCGACGACGCAGACGACCGCGAAATGGTGAAACGAGCAGTATTTGTGCGGATGCTGGCTGAGGTGCTCAAGATTCGCAACGACACGAAGACGGCATTGACCTCTAGGACGTGAGCCTGACTCACCATGCACTGCACCGGCAGGCTGCTGCTGACCTCACCCTCAGTGGCGCGGCCGCCGAGGGGCTCAAGACCACCTTGGCTGCCGGGTCTCGGGGGAGACAAGAGGCCGATCTTGTGCCGTGGAATGCGGTGCTGGCGCAGATCAATTGACTCTTTGAGGGCGACGGTCTCTCCGACGGTGACCAGATCTCGGCGATCCAAACCGGCCTGCGCAAGATGCTGGAGAACGAAGACCTCCAAGCGCGGGCGAGGGCCAACAATGAGGCCGACTTTCTCTCCGGCCCTGATCTCTGGCATCAGTGCAGGAGATGGTTCTCGAGTCCTATGACCGACAGGGCACGGGTCTGGAGCGCCTCGCCGACGACCGCTCGCGGGAAGAGGTCCTCGCAATCTTGGGCATCACGAGGATTTGGCAAGCCTTGCGCCAGACGGTTTAGGCTCGCTTGTCCACAGGTGGAGAGGGTACGGCGCTTGTCCACAAGCGGACGGGGTGTGACGGGGGTCTCCGTTAGGGTGGACACATGTTCGAAACTAGTGCACGGGCCGACGCCACGGGAGTCGACACCGCGGCCCCGATGTGGGTCTTGGGTTCGGGCAGGACTTCTGGGGGTGAGCTGCTGGAGGCCATGGGTGAGGCAGGACAGGCCCTGGGGCGGGCCAGGGCCGCGGTAGTTGAGCCGACTTCGGTCGATGAGCATGCGCTAACCCGCTCCCTTGAGGCACTGATGGGCGTGCGAGCCGTCGGTGAGACGTTAGCGCTGACGATCGCGGGCGAGGGCCTGAGCCGGGGCTTGAATGTTGAGTCCGGGCTCAACGCCCATGACTGGCTGGCGGTGCGTTGTCCGTGGATGAC
>JBBSNC010000060.1:0-12559 GCA_038232855.1 Actinomycetales bacterium
CACCGAGACGGTCTCTGCCCAGCGGGCACTGGAGATCAAATGCGACGCCGTCTTGATGAGCAAGCACGGCGTCGACGGGGTGTACACCTCCGACCCGCGCACCGACCCTTCCGCGATCAAGTTGGAGACGCTGACCTTCGATGAGGCGCTCACCCAAAACCTTCGCGTGGTGGATGCTGCGGCCTTCGGCCTCTGTATGGACAACGACCTGCCGATGCTTGTTTTCGGGATGGACGGTGCAGGCAGCATTGCTTCGGCTATCCGAGGTGAGAAGATCGGCACACTGGTTACCGCGGGCTGAGGCCCGCCCCCCGCACACCGGCAACCTGAGGAGCGCATCCGATGTCCGATACCACTGAGATGGCTATGTTAGAGGCCGAGGACAAGATGGCCAAGGCGTTGGAGGTGGCCCGAGAAGATATGTCGGCGATCAGAACTGGTCGAGCGCACCCGGGCATGTTCGCCAAGGTGAGCGTCGACTACTACGGGGCACCGACCCCGATGCAGCAGTTGGCCTCCTTCCAAGTGCCCGACGCGCGCACCATCTTGATCCAGCCGTATGACAAGTCGTCGCTGCAAGCCGTCGAGAAGGCATTGCGCGACTCGGATAACAGCGTGAATCCGAGCAACGACGGCAATCAGATCCGGATCATCATGCCGCAATTGACCCAGGAGCGTCGGCGTGACTACATCAAGGTCGCCCGCACCAAGGGAGAAGACGCCAAGATCTCGGTGCGCAATATCCGCCGTCAGGCGAAGGACACGATTGAGACCAGTGTCAAGGACGGTGACATCGGCGAGGACGAGGGCACCCGCACCGAGAAAGAGTTGGAGGCCCTGACAAAGAAGTACGTCGACGCGATCGATGAGGTGCTGAAGCACAAGGAGGCCGAACTCCTCGGGGTCTAACCGCGATGTCTGAGAACCCTTCTTCTCGGCGCGCCTATCGGGCCGCTGCGCACACCAGCAGCCCCGCTGCGGGCAAGCCGGAGCGGCCCCAACTCGGGGGCCGCGATTTGCGGGCAGCGATCGGGGTAGGTGTGTTGATGGGGGCGATCGTGCTGGTCTCCCTCGTGGTCTGGAAACCGCTCTTCGTCATCGTCGTCACCATCGGGATCACGCTCGCCGTCTGGGAGTTGACGGAAGCCCTGCTCCCCGGACGCATCATCGCCCCGCTCGTGCCCACGATGCTCGCTGCGCTCACGCTCGTGCCGGTCGCGTACCTGTTCGGTCCGCAGGGGCTTTCGGTGGCCTTCGGGCTCAGTTGCGTGGCGATAGTGCTGTGGCGCGCCGCAGAGGGGACGCAGGATGCGATCCGCGACGTTGCCGGGGGAGTCTTCATCACCGCATATGTGCCCCTGATGGCTGGTTTGGCGGCGCTCCTTGTCGCCGAGCCCGACGGGCCCAGACGAATCCTCGTGTTTGTCCTGGTCACGATCGTCAGTGATATCGGTGGGTATGCCTTCGGCGCCACCCTGGGCAAACATCCGATGGCGCCCGCGCTGAGCCCCAAGAAGTCCTGGGAAGGGTTCGGCGGTTCGGTGCTCAGTTGCGTGGTGACCGGCGTCTTGGCAGTGGTTCTCCTGCTTGACGGTGCATGGTGGGTCGGCGTCGTGCTTGGGGTGGCGGTGGCCTGCTTCGCGACCATGGGCGACCTGGCCGAGTCCACGCTCAAGCGTGACTTAGGCATCAAGGACATGGGCTCGATCCTTCCCGGGCACGGCGGTCTGATGGATCGATTGGACTCCTTGGTGATGACCCTTCCGGTGACCTTCGCCCTGTTGACGGTGCTCGTCTAACGCTGAGCGGTGCGGCCCGCTCAGGACCCGGCAGCGGCAGGATCAGCAGAACCGGCCGCACCGGGAAGGTCGGCATACCTGCGAGGATGGTGCCTGATGACCACCGACCTGCCGACACCTGTAGCCAGCCCCCCGCAACCGGGCGCCCTCACCTTCACCGCACCCAAACGGGGCAAGGCTCCGCGCCACCTGGCTGATCTGGACACTGCGGGGCGACGGGAGTGGGTGGGCGAGTTGGGGCATCAGCCCTTCCGGGCCGACCAACTCTCTCGCCACTACTTCGAACGCCTCGTCGTCGACCCGGACCAGATGACCGACTTGCCGAAGTCGTCGCGGCACGACCTGGTGTCCGCCGCCTTTCCCGCGCTGCTGACCCCGATCCGCACGTTGAGCGCCGACAACGGTGCCACCTTGAAGCAAGTCCACCGACTGCATGACGGCGCGATGGTTGAGTCGGTGCTTATGCGCTACCCGGGGCGCGTGACCATGTGTATCTCCAGTCAGGCCGGCTGCGGGATGAACTGCCCGTTCTGTGCCACCGGTCAGGCAGGATTGACGCGTAACTTGTCGACGGCCGAGATCGTGGAGCAGGTCGTCGCCGCCGCCCGGGCGCTGCGCCACGACGAAGACGGCACGGAGAAGATACTGCGGGTCAGCAACGTCGTCTTCATGGGGATGGGTGAAGCGCTGGCCAACTACAAGGCGTCTATCGCAGCGATTCGGCGCTTGGTCGAGCCCTCTCCAGCAGGACTTGGTATGTCGGCTCGCGGGGTGACGATGTCGACGGTCGGTTTAGTACCGGCCATCGACAAGCTTGCCGGTGAAGGCATGCCCGTGACCTTGGCGCTGTCGCTGCACGCGGCAGACGATGAACTCCGCAATGAGTTGGTGCCGATCAACAGCCGGTGGAAGGTCGATGAGGCCCTCGATGCTGCATACCGCTACTACGAAACGACTGGCCGACGGGTCAGCATCGAGTACGCGTTGATTCGCGACATCAACGATCAGGCCTGGCGCGCCGACCTGCTCGGCGAGAAACTACGCTCCCGCGGCAAAGGCTGGGTGCACGTCAACCCCATTCCGTTGAATCCCACGCCTGGGTCGAAGTGGACAGCCTCGCGCCCCGGGGTCGAGCAGCAGTTCGTGGAGCGGCTGCTGGCCTACGGCATCCCCACGACGGTCCGCGACACGCGCGGTGCGGATATCGACGGGGCCTGCGGGCAATTAGCCGCCACGGTCTAGTTGGCCTAGCGGAGAACCCCACTCAGGGACCACCATGGGGCGATGAGCGACTACCGCACTCACCTGCAGCGTGCCCTGGTTGACCCGGAAGGCTTCTGGACTGAGGCGGCTGGGCAGATCAGCTGGATCAACCGACCGCAGCGAGCACTGGATGAGCAGAACGCCCCGATATATCGCTGGTTCAGCGGTGGCAAACTCAACATGTGCTTCAACGCGCTGGACCGCCATGTGATGAATGGAAGAGCCGACCAAGCCGCGTTGATCTACGACAGCCCGGTCACCGGTGTGCAGCGGACCTACACGTACGCCCAGTTACTCGAACTCGTAGCCCGCTTTGCTGGGGTGCTGCGCGACCTTGAGGTGACCAAGGGTGACCGCGTGGTCATCTACATGCCAATGGTGCCTGAGGCTGTCATCGCCATGTTGGCCTGCGCCCGGATCGGCGCGGTGCATTCGGTCGTCTTCGGCGGGTTCGCCCCTGCCGAGTTGGCGGCCCGGATCGAGGATGCCGAGCCGGTCGTGATCGTTTCCGCATCCTGTGGCGTTGAGCCAAGCCGGGTGGTGCCCTACAAGCCGATGTTGGACGAAGCGCTGGCGCGGTCGGCGCACCAACCCAAACACAGCGTGATCTTGCAGCGCGAAGAGCACCGCTGTGAGCTCGGGGACAACGACTTCGACTGGGCGAAGGTCATGCGTCCAGGCGTCGTCCAGCCCGAGGGTTGCGTTGAGATGGAGGCCACCGATCCGCTGTATGTGCTCTACACGTCGGGCACCACCGGACGTCCCAAGGGGATTGTCCGCGACACCGGCGGGTATGCAGTGGCGCTGCGCTGGTCGATGGAGCACCTTTATGGTCTTGCGCCGGGCGAAACCTGGTTTTGCGGCTCCGACATCGGCTGGGTGGTCGGGCACTCATACATCGTCTACGGCCCACTGTTGAATGGCGCAACGACCGTGCTTTTCGAAGGCAAACCGATCGGCACCCCGGACGCCTCGGCATACTGGCGGTTGATAGCCGAACACAAGGTCGTGGCCGCCTTCAGCGCCCCAACCGCCATCCGGGCGATTAAGAAGATCGATCCTGAGGCCGCCTTGGTGGCTGGCCACGATCTGAGTGTCTTCCGGTTCTTCTTTCTGGCGGGCGAGCGCTTGGACCCGGACACCTGGCAATGGGCTTCCGAGGCTTTGGGCGTGCCCGTCATCGACAACTGGTGGCAAACCGAGACTGGTTGGCCGATCGCCATCACTCCACCCGGGGAGTCAGGGATGCCGATCAAACCTGGCTCGCCGGGACCGGCCACAGTCGGGTATGACGTGCGGGTGTTGGACGAGCACGGCAACGAGGTCGAGGCAGGGACCGAGGGCGCGATCTGTATCCGCCTACCGTTGCCTCCGGGGACGTTGCCGACACTGTGGGGGGACGACGAGCGATACATCGAGTCCTATCTGGCGACCTTCGAGGGCTACTACCTCTCCGGGGACGGGGGATACGTCGATGAAGACGGTTACCTCTTCGTGATGGGCCGCACCGACGACGTGCTCAACGTGGCTGGTCATCGGTTGTCGACGGGATCGTTGGAGGAGGCGCTCTCGGGTCACCCCGATGTGGCCGAGTGCGCGGTCATCGGAGTCAGCGACGACGTGAAGGGCCAAGTCCCGCGCGCTCTGGTCGTGGTGAAGGCCGGAGTGGACGTGAGCGACCCGAGTGCCGTGACGACACTGCAGGCCGAGTTGGTGAAGCGGGTCAGGGACGAGGTGGGAGCCGTGGCCTCGCTGCGTCGCGTCGATATAGTCCAGGCGCTGCCGAAAACTCGCTCCGGAAAGATGCTGCGCAAGACGATGCGGCAGATCGCTGATGGTCAAGAGGCCATGGTGCCGAGCACGATCGAGGACCGCAGCGTCTTGGCCGATCTGGAGGGTGTGCTGCGCGGCCGGGCAGATCAGTCTTGAGCAGGCTGCATCCCGTCCCTGAGCAGCGCTTGGCGTAAGCTCTGCTCAGGTGGCCGCCAGCACACTGAGCGCATCCGCTGTGCCCTCCACGAGACTGATCTGCGTGCCCAACGTTCGACCCCGGCCGAGCCGTTGCAACAACGGCCAGACCGGCACGTCGTTGCTCCAGTAGTCGCGACCGACCAGAATCAGCGGTCGCGGTGTCTCGACACTCTCGTAATAGAGCCGCGTCACCATCTGGAAGATCTCTTGCACCGTGCCTGCAGCGCCTGGCAACACGACCAGCCCGGCGCTGCTGTATTCCAACAGCGCGTCCTCGCGCACGGCGTTGGAGAAGAACTTGGCAATCCGCTGGGCGAACACATTCGGTGGCTCGTGGCCGAAGTGCCAGGTCGGGATGCCGACGCTGCGCGGTGTGCGAGCCACATCTGTGACTTCGGCAGGGTCGTGGTGCTGTGATTCCTCGCAAATGTCAAGGGCGACCTGTGCCCACGCGTCGATGCTCTCGGCAAATGTCGGCACTGTGGCCACGGCATCCAGGGCGGCGGCGAGCTGGGCCTCGTCGGTGGCCCAGGCGCCCAGGTTTGCGGCCTCCATCGCTCCGGGGCCACCGCCAGTGACCACGCTCAATCCGCTCAGCGCCAGCCGGTGGCCCAACTGCGCGGCCTGCGCGAAACCCGCGGTGCCCCGCAAGAGTGCATGCCCTCCCATCACCCCCACGACACGTTGATCGCTGAGGCAGGCGTTCAGCGCATCTTTCATCGCATCATCGTGGATGGCTCGCAGCACGCTGACGTAGGCGTCGTGCCGGATCGAGGCGTCTTCAGCCCAGGAGTAGGCACGGGCATCCACCGTGCTCGCATAGCCACCAGCTGCCATGCCAGCATACAGCTCATCCGGGGTGTAGAGCGTGCCTCGGTAGGATCGCACCGGGACGTTGGGATCGCTAGGAAAGATGACTGCGCCATGGCGTCGTAGGTGCTGCTCCAAGGACGCTGAGAGTGTGCCACCGAGCACAATCAGGCCCTGCAGGTTGCGCCGACTCCGTAACGCATCCTCATGCCCACGCAAATCCAACCCCTGAAACCGCGCACCGGCCAGCGGCATCCCCGACTCGAGGACTGCCTGCAGGTGGTCGAGCGTCTCGACCTCGTAGACGCTTGCCGTCTCCCTTGCCCCACGCCGCCCCCGGCGCGGGCCGTTGAGATGCTCATACCTGACCTCGCGAGAGTCGGTCCCGCCGATGGGGTCCCCCCGGCTAGGCCGTGCATCGGGGTCAGCAGCGGTGGAGTCCTCCATCTCAGGAGCCTAACTGTGCGACACAATGGGCCGGTGGGAACCCAGCGAAGCGTCGTCTTGCTCGGATCCACGGGGTCCATCGGTACTCAGGCGATCGACGTCATCCAGCAACACCCGGGCCGCTTCGACGTCGTCGGCATCTCCGCACGCGGCTCCGACATTGCCCTCCTCGCCTCCCAAGCCGTGAATCTGCGGGTCGAATCAGTCGCCGTTGCCGATGAGCAACTCCTCTCAGGAGTGCGCGAGGCGATCGCCGCCGAAGCCCGACGCGCAGGATTGTCCGGCTTCACCCCGCAGGTTCTCGCGGGCCCGACTGCCGCGACGCAAGTGGCTGGCACCGGTGCGGACGTCGTGTTGAACGGCATCACCGGCAGCATCGGCCTGCGACCCACGCTGGCAGCGCTCGCCGCGGGCAGTACCTTGGCCCTGGCCAACAAGGAGTCGCTGATCGTTGGCGGAGATCTGGTGATCAGGTCCGCACGTCGCGGCCAGATCGTGCCGGTCGATTCTGAGCACAGTGCCATTGCACAGTGTTTGCGGGCCGGTGGTCGCGATGAAGTGCGACGGTTGGTACTGACTGCGAGCGGCGGCCCGTTCCGTGGCAAAACTTCGCGGGAGTTGGCGGCGGTGACCCCCGAGCAAGCACTGCGACACCCCAACTTCTCGATGGGCACCGTCATCACGACGAACTCGGCGACCCTGGTCAACAAAGGCCTGGAGGTCATCGAGGCGCACTATCTGTTCGATATCGGATACGACGCCATCGACGTGGTGGTGCATCCGCAGCAGCAGATTCATTCGATGGTGGAGTTTCGGGACGGTTCGACGATCGCGCAGATGGGGCCCCCGCGGATGCTGGTCCCGATCGCACTCGGATTGTCCTGGCCGCTCCGGCTCGATCCGGTTGACACCCCCTGCGACTGGACCGGGACCACACGGTGGGACTTCGAGCCGCTCGATGAGCAGGCTTTCCCGGCAGTGCGGGTGGCCAGAGCGGCGGGTGAGGCTGGGGGCAGCCACCCAGCGGTGTACAACGCTGCGAACGAGGTGTGCGTGGCGGCCTTCCATGCCGGTCATATCCGGTTCACGGACATCGTCACCACGATCGAGCGAGTGCTGGCCGAGTATGCGGACGGGAACTCTGCGGACGTCTCAACGGTTGAGCACGACATACAGAATGTGGATCAGGTGCTGGCCGCAGATGGATGGGCACGACGCTCTGCGGGCTTGGCGATGGAGGATAGTCGGCGATGATAAGGGCACACAGTTGATCCAGGACCAGAACGGACGTCGTTGATGCTTTACCTCGTGGGGGTGCTCCTGATGGTGTTCGGCGTAGCCGCTTCCATCGGTCTGCACGAAGTCGGGCACTTGGTGCCGGCCAAGAAGTTCGGGGTCAAGGTCACCCAATACATGGTCGGTTTCGGCCCTACGTTGTGGTCTCGGCAGCGAGGCGAAACGGAGTATGGCGTCAAAGCCATCCCGCTTGGCGGCTACATCCGGATGATCGGCATGTTTCCGCCCCGTCCGCAGGACGACGGAAAACTTCGGACCTCAACCACGGGGCGCTGGGGGCAGATGACTGAGCAGGTCCGTGCCGAATCGCTCGAAGAGGTCGGGCCGGGAGATGAGAACCGGGTCTTCTACAAAGTGCCCGTGTGGCAGCGCGTGATCATCATGCTGGGTGGGCCATTCATGAACCTGGTCATCGCCACCGTGCTGCTGACCGGCATCATGACGTTGTACGGGCTGCCTCAACTGACCAGTACCGTCTCGGCCGTCTCGGCGTGTGCGCCTACCGATCCCGCCGCGACCGACTGTGCGGGGCAGCCGGCCTCGCCTGCTGCAGAGGCGGGCCTGCAAGCCGGTGATGTCATTGTCGCGGTCAACGGGCAGCGCAGCGACGACTGGTTTCAGACGTCGTATCTGCTGCAGAACGCCGGATCGAGTGCTGAGATCTTGATCGAGCGCGGCGGCACAGAGCAAACCCTGCGCGCCGACCTTGTCAGCAGGGAACGCCCCCTCCTGAAGCCCGATGGCAGCATCGAAGTGGACGCCGATGGCGAGCCGGTCATGGGCGACGTCAGCTTCCTCGGTGCCAGTGGTTCGCTCACCTACGTGCCGGCACCCGTGAGCGAGGCACCGGCCTTTGTCGGGGGTGCCCTTGTCGACACGGCGAGTGTCTTCCTGAAGCTGCCGCAGAAATTGGTCGGTGTTTTTCAGGCTGCCTTCGGTGGGGGTGAACGCGACCGGGAGGGCCCGATGTCCGTCGTCGGAGTCGGGCGGGTGGCCGGTGAGGTGACCTCAGGCGACCTCGGCGGCCTGACCGAGACCTTCTCCTCCCGGATCGTGCTGTTGCTCTCGCTGCTTGCTTCATTGAACATCGCGCTGTTCGTTTTCAACATGATCCCGCTGCTGCCGCTGGATGGCGGCCATGTTGCCGGAGCGTTGTGGGAAGGTGTCAAGAAGACCTACGCACGCCTTCGCGGATTGCCCGATCCTGGCCCGGTCGACATCGCCAAGGCCTTGCCGGTGGCCTATTCGGTCGCCATCGGTTTGATCGCCATGACGCTGCTCCTGATGTATGCCGATCTGGTGAACCCCATTCGACTGGGTGGCTGAGCGGTCCGGTGGGTGCGAGATACTGGACGTATGACTGCTGGTACTCCCATTTCGCTCGGTATGCCCGCGGCCCCGCCGCCGGTTCTTGCTCCACGACGCAAGACCCGCAAGATCAGGGTCGGCAAAGTCGAGGTGGGCGGTGATGCGCCGGTCTCGGTGCAGTCGATGACCACGACGCCCACCACTGACATCAACGCCACGCTGCAGCAGATCGCCGAGCTCACGGCGACGGGATGTGACATCGTGCGAGTGGCGTGCCCCACGCAGGACGACGCCGAGGCACTGCCGGCCATCGCCAAGAAGTCGCAGATCCCGGTGATCGCAGACATCCACTTCCAGCCGAAGTACGTCTATGCCGCGATCGATGCGGGGTGCGCCGCCGTCCGGGTGAACCCGGGCAACATCCGCAAGTTCGATGACCAGGTCAAGCAGATCTCGGCGGCAGCCAAGGATGCCGGGGTGTCGATCCGGATCGGCGTGAATGCCGGATCGTTGGACAAGCGGATCATGGAGAAGTACGGCAAGGCAACCCCGGAAGCCCTGGTGGCGTCCGCGGTCTGGGAGGCGTCGCTGTTTGAAGAGCACGACTTTCACGACTTCAAGATCTCGGTCAAGCACAACGACCCGGTCATCATGGTCAAGGCATACGAATTGTTGTCCCAGCGTGGCGACTGGCCGTTGCACCTAGGGGTCACCGAGGCCGGGCCGGCATTTCAAGGCACCATCAAGTCTGCCGTTGCTTTTGGCGCTTTGTTGTCGCGGGGCATCGGCGACACGATCCGGGTGTCTCTGTCGGCCCCCCCGGTGGAAGAGGTCAAGGTCGGTAACCAGATCCTGCAGAGCCTAAACCTGCGTCCCCGCAAACTGGAGATCGTCTCCTGCCCGTCGTGCGGCCGGGCGCAGGTCGACGTCTACACGCTCGCCGATCAGGTCACCGCGGGTCTGGAAGGTATGGAGGTGCCGCTACGCGTCGCAGTCATGGGGTGTGTAGTCAACGGCCCCGGTGAGGCCCGGGAGGCCGACCTCGGCGTGGCCAGCGGTAATGGCAAGGGTCAGATCTTCGTCAAGGGCGAAGTCATCAAGACCGTTCCCGAGTCGCAGATCGTCGAGACACTGATCGAGGAGGCCATGCGGATCGCCGAGGACATGGATATCGACGCCGAGACCGATGGTTCGACGACGGCCGGCGCCCCGTCGGTCACTGTCGGCTGATGAGGGTATGTCGTATCCCGGGTTCGTGCCCGTTCGCCAACTCGTCCTGGTCGACCTGCTCGGGCTGATCATGGCCACTCGCCCGGGGGAGCGAGCGGTGGTGGCCATCGACGGCGTCGACGGAGTGGGCAAGTCCTATCTGGCGAATGAGTTGCGGGCGCTAGCGCCGCACCTGGCCGGACGCGAACTGCTGAGTGTCAGCATGGACGACTTCCACCATCCGCGCGACATTCGGTATGCCGACGGGCGGACCGCACAGACCTACTATCGACAAGCCTTCGACTACGACGCCTTCCATGTCGGGGTGCTTGGGCCGTTTCGTGCCGGACGGGAGATCACCCCCGCGACACACGACGTGGTCACCGATCAGCAGGTCCGTCCCGACGTGATCGAGCCGTCACGCGATGCTGTCCTTCTGGTGGACGGCGTCTTCCTGCATCGTCCCGAGCTGACCGCGTGCTGGGACGCCTCGCTCTTCGTGGACGCACCCTTCGAGGTCACGGTGCCTCGAGGCCGTGCTCGGCTGGCCGATCGAGAGGCGGGGGACGAGGACCCCGATCATCCGTGCAATCGCCGCTACGTCGAGGCGCAGAGATTCTACCTGGAGCAGCAGGCACCCGGACAGCAGGCCACCTGGGTGATGAACAACAGCAGCCTCGCCCGACCGACCCTTCACTTCGGGGCCGAGGTTGGACCGACGCCGGTAGACGATTGAGCCCAGGCCCCCCGTAGTGGACCCGGGCTCAATCGATCAGACCGACCTGGGGATCAGGCCTCAACAGATTCTTCCGCGGCCTCGACGTCGTCGTCGACCCAGTCGAGGGTCTTGCTGACGGCCTTGTTCCACTGGCGGAACAACCGATCGCGCTCGCCCTCATCCATGCTCGGCGTCCAGCGCTGGCCCTCGTTCCAGTTGTCGATGACGTCCTGCTCGCCGGACCAGAAGCCGACGGCGATCCCGGCCGCATAGGCGGCGCCTAGGGCGGTCGTCTCGGCGATCTCCGGTCGGACGACGTCGACACCGAGGATGTCGGCCTGGAACTGCATCAGCAGTTCGTTGGCGATCATGCCACCGTCGACGCGCAACTCGGTGAGGTCGACGCCGGAGTCGGCATTCATCGCCTCCAGGACTTCGCGAGTCTGGTAGGCAGTGGCCTCCAGGGCGGCACGAGCGATGTGACCCTTGTTGACGTAGCGAGTCAGCCCGACGATGGCGCCGCGGGCATCGTCACGCCAGTGCGGCGCAAACAGACCAGAGAAGGCAGGCACGAAGTAGGCACCACCATTGTCGTCGACCTCTTTGGCCAGGTCTTCGATCTGCGGTGCCTCATCGATCAGACCGATATTGTCGCGTAGCCACTGAATCAAGGATCCGCTGACGGCGATCGAGCCCTCCAGGGCGTATACCGCATCCTGGTCACCGATCTTGTAGCAGACCGTGGTCAGCAAGCCGTTCTCACTAGGAACGATCTCGGTGCCGGTGTTCAGCAACATGAAGTTACCGGTGCCGTACGTGTTCTTCGACATACCCTTCTCGAAACAGGCCTGCCCGAACGTGGCGGCCTGCTGGTCGCCGAGGATGCCGGCGATCGGCACATCCGGCAGCAGACCGCCCTGACGGCCCTTGCCATAGACCTCGGAGGAAGACTTGATCGTCGGAAGCATGGACATCGGAATGCCCATGTCCGAGGCGATGCTCTCGTCCCAGTCCAGCGTCTTGAGGTCCATCAACATCGTCCGGGATGCGTTAGTGACGTCGGTGACGTGCTCGCCACCCTCGGGCCCTCCGGTCATGTTCCACAGCACCCAGGTGTCCGTGTTGCCGAACATCAGGTCACCGTTGTCGGCCTTCTCGCGGGCGCCGTCAACGTTGTCCAGAATCCACTTGACCTTCGGGCCGGAGAAGTAGGTTGCCAGCGGGAGACCACAGACGGATTTGTACTTCTCGTTGCCCTCCTCGCCGCCGAGTTCCGCAACGATCTTGTCGGTGCGGGTGTCCTGCCAGACGATGGCGTTGTAGACCGGGTTACCGGTGTTCCTGTCCCACACCACCGCGGTCTCACGCTGGTTGGTGATCCCGACGGCAGCGAGGTCGTTGTGCGTGATGTTTCCGCGTGAAAGCGCCTGGGCGACCACCTCGCGGACGTTCGTCCAGATCTCAGCTGCATCGTGCTCAACCCAGCCGGCCTTGGGGAAGATCTGCTCGTGTTCCATCTGTCCGGTTGAGTGGATCTTGCCGTCATGGGTGAAGACGATTGCGCGCGAGCTGGTCGTTCCTTGGTCGATCGACATGACATATTCGGCCATGAGTTTTTCTCCTCCACGTCATTGTGCGGTTTCTATGGTCGAGGCCGGTTGATCTCACGAACCCATCCGGCCTGGTGATGCGTTGTGCTTAAAAGACGGCGCTGGCCAACAGTCCGGCTAGCACACCG
>JBBSNC010000061.1:0-12556 GCA_038232855.1 Actinomycetales bacterium
CGACCCCGCCGCCTTGGATGAGCTGGCGCTGCTCTATCGCGAAGCTCGGTTCTCACGACACCCCATGACACCCGCTCAGGGACAGCGGGCGGTCGCGATTCTTGCTGACATCCACAGCTCGTTGCGTCGTGCTGCGGAGGTCATCGCATGAAGCGGCTGTGGGTGGGCCGCGCGATCTCTGCCACTCTCCTGGGAACCGCCGCTGGCGCCATCCTCTGGCTCGTGGGTTCGCTGCCTACAGAGCCCGGCACGGCGGCGCTCACCATCGGAGCCCTCGTGGCCACGCTCGGCATCCTGTGGTGGTCCAGCTCCGACCTGCCGCGCCCAGCAGAGGCCGCCAGTTGGTATGTCGTCAGACAAGACGAGGCAAGCGTCCCCCAGGCATTGGACTACCGGTTGGTGCGGCTACGACGCGACTTGCGTGACGCCATCCAGCACACCGATCGCCCCGATCAGATCTATCCCCTGGTACGCCGGCTAGCACGTGATCGTCTCAACGAACGGCACAGCATCGACCTGGAACAGGAACCCGAACGTGCGGCGCAAGCCCTTTCTCCCGCCTTGGGCTCTTACTTGGCGCATCCTCCGATCGACACCGGCAAACGCAGCGCCACGCAACTTGCCCACGCGCTGACCGGGATCGAGGAGCTATGACGCCAGCGGAGATCGGCCACTCTGCGCCGAAGGCAGCGACCTTCCCGCTGCCCCAGGTCGCGACTGTGTCTGAGCAGGCGCAGCGCGTGCTGAACCGAGTGGAAACTGCCGTCGTCGGCAAGCGCGAGGCCCTGACCCTGGTGCTCGCCGCACTCGTGGGGCGCGGGCACGTGCTGCTAGAGGACTATCCGGGCCTCGGCAAAACCCTGGCCGCCAGATCCTTCGCCCAGGCCTTGGGTTTGGACTTCACCAGGGCTCAATTCACGCCCGATCTACTGCCGGCCGACTTAACCGGTGCCTACGTCTTCGATCAGCGCACGTCCGAGTTCGACTTTCGCGCCGGCCCGCTCTTCACCGGGCTGCTCTTGGCCGATGAGATCAACCGCACCCCGCCAAAGACTCAGTCCGCCCTTCTCGAGGCCATGCAGGAGCACCAAGTCACGGTCGAGGGCCGCACCTTCGCGCTCCCGCAGCCGTTTCACGTGTTGGCCACGGCCAATCCGGTCGAATACGAGGGCACCTATCCCCTGCCCGAGGCCCAACTTGACCGGTTCCTGATGCGTGTCTCCTTCGGGTATCCGACCGCCGCGGAGGAGGCGGACGTGCTGCGGCGCCGTGTCGCTCGCCGGAGCGAGGATCAGGTGTTGGAGCCGGTCACGGATGCAGCCGGACTGCTGCGAATGCAGGAGGTCATCGAAACCGTTCCGATTGAAGACGACATCGGCCAATATTGCGTCGCGCTGGCGGCAACCACCCGGCGTCACCCGTCGGTACAGGTCGGTTCCTCACCGCGCGGTTCGCTGGCCCTCATGCTGTGCGCCCGCGCGTATGCCGTATTGGCCGGGCGCGACTACGTCACCCCGGAAGACGTCAAGGCAGTCGCCCACGCCGTGCTCGATCACCGTATTTCTATCAAGCCCGAGCTGTGGATGACCCGCGACGGCGGCCCTAGCGTGGTGAGTGCGGCCTTGGAGCAAGCGCCGGTGCCGTCGGCTCGGGGTCAATACGCCGCGCCCTCAGCGCCCTCAGCGCCCTAAGTGATGTGCCTCGAGTGATGCGCCGTGAGTGATGCGCCGTGAGCGCCACGTCCGTGCGCGCCGCGCCAGGGCGCGAGGCACGGTGGGCGATGACCCACGCACACGTTCGTGCCTACCTGTTGGCGGGATTGGGACTGGTCGCGGCGTTGGTCTTGCGCCGAGGCGATCTCGTGGTGCTCCTCACGCCACTGGCTGTCGTGGCGGCGTGGGGTGTGCTCACCCGGCCACGCGACATACCGACCGGGCGGCTGCATCGCTCGCACACCATGATCCGCGAGGGCGAAGTGGCCCACGTTGGCGTTGAGGTCATCCCCGTCACCCATCAGGACTTCAGCGCGGCTTCGGTGGCGACGTCCCTGTATGTCGAGGCACCACAGGGCCTAAACGGGAGGGTGATGATGACGCCGACTCCTGGGGAGGCACAGTGGGCCAGCGTGCGCCTGCGAGCCACCAGGTGGGGGCGCCGAAGGTTGGGGCCAGCCGTCTTAGGCGGCACCAGTCCGTGGGGAGCCTTCAGGTATGGCCCGGTCCCGGTCGCAGCGCTGCCACTGGCCGTCGTGCCGGAGCCGACGATCTTTGACTCCTCGGCACCAGCACCGACCCCCCGGGGGCTGATCGGCCGGCATCGCTCGATGCGACCGGGTGATGGCAGTGAGTTCGCCAGCATTCGTCCGTTCCAATGGGGCGATCGACTCAAGCGGATCCATTGGTCGCGCTCGTTGCGTTCAGGTGTACTGCACGTCAGCACCACGTATGCCGATCAGGACACCCATCTAGCGGTGGTCCTGGACGCCCACTACGAGCTGGGCCGCTCGGAGGGGGTCGATGGCCGGCCCTCCAGCCTGGACCAATCGGTGCGTGCGGCAGCGGCGGTCTGCGAGCACTTCCTACCACACGGTGATCGAGTCAGCCTGCGCGTCTTGTCGCACCGCTCTGCTATGACGGTCCCGGCCGGCACGGGCCAACGGCACGGCGTGCGGATCCAAGACACGTTGTCCCGAGTGGTGCCCGGCCCCCCGATGGACTCCACTCCCCCGATGCTGCGACTCGGTCTGCGGCCCGGCGCCCTGGTGGTCTTCGTCTCTTCGATGGTCTCACCCGATGCCACTGCAGCCGCGGCGTCGCTGAAGGAGGCCGGCTACTCCGTGATCATGATCGACACGCTGGAGGATCGTGTGCAGCCCGAGACTGACGAGGAGTTGGGCCACCTAGCGTGGCGGATCAGGATGCTTGAGCGCTCGCAGGAGATTGCGGCGATCATGCGCCGCGGGGTGGCGGTCGTGCCCTGGGTTGGTCCGGGCAGCCTGGACGTCGTGCTGCGGCAACTGGGGCGGCATCGACGATGAGCGTGATGCGCGAGATGAACACCGACCTGGCGACCATGAGCCGCACGCACGGGGGGGTCAGAGCCCTTATCGGTGCCTCAGCGGTGCTGTTCACGGCGGTGCTGGGTGCGGCAGCGGATCCTGGCATGCCGGCGATCGCGGCCATGCTCGGCTTGAGCGTGCTGGCGGCCTGGAATCCGCACACGGCGCTGCCACTGATCGCGATGGGCTACTTGATTGTGAATTGGATCGCGCTGACGCCCGCGGCCTTCTCTGGCTGGACTGTGCTGGCGGCTTTGAGCCTGTTGATGATGCACACCTCAGCGGCGCTGTGCGCCAGCGTGCCAGCGCCTGCGCCATTGCCGAAGCCGCTGTGGCAGCTCTACGCTACCCGCGTGCTGATGGTCGCCGCGGTCACTGTGGCTGTCTGGCTGCTCTCAGCGGTGGCTCTGTGGGCCGATTTCGGCGGCGGACCTGTGCCGGCCTTGGTCGGCTTCCTCGTGTTGGCCTTGGTGCTCGCGGCGCACTATCGGGCGATGACGAAGCGTCAGGCCGATTCTTTGCGCTGATTGCGTTTGCGGGGCGCCGCTTCCACTTCGCGCCGCACGATGGTGGGGTTCACGTTGTCGAGCACCACTTCGCGGTTGATGACGACCCGGGCGATGTCCTCCTCGGAGGGCACGTCGAACATCACCGGCAGGAGCACTTCTTCAAGGATGGCGCGCAAGCCCCTGGCGCCGGTTCCGCGTAGCAGTGCCTGCTCGGCGATGGCCTCGACCGCGTCGTCGCTGAACTCCAACTCCACGCCGTCGATGTCGAACATCCGCTGGTATTGCTTGACCAGGGCATTACGCGGCTCGGTCAGGATGTTGACGAGTGCATCGCGGTCCAGCGGTGAGACGGTCGTGATCACCGGGAGCCGACCGACGAACTCCGGGATCAGGCCGAACTTCATCAAGTCCTCAGGCAGGACGTCTTCGTAGTGCTCGCTGGAGTCCTTGGCGGTGTGCAATTCGGCCCCGAAGCCCAGGCCCTGCTTGCCTGCGCGAGCCTCGATGATCTTCTCCAGCCCCGCGAAGGCGCCACCCAAAATGAAGAGCACGTTGCTGGTATCGATCTGAATGAACTCCTGGTGTGGATGCTTGCGTCCCCCTTGTGGAGGCACCGACGCCGTTGTGCCTTCCAAGATCTTTAACAGGGCCTGTTGCACGCCCTCCCCTGACACATCGCGGGTGATCGAGGGGTTCTCGCTCTTGCGAGCAATCTTGTCGATCTCATCGATATAGATGATGCCGCTCTCGGCGCGCTTGACGTCGAAGTCGGCGGCTTGGATGAGCTTGAGCAGAATGTTCTCGACGTCCTCGCCGACATACCCCGCCTCGGTCAGCGCTGTCGCGTCCGCGATGGCAAAGGGAACATTCAGCATCCGCGCCAAGGTCTGTGCGAGATAGGTCTTCCCGCAGCCCGTCGGCCCGATTAACAAGATGTTGGACTTCGAGATCTCGACCGCGTCATCACCCTTGCGACCCTCATCGGCCTGAACGCGCTTGTAGTGGTTGTAGACGGCCACCGCCAGCGCCCTCTTTGCGGCGTCCTGCCCGACGACATACTGCTCGAGGAACTGGTTGATTTCGCGCGGCTTGGGCAACTGCCCCAGGCCCAGGTCGCTGGACTCGGCCAACTCCTCCTCGATGATCTCGTTGCACAGGTCGATGCACTCGTCACAGATGTAGACCCCCGGACCGGCGATGAGCTTCTTGACCTGCTTCTGGCTCTTCCCGCAGAAAGAGCACTTCAAGAGCTCACTGCTTTCACTCATGCGTGCCACGCCGCATCCTCTCGCTCGACCGAGCGCACCGTTACTCGGCGCCTTCCGCAGACGCTACCCCGCGAGCCGATCCGATGACAGCCTTTTGCCGTGAGCCTTGGCGTGTTCGTGGCAGGTCTTCGCTGTCAGCGCAACGGGTGCAAGCACGAGATGCCCGCGATGTGGTGGGGACTCGCCGCAGCAGGGGGAACCGATCACGTCCGCGCGCGCCTCGTGCTCGGCGGTCACGACGACCCAGTCCTTCATGGGGCGATCTTTGCCCGACGCGTCGAAGAGAACGGACCCACTCAGCGACAGGGCTTGGCATGAACGCCAGGCGCACAGGCGAGCTTGAAAACCACCCCGCCGTCGAATGAGCCGAAAACAGCCTTGCCCCCGACTTCAGACATGGCATGCCGAACAACGAACCTGGCTCGAGGTCGGGGAACTCGCCGAGGTCAACGTCTAGCCTGGAGTAACGATGGAAATTGAGGCCACAGAAGCATGAGCACCGACGTGAGCTACGACCCTCGGCTGGGCAGCACCAAAGGCGAGGCGCGGCATACCCCCGCCGCGAAGGTGGCGGCAGCGCTGACCCATGCCGACACCGTGGCGGTCGACCTACCCGACGATGAGACCGGACTCGGCAGTGAGCGGCTGAAAGGTGAATTGGCCAAAGCCGCCGCGCAGGCCCGGCACTACGCTGACGTCGCCGTGGACGGAAGTTGGCTGCGGGCCTCGGTAGACCATCTTCCGGACGGAACCGAACTGAAGCGGGTCCAGATGTCGCTGGGCCCCTTGGCGATCTTTGGGGCCAGCAACTTTCCGTTCGCCTTCGGCGTGCTCGGACACGACACCAGGTCTGCGTTGACCGCTGGCGCTCCGGTGCTAGTGAAAGCTCACCCTGCGCACCCACGCCTCAGTGCGCACCTTGGTGTGCTGGGGCAGCAGGCACTGGCTGAGGCTGGGGCACCTCCCGGGACGTTCGCCGTAGTGGCCGGGATGGACAGCGGACTTGCCTTGATAGACGCCCCGGCCGTGCGCGCCGTCGCGTTCACTGGATCCCAAACCGGTGGAATGGCCCCGGTCGAGCGAGCCCTAAACCGCCCGCAGCCTATCCCCGTCTTCGCCGAGGTGGGCACGGTGAAGCCTGCGATCCTCACCCCGACCGCTGACCGCGAACGAATGGCGGACGTGGTCTCGACGAGTCATCGCCCGGCCAGATGCTGACCTCCGCCATGGCCACGCGGTATGCCGATCGGCTGGATGAGTTGGTGACTAACGGCGTCGAGGTCGTCACGGTGCTGCAACCCAGCCTGGCCGCATCCATTCTGACTGCTGGACCCGACGACCGCTACAACGCGCGGTTGGTGCAAGCCTTGGCCAGCCAGGTGGGGCGGGTCGTGGTCGACGGATGGCCGACCGGAGTCGCGACTACCTGGTCCTCGCACCACCGCGGACCGTGGCGGCTGCCGTGCCGTATTGACGGGCAGTGGCCCAACCGATGACTACCCCATTGGACGGCGTGTTGGTCGCCGACTTCAGTCGAGTGCTGGCCGGGCCGCTGTGCACGATGAACCTTGCCGACCTCGGCGCCACGGTGGTCAAGGTGGAACGCCCTGGTGCCGGCGACGACACCAGGGGTTGGGGACCGCCCTGGGCCGGGGCAACGTCAACCTCGACACCGAGAACGTCGACGTACTTCGAGAGCGTCAACCGCGGTAAACGCAGCGTCGCGCTGGACCTGCATGACGTCGAGGACCACGCGGCTGCGGTCGAGCTGGCTCGTCGCTGCGACGTGTTCGTCGAGAACTTCCGGCCCGGCGCACTGGATGACCTCGGTTTGGGATACGACCAGGTGCGGGCCATCAACCCAGGCGTCGTCTACGTCTCGATCACCGGATTCGGCCGGGACGGAGGTGCGCACCTGATGGGCTACGACTTCCTCGTTCAAGCCGTCGGCGGTCTGATGAGTGTCACCGGTCGGCCAGAGGGGCCACCGACCAAGGCCGGAGTCGCCCTCGTCGACGTGCTGACCGGCAAGGACGCCACCACCGGAGTGCTGGCTGCGCTGATCTCCAGAAGCCGCTCCGGCAAGGGATGCCGGGTCGAGGTCAATCTGCTGTCCAGCCTGCTCTCGGCCATGGTCAACCAGGGGCAAAGCACCCTGGACACCGGCGTGGCACCGACCAGAATGGGCAATATGCACCCCTCCATCACCCCCTACGAGACGTTGCGGTGCCGCGACGGCCTGCTGGCGATCGCCTGCGGCAACGACCGGCAGTTCATCCGCCTCGTGGTGGCCCTAGGCCGACCAGATCTGGCCACTGACGCCCGGTTTGCCACCAACGCCGACCGCGTCGATCATCGCGGCGACCTAGTCGAGGCCCTCGAAGCCCTACTGGGAGCCGAGACCGCGGATACTTGGCAGCGCGTGCTGACCGCGGCCAACGTGGCGGCAGGGCGGGTCGGCGACCTCGCCGACGGGTTCGCCCTCGCCGAACAGTTGGGGCTTGAGCCCTGGAGCAATGCCGGTTCGCAGAAGGATCCGTGCCCGCAAGTGCGTCATCCGGCGCTGTATGACGACCATCTGACCGTTGCGCCCAGCGTGCCTCCGAACCTCGGCGAGCACAACGACGAAGTCCGAGCCTGGTTGGCCGACCCGGTCGCTCCGGTCCTGCCGCATCACGCCACCGCATACCGACGAAAGAGATGACCCGATGACTGCCACCGATAGCCGGAAGACCAAACTCGACCCCATGGACCTCGCCGGGATCGACGATGTGCTGACGGATGAGGAAAAGGCAATCCGCAGCGCCGTGCGTCACTTGTGCGCAGAACGGGTCGACCCGTTTGTTGCAGACTGGTTCGAGTCTGGCGAGATGCCGCAGATCCGGGAACTAGCCAAGGAGATGGGGGCGATGGGGTTGCTGGGGATGCACCTCGAGGGCTACGGCTGCGCCGGAATGAGCGCCGTGGACTACGGGCTGGCGTGCCTGGAGCTGGAGGCCAGCGACTCCGGAATCCGCTCGCTGGTCAGCGTGCAAGGCTCACTCGCGATGTTCGCAATCTGGCGGCACGGCAGCGAGGAGCAGAAGCAGCAGTGGCTGCCCGAGATGGCGACCGGTGAGGCCATCGGCTGTTTCGGCCTGACCGAGCCCGACCACGGGTCGAACCCGGGCGACATGCGCACTCGAGCCCGCCGGGACGGTGACGGCGCGAACGCCGACTGGATCCTGGACGGCGCCAAGATGTGGATCACCAACGGCTCCATCGCCGATGTCGCGGTCGTATGGGCACAGACCGACAACGGCATCCGCGGCTTCGTCGTGCCGAGCGACAGCCCGGGGTTCTCTGCCCCACTGATCAAGCGCAAGATGTCGCTGCGGGCATCGGTCACCAGCGAGCTCGTGCTCGAGGGAGTACGGCTGCCGCACGATGCCGCCTTCCCCGAGGTACGGGGCCTCAAAGGCCCTTTGTCCTGCCTCAACGAGGCCCGCTACGGCATCGTGTGGGGCTCGATGGGCGCTGCGCGCAATTCGTTCCAGACGGCCTTGGAGTATGCCGGGCAGCGGGTCCAGTTCGACCGTCCGATCAGCGGGTTTCAGTTGACACAAGCCAAGTTGGCTCAGATGTCCATTGAGTTGACGAACGGAACGCTGCTCGCATTGCATCTCGGCCGACGCAAGGACGCCGGGACACTGCGGCCCGAGCAGGTCAGCCTCGGTAAGCTCAACAACGTCACCAAGGCCCTGGAGATATGCCGCTCCGCGCGTACGATCCTGGGGGCAAACGGCATCTCGCTGGAGTATCCGGTGATCCGGCACATGAACAACCTGGAATCAGTGCTGACGTATGAGGGCACCCCAGAGATGCACACGCTGATGGTCGGGCAGGCGCTGACTGGTCAGGCAGCCTTCCGCTGACAAGAACGGGAAATTACTGAGGCTCGCCCTGGTCTTGGGGCATGCCGCGCTGGGCGGCAACGCGGATCATCTCATCGTGTGACTCCTTGCCCGGCCCAACGTGTGGGATCCGGGTGATCAAGTAGACACCGGCGAGGCCCCATCCGCCGAAGATGATCCACTCATACGGCCAGACCAACGCAGCAGCCTGCGTCGGGAAGAACTGAAACCCCAGCGCGGCCGCCAAGATGACCGCCACGACACCTGTGCCGACGCCGCCGGGGGTGCGGAACGGCCGCTCCATATCCGGCTCGTTGCGGCGTAGTAGCACGAAGCTGATGCTGACGAAGATGAAGGCGATGATCAGGCTGAGGCTGCCGGCGTCGACCAACCACACCAGCATCTGCCGGCCGAAGATCGGCGCCAAGATCGACAGACCACCGATGAACAGCAGAGCGTTCTTGGGGGTCTTGTATTTCGGGTGCAGGACCCCAAACCAGGCTGGCAGCATGCCAGACTCGGCCATCGCGTAGACCAGCCGGCTGGCTCCGATCAGGAAGCCGTTCCACGAGGTCAAGATGCCGGCGATGCCACCGAGCACCAGGATCTTGCCCATCGCTTCACTGCCCCACAGGGCCGCCATGCCGTCAGCCACCGCCAGGTCTGAGGCGGCGAGGTCGGCGGAAGGCAGCGACGAGCCGACCGTCAGCATGATCATCACGTACCAACCGACCGCGGCTGCTAGGGACACCAAGATCATGATGCCGATCTTGCGATAGGGCAGGTTGATCTCCTCGGCCGACTGCGGGATCACGTCGAAGCCGACGAACAGGAACGGCGTGGCCACGAGCACCCCGATGATTCCGGCGTATCCTCCGGTGAACCACGGGTCCATCTCCGAGATGCTTCCCCCGGTGAACGAGCCGAACATCAGGGCCGCCCCGACGGCCATCAGGAAGACCACGGCGATCGTTTGGAACACGGCCGCAGCCCGCACACCTCGGTAGTTGAGATAGGTCATCACCGCTGCGGCCACCACTCCGACTGCCACCCAGGACAGGTAGACCTCGTATCCGGCGACGGTCCACAACTTGACCACAAGCATGTCGGGGAAGAGGAAGAGCATGGTCTGGGGCAGGGCCACCGCTTCGAAGGCCACCACCGAGACGTAGCCGAACACCAAGAACCACGAGCATACGAACGCAAACTTCGAGCCCATCGCCCGCAAAACGTACTGATGTTCTCCCCCGACCTGCGGCATGGCCGCCACCAGCTCGGCATACGTCAGGGCGATGAAGCCCATCACGATGCCGCCGAGCACGAAGGCCAAGGCGGCCCCCATGGTGCCCGCCCCTTCCAGGAATCCGCCGGTCAATACAATCCAGCCGAAGCCGATCATGGCTCCAAAGGCAATGGCCAACACATCCCACTGCCCCAGCACGCGGGTGAAGTTTTCCTCGGTCTGCGCTGTGTGATTGTCGGCCATGGTGGGAGCCTAGGGCCAACCGCCCTCCGCTGCATAGAGACCGGCCAAGGCGATCCCGACCAGGCCACCTCCACGCCCTAGACTCGGCCCGATGGAGGCACAGACAACCGCGCCGGAGACCAGCGACGACACTCCATCGGGCTGGTCCAATGTCGAGGCCGCAGCAGCTCTGCTACCACAGAGCCAACCCCTGGTCACGTTGGCCAACTGGCAGGAATGGCCCACGCTGCAGCGCTCCTTCCAACACATGCGGGAGGTCATGCCCAGCCACGTCATCCCGGCCGGTACCGCCAGTGCTTTGGACACCGCCGACACCGATCTGGGTGAGATCCGAATCGATCGCCATGACATCGGCACGGTTGGCGACATGCTGGAGCGCACGCATACCGACGGATTCCTGGTGATGCACGGTGGCCGGGTGCTCACCGAGCGCTACCCGGCAGGCATGGACCCAGCTCAGAATCACCTCGTGATGTCGATGTCGAAGTCGATCGTCTCCTGTGTGACGGCCACCTTGATCCGGGACGGCATCGTGCTGCCAGATGAGGTGGCCAGCCGCTACGTCCCCGAACTTGCGGACTGTGGGTATGCGGGCGCTCGGGTGCGTGATCTGCTCGATATGCGCTCTGGCATCCGATTCCGCGAGACCTACCTGGAGCCCGAATCCGAGGTGCGCCTGATGGAGCGCTCGATGGGTTGGGCGCCGCGACGCGAGCAGGACCCACTAGGGATGTATCCCTTCATCCTTACCTGTGAGCAGGAACGGGCCCATGGCGAGCACTTCGAATACCGTTCGATTGAGACAGACGTACTGGGCTGGATCTGTGAGCGAGCCTCGGGCGTGCGAATGGCCGACCTGATCGCCGATCGCATCTGGGGCCCCATCGGGGCCGAGCACGATGCTGAAGTGTCCGTGGACCCGCTCGGATCTGCCATCCATGACGGTGGCGTCTCGGCGAGCCTGCGAGATGTGGCCCGGTTTGGCACCATGTTGCTGCAGCGGGGCCGGGTGGGCGAATCTGAGGTCGTCCCGGCGTCGTGGTTCGAGGACACGTTCAAACCCCCAGCCGATGTGCGCGACGCCTTCGCGGCCTCGGATAACGAGCCCTACCTGCCCGGTGGGTGGTATCGCAACCAGTTCTGGTGCATTCCGGGGGACAATGGGCCGATCCTGATGTGCCTGGGCATTCATGGCCAGATGATCTTCGTTGAGGAGAGTACGCAACTCGTAGGGGTCAAACTCTCGACGTGGCCGTTGCCGCAGGACGCCACCAAACTTCTGGCGACGATCGAGGGCTTCCGCGCCATCGGCCGGGCGGTGCACTCAAGCGCCTGACCGACCATCGTCTACTTCAGCAGCGCGAAGAATGGTTGCTGGGCTGGCTCCTCAACTGTCTCGATCGGGTGTGCTTCGTGGAGCGCGTGGATGCCGTCGATGTAGTGCCTGCACTTTTGTGTGAGCTCGCCGCCGTCGGTCTGCATCCGGCTTTTAGACACCAGAATCCCGAGGTCAGCACCTTTGTAGAGGTAGGAGCCCGGGCCCGAGACGCGCAGGAAGAACGCTTCGTTGTCATCGACTAAGTAGTGCCAGTCCAGGGTGTTGCGCTGATATTCCAGCGTCCCATCATCAGACATCCGGTATATGCCCGTGCGAGGCGCGGCGGTGACCACGCCCACCTCTTTGGTCGAAGTCTTCAAGACCAACTGGCTCCATGTGTCGACCGCTGCCAAGTCCTCCCACCGAGCGTTGACCTCAGCCGTGTCTATGTCGTACTCGGCACCGAGGTGATCGAGCAGGTGGAATAGATACAGCGGGATGTCGGCGTACGCCCCGGCCGACACGTTAGTCATCGAGCTGATCCCGGAGACTCGCGGGTTGAGCTCGCCGAGATAGACCTCGTCGTCATCGGTGTCAACCAGTACGTCGATCTCGAAGAAGCCCTGATAGCCCTCTTGGCGCAGCCGGTCCCCCAACTTGCTGACGTGAGCGATAGCGCGCCGGCGCTGGTCGGCATTCAGCGCCTCTGGGTACACGTCGTTGCCACACCAGCCGCCGCGATAGGGCGTCATCTCTTCGTAACCGGTGAGGTCAGTCATGAACGGCCCGACCACCGTGCCGCTCGTGGTGTTGACCGCTTCCACAGCGACGGCACGGTGGTTGATCCGCTTCATCACCTTGACCTCTTCGCCGACCACATCGGAAGCGACCTTGTTCCACTCATCCTGGTTGGAAACGAAATAGGTCGTCTTTCCGGAGTCCCCGTATGCGGTCTGCAGCACCCAGTCCGTGCCCAGGCCGCCCTCCTCGGCCTGGGCCAGCAAGTCGTCCCAGGACTCGAGCG
>JBBSNC010000062.1:0-12272 GCA_038232855.1 Actinomycetales bacterium
AACTCGGGGTAGGAGGCGGACATCACGTCACGGCTGACCGGAAACAGCGTGGGCAGTGAGGGGACGCTCACGCCGAGCAAACGCATCGAGCGCACGGCCCGCCGCAACAGTCGGCGCAGCACGTAGCCGCGGCCTTCGTTGCTTGGGGTGACTCCATCGCCGATGAGCATCAACGAGGAGCGGACGTGATCGGCGACGACGCGCATCAGGACGTCATCGTCCTCGTTGGCACCGTACTGCTTTCCGCTGATGTCCTCCACGGCCGAGATCACCGGATAGACCTCATCGATTTCGTAGAGATTGTCGACACCTTGCAACAAGTAGGCGACGCGCTCCAGCCCCAAGCCGGTGTCGATGTTTTTGTTGGGCAGGTCACCCACGACGTCGAAATCGGTCTTGGACCGCACCGCCGAGAGTTCCTCCTGCATGAAGACCAGGTTCCAGATCTCGAGGTAGCGATCCTCGTCAACGATCGGGCCACCCTCGGGGCCGTATTCCGGGCCTCGATCGATGTAGATCTCGCTGCACGGACCGCCCGGGCCGGGCACTCCGGTATGCCAGTAGTTGTCGGCCAAGCCGCGCCGCTGAATCCGCTCCGGCGGCAGTCCGGCGACACGCTGCCAGATCTCGATGGCCTCATCATCGCCGTCCAACACCGTCACCCAGACCGCTTGCGGGTCGAAACCGAGGCCCCCCGCGTTCTGCCCGGAGGTGATGAACTCCCAAGCGTGGCTGATCGCGCCTTCTTTGAAGTAGTCCCCGAAGGAGAAGTTGCCGTTCATCTGGAAGAACGTGCCATGTCGCGTGGTCTTGCCGACCTCTTCGATGTCGAGCGTGCGCACGCACTTCTGCACCGACGTTGCCCGCGGCCATGGTGGGGTCTGTTGGCCGGTGAGATAGGGGATGAAGGGCACCATGCCGGCCACCGTGAACAACAAGGTGGGGTCGGCGCTGATCAAGGAAGCGCTGGGGACGACGGCATGGCCCTTGCTCTCAAAGAACGCGAGCCAACGACGTCGAATCTCAGCGGTTTCCATAACTCCTCTTCGGCGGCAGCCATCATGCTCAACAGGTTCAGCGCTGCACTCTATCTCTGCACGCCGATGCAGACCCCTGCGTTGTCACTGCGGCGGCTTCGACGTGCCTCGGATCCTGCTGCGTAGCCACGCCCATCGCGGCCCCAACCGCTCTTCGAATCCGCGATCGGTGGGCCGGTAATAGTCAGCCGCCTTCAGGTCCTCGGGCAAGAACTGCTGGGCGCCGACGCCCTGCGTTTCATCGTGGGTATAGAGGTACCCGGCGCCATGGCCCAGGTCCGCAGCGCGGGCATACCCGCTCCCGCGCAGGTGAGCCGGGACAGGTCCCCCGCGACCGGCGCGGATGTCGGCGATGGCTTCATTGACCCCGGTGTATGCCGCGTTGGACTTGGGCGCCAACGCGTTGTGCACCGTTGCTTGAGCCAACACAATCCGAGCCTCCGGCATACCGATCTGCGCCACTGCGTGCATCGCCGCGACCGCGGTTTGCAGCGCAGTCGGATCGGCCATCCCGACGTCTTCACTAGCGCTGATGACGATCCGCCGCGCGATGAACCGGGGGTCCTCGCCGGCTTCGAGTTGCCTGGCCAGGTAGTGCAGTGCGGCGTCTACGTCGCTTCCGCGCATCGACTTGATGAAGGCGCTGGCTACGTCGTAGTGCTGGTCGCCGGTCCGGTCATAGCGCACGGCGGCGTGGGCCACCGCCTGCTCGGTGTGCGCTAGAAGGATGCGGGTCGGCTCGGAGTCCTCGGAAGCGGCGCCGACCGCGAGCCCGTCTTGGGCCACCCCAGCGCTGGCCTCCAACGTCGTCAACGCTCGACGAGCATCTCCCCCAGCAATAGCCACGATGTGATCACGAGCGGCGTCCTCCATCGTGAAGGCGCCATCGAGCCCATGGGGCGCGCTGAGCGCATGGTCGAGCAACGCGGTGATGTCATCAGGCTGCAGCGATTCCAGGCGGATCAGGATCGAACGCGACAGCAGCGGTGCGATAATGCTAAACGAGGGGTTCTCCGTGGTGGCCGCCACCAAGACGATCAGTCGATTCTCCACCCCGGGCAACAACGCATCCTGCTGAGCCTTGCTGAAGCGGTGGATCTCATCGAGGAAAAGGACAGTTTGCCGCCCGTACAGCGAACGCTCACGAGTGGCCTGCTCCAAGACGTTGCGCACGTCCTTAACCCCGGCGCTCACCGCCGACAACTCCACGAACGTCCGCTCACTCGCGGTCGCCACCAGATGCGCGAGCGTCGTCTTGCCCGTCCCTGGCGGACCCCACAGGATTGCGGAGAGCGGGCCGGCCGCCCCATCACGTCCCTCGACCAGGCGGCGCAACGGACTACCGGTGCCCAACACGTCGCCCTGGCCCCGGACGTCACCCAGATCCCGGGGGCGCATCCGCGCCGCAAGCGGCAAGTTCGTTGCGCCGCCACCCTGGCTGGCTGCTGAGAAGAGGTCGCTGTCTTGGTTGCCGGGCACGTTTGGCAGGCTAACCCCGTGACACCGACCGTGGCGAGGCACCGCCGCCTTCCGAGCCCACTCTTGGAGCGGCTAGGAACCAGCACCGCCAGGCATCCCGGCTGGTATGTCGCCGTCTGGTCGTTGCTGATCCTGCTCAGTTTCGGTTCGAGTTTGGGGCTGGTTGGTGGCCAGTCGGTCTTCGATCGCTTGACCTCGGGGACGACCGAGGCTCCCGGTGAGGCACAGGATGCCTACGAGTTGCTCGCCGAGACCAGTGATGAGGCGCTGACCGTCTTGGTGTCAGTGAGCGGTGCCGATGTGCTGGCACCTGAGACTGCTGAGCGCGCTGAGGGCGTGGTGCAGGATCTCGGTGAGATCCGTGACGTTTCCTCGGTTCAAGCTCCGATGACGACGCCGGGCTGGCCGGAGAGCCCTGAGGCTTTTGCGTTGGTCGCTGAGGCCGACCCGGCTTCCGGAGGCTTCATCATCGCGGTGAATATGCCCGGTGATCTGTCGACCGAGGACCAGGGCGCGGTGGTCGAGGAAGTCGAGGCCATCGCCGCGCCAGCGCTGGCCGAGATCTCAGAAGAAGTTGAGGTCGGCGGGGTCACACAGCTCATCGATCAGATCAACGAACTCGTCGCCACTGACCTAGCCAAGGGTGAGGGCCTGGCCTTGCCAGCATCCCTGTTGGTGATGGTGGTGGTCTTCGGTGGATTCCTCGCCGCCGGAATGCCCATCATCGGGGCCATCGCCTCGATCGGCGGTGGCCTGGCGATCCTGTTGGGATTCTCCTATCTGATGGACCTTGACGCGACCGTGGTCAACATCGTCACCGTCATGGGTTTGGCCTTGTGCATCGACTACGGATTGCTCATTGTCAGCCGCTTCCGCGAAGAGGTCGTGGCGGTTGCCCCGGGCGTCGCCCACCGAGATCTGAGTGCCCAAAGCATCGAGGCCGCAGTCGTGGGGGCGGTCTCGACGGCAGGCCGGACCGTGCTGTTCTCGGCCCTGATCGTCGGGATCTCCCTCTCAGGTCTGACGTTGTTCGAGGCGCCCATTATGCGAGCGATAGGTGCGGCGGGTGTCTCGGTGGTGCTGGTCGCCCTGGTGGTCGCCCTGACATTGATACCGGCTTTGTGTGCGCTGGCCGCCCGCCGGCTGGGGAAATGCCGTGGCGCTGAGATTTCTGGTGATGAGGGGTTGTTCAGTTCCCTCGCCCGCGGGGTGCAACGCAGACCGGTGGTCACCGTGGTCGCGGCCGTCGCGATCCTGCTGACACTGGCGGCACCGGTTCTGGGGATTCGTCTTACCTCCTCGGGGGTGGAGTTACTGCCCATAGGCGCCGAGCAGCGTACCTTCTTCGAGACGTTGGACATGGACTACCCAGCCTTGGCCGGCGCCGACGTGACTGTGGTGGCCGATGGTCCGCAGGAGGAGACACAGGCGTGGGCCGATGACGTCGTCACTGCGCTTCCGGGGGTCGACACGACCGAACCGGTCCAGATCGAAGGCGACTATTCGGTGCTGCGGATCGCCACCGAAGGTGCCTCCTCGGATGACGCTGCGCGCGACGTCGTCGAAGCGTTGCGCACCGAAGGACCCGACTTCCAGATCTGGGTCACCGGTCAGGCGGCCAGCCTGGCTGACTTTGTCGACGCCATGATTGATCGAGCGCCGTACGCCGCCGCGTGGATAGCCTCCGCAACATTCATCCTGTTGTTTTTGTTGACGGCCTCGGTGGTCATCCCGGCCAAGGCCCTCGTGCTCAACGTGATCTCGCTCGGCGCCAGCCTCGGCTTGACGACCTGGGTTTTCCAAGGCCCCCACCTTGAAGGACTCCTCAACTTCGACTCCGTGGGGGGCGTCGAGTCGATCATCCCGCTGCTGGTGTTGGCCTTCGGGTTTGGGTTGTCGATGGACTACGAAGTCTTCTTGCTCGCCCGGATCATCGAGCTGCACGAAGCAGGCCACTCAGACAACGAAGCAGTTCGCCTGGGCTTGCAGCGATCGGGCAGGATCATCACCTCCGCCGCGCTCATCATGGTCATCGTGTTCTCAGGCTTCGCCTTCGGAGACATGCTGGCCATCAAGCAGACCGGATTCGCCCTCGCCACTGCGGTGTTTATCGACGCCACGCTGGTGCGGATGGTGCTTGTCCCCGCGACGATGACGGTGCTGGGGAAGTGGAACTGGTGGGCTCCCGCCTTCTTATATCGGGTGCACGAGCACTTCGGGGTCACCGAGCACGCGAGCGCCAACACGCCGAGCTGAGGTGGCTCTTCGCGTCTTCCGACTACGCGACGTGGGCGGACAAGTGATCGGTGGGCCGGGTGAGCCAGTGTTGCCCGTAGGGGTCGGTCCAGGTGACCTCCGCCGAGACTGGGTCGAGCGTCGGTTTCCAGCGAGCACGGGTCTTCATTCGATGGTGGTGTCGACACAGCGATATCAAGTTGCTGGGATCGGTCCTGCCACTCTCTTCCGCCGGCGACCACGGAGTGACATGGTCTAGGTCGCATCGAGCGGTGCGGACACCGCATCCCGGGAAACGGCAGGTGCCGTCGCGCAGCCGAACGAACTCCCTGATCCGTGTCGGCGGCCGATATGCGATCGAAGCGGTCGCGAGCGTGACACCCGTTTCAACATCGACCAGCATCCCCGCGAGCGTGACACCGAAGCGATCAACCAGGGTGTCGAGCACGTCGCCGGTGATGATGCCAATCCCAGGCGCCTCAGTGCCGGAGGCGTACCGTAGGAATGCTGCACCAGCGCGTCTTGGTTCAGCGGCTGCATTGGTGGCCCCGATGGTGCCCAAAGTTGGCGCAGAGCCGGTCGCGTCATCGGGGGTCGGATAGACCGACCCGTCAGGGGTGAACCGATGAACTGGAATCGCAATGCTCACCTGTGTTGTCACCTCGACCCGGCCCAAGATCAGGTCAACGAGCGCTTCAGCGCGACATTGATCGATGCCACGGGAAGGGTCCTCGGCCTTGCTGCGGTGGCCCGCCTCATCAATGGCCGCCCAACAGGCCAGCGAATCCTCGGTAGACAACTGCGCGAACCACTCGGACACTCCCGGGACTTCGCACGCCCGAACATGGACGAACAAGCGATTCCGTGCACGAGCGGCCCCTGCCTTCACCGCCTCGGGGTCAACCAGCGCCAGCAGTCGGCGCACTCGACGCCGCAATCTGCCCGGCGTTTCCTCGTGGGCCACCGGATGCAGCAGTTCCTCCACTTCGGCACAGGTCGCCGCGCAGGCATAGCGCGTCCCCTCCCCCACGATCTGCGCCCGAGCAGGGTCCACATTCCCCTCTGCCAAGGCCCGCAGAGTCAGTGACAGAACCGAGGCGAGCCGGGCAGCGGTATCCACGCGCCGCTGGGCGGTGAACGGCGGCAAGGCCAGAATGGGGGCGACTTCGTCAGCACGGAACTCGGCAACATTGCCGACACCCCGATCGACCTCGACCCAGACCCCATTGGCATTGCGCTCTTCGTCACGTGCAACAAAGTGGGCGAGTCGGACCGCCTGGGCCGCCGGCACTGCGCAGATCACCTCCTGCAGACCGGCAATGTCTGCGCGCAATCTCTCGGTGGCGACGCCGACCGTGCTCCGCTGAGCATCGTCGACCAGGTCTCGCAGTGACGATGTCACCTGCTCCAGGACCTCTCCCCAATTCCCCACCATCCGAACAAGTGTACGAGCGGCCACCGACATACCTCTGACTTTGGGCCAGCGGCATCAGCCCCAAGTCGTACAAAGTACTCGCTGGCCCCTCATCGATGGGGATATCAAGGGCAGCGGACCAAGGCTGCTACCGGCCTCGGGACGTCACAGTCGAGCATGATGCTGGTAACGGTGATGGGCATCGGCATCCCTCCGGTCGGGTCAGTCGTCGTCCTCCAAGGTTGTCATGACCTCAGCCGAGACGTCTGCGTTCGTATAGACATTTTGCACGTCATCGCAGTCTTCGAGCGCGTCCACGACGCGGATCATCTTGCGCGCACCGTCGGCGTCCAGCGGCACCTCCACGCTGGGCAGGAAGGACACGTCCGCGGAGTCATAGTCCAGACCGGCGTCCTGCAGTGCGGTTCGCACGGCAACCATGTCGCTGGCCTCGCTGACGATCTCAAACACATCGTCCAGAGGCTTCACGTCTTCGGCCCCCGCATCCAGCACAACCTCCAGAATTTCGTCCTCGGTGTGCCCTTCTTTGGATACCATCACGACGCCCTTGCGGTTGAACAGGTAGGCCACCGAGCCGGAATCGGCCATCGCCCCGCCATTGCGTGTCAGCGACGTCCGCACCTCCATCACAGCGCGGTTCTTGTTGTCAGTCAGGCACTCGATCAACAATGCCACTCCCCCAGGCGCGTACCCCTCATACGTCAACGACTCATAGCTCGCGCCCCCGGACTCGGCTCCCGATCCGCGCTTCAACGCCCGCTCGATGTTGTCATTCGGCACCGAGGACTTTTTGGCCTTCTGGACGGCGTCGTAGAGCGTGGGGTTGCCCGCCATATCGCCGCCGCCTGTGCGAGCCGCGACTTCGATGTTCTTGATGAGCTTGGCGAACATCTTGGCACGCTTGCCGTCGATGGCGGCCTTCTTGTGCTTCGTGGTGGCCCACTTGGAATGTCCACTCATGTTTGCTGCCCCTCGGGGTAGTCGGATCGGCTGTCGATGGTACCGCCGTGCGCACGCACCATCGCCACAAATAAGCCATGCATGCGGTGATCGCCGGTGACTTCGGGGTGGAATGAGGTTGCGAGCAGGTTGCCCTGACGCACCGCCACCACGTGCTCAGTGCCCTCATAGTCGACCGTAGCGAGCACTTCCACTTCTTCGCCGACGCGCTCAACCCAAGGGGCACGGATAAAGACCGCCCTGAATGACGCCGGCTCGGATGCCGCGTCATCCGCGAGCCCGACCACGTCAAGATCACATTCAAATGAGTCGACCTGGCGGCCGAACGCGTTGCGCCGCACCGTGATGTCGAGCCCGCCGAGGCTTTGCTGATCCCGATGGCCATCGAGCACCTGATCGGCGAGCAGGATCATGCCTGCACACGATCCGTAGACCGGCATACCCGCCGCGATTCGCGCCTGGATAGGGTGACGCACGTCGAAGATGCGGGTCAGCCGATCGATGGTGGTGGATTCACCGCCTGGGATGACAAGTCCATCGACAGCCTCAACCTCAGCCGGACGTCGAACCTCGAGCACGTCGGCCCCTGCCGCGATCAGCGCCCTTCGGTGCTCGCGAACGTCGCCCTGCAACGCCAAGACGCCGATGAGCGGCGTCACCACCCGCGTTCGGCCAGGCGGTGCGGCTCCGGGATCTCATCAACGTTGATGCCCACCATGGCCTCACCGAGCCCTCGGGAGACGGTGGCCAACGTGTCGGGGTCTTCGAAGAACGTCGTCGCCTTCACGATTGCTTCGGCGCGAGGCTGCGGGTTGCCGGACTTGAAGATCCCCGAGCCCACGAAGACGCCCTCGGCACCCAGTTGCATCATCATCGCGGCGTCAGCTGGGGTGGCGATGCCGCCGGCGGTGAACATGACCACCGGCAGGGCTCCGGCCTCGGCGACCTCTTTGACTAGGTCATACGGCGCTTGCAGTTCCTTCGCGGCAACAAAGATCTCATCGGCAGACATGCTCTGCAGCCGGCGGATCTCGCCACCGATCTTGCGCATATGCATCGTTGCGTTGGACACGTCACCAGTGCCGGCCTCGCCCTTGGAGCGGATCATCGCCGCGCCCTCGGTGATCCGGCGCAGCGCCTCGCCGAGGTTGGTCGCACCGCACACGAACGGCACCGTGAACTTCCACTTGTCGATGTGGTTGGCGTAGTCCGCCGGGGTCAGCACCTCGGACTCGTCGATGTAGTCCACGCCCATCGACTGCAGGATCTGCGCTTCGACGAAGTGACCGATCCGGGCCTTGGCCATCACCGGGATCGAGACGGCATCGATGATCCCGGCGATCATGTCGGGGTCGCTCATCCGGGCCACGCCGCCCTGCGCGCGGATGTCTGCCGGCACTCGTTCCAGCGCCATCACAGCGACCGCGCCAGCATTTTCGGCGATCGTGGCTTGCTCGGGGGTGACCACGTCCATGATCACGCCGCCCTTGAGCATGTCGGCCATCCCGCGCTTCACTCGGGTGGTCCCGCTGCGCTGCTCGGGGGCGGACTCGGGGAGCGACATCTCAAAGCCTTTCATCGTGCTGTTTGCTGGATCGCGCTGTACGGAAGATGGCCTCACGCAGATATGCCGTGGGTCCGCCACCAAGTCTACGGCCCCACTCACGTGGGTGGGGGCCAGCCATCGTCGAAGGTGACCTGCGCCGGCAGATCGGTGTGACCCGCCAAATGAAACAGCCGCACCACGCGTTGCTCACGCACCGCCAGGGTTTGCGCAACGGCCTCGTTGTGAAAGCGGCGAGCTAGCCGGACGCGCATCGCAACGGGGTGCAGGTTGGGGTCGGAGGCGGGCACCACTACCCGCAGGACCGACGTCAACGACGATTCGGCCTCGCAGCGTTGTGGGCCGCAGTGGCCATCCTGCTCCAGCGAGTGCTCCGCTACATCGATCAGCACTGCGGCGCTGGCCGGGTCCGGAGAGGCCGCCAAGGCGAACTCGATGGCGCAGTGTGCACGCCGGATCAGTTGGGCCTCCAATGCGGAGGCGGTGGCATCCAATCGGGTATGCAGGCGGTCGAGTCGCACCGCCGTGTATGACAGGTACCAGCCCAGCGCCAGCAAGACTGCAAGCACCATACCTACGACGGTCAGCGGTTCGATGGCGGTCTCCTTCGCGGCCCCCGCAGCGATGAGCGGTGCCGACCCACGACGCTGCCGGTCGGTCGCACTGAGTCATAGACCGCGAGCACCTGCGGACCGACTCGCGACCAGTCAAAGCCCTGCGCGCGCAGTGGGCCCAAGCGCGAAAGCTCGGCTCGGCGGGTAGGCGAGGCAAGCAACCGCAACGCCGCATCCGCCAGGGCCACGGGGTTGCCAGACTCGAAGAGCACCCCGGACTCGCCGTGCTGCAACACCTCAGCGAAGGCCGCAAGGTCGCTGGCAAGGACGGGCGCCCCGGCTGCGAGCGCCTCGACGAGGATGATCCCGAAGCTCTCCCCACCAGTGTTGGGGGCCACGTAGACGTCAGCGGTGGCAAGCAACTCGACCTTCCGGGTTTCGCTGACCGGCCCGAGCACCTCGCAGAGCTGCTTGGTCTGCGCTGGAAGTTGCCGCAGCAGGTCGGCGCACTCACCAGGCCCAGCGATGAGCAATCTGGCCTGGGGGTAGGCCGCGAGGATCGTTGGCATGGCCCGCAGAAGCACGGCCAAGCCCTTGCGGGGTTCGGCCACCCGGCCCAAGAACAGCAACGTGGGGTCGCTGCTATCGGGGTAGCCGCCTGGTTGGCGAGGCTGCCGCGCCGCGAAGCGGGTGACATCGACGCCGTTCGGGATCACCGCACACTCACCGCCCAGCTCACTGGCCACGGTCGCCCGGGCCCGCTCAGAGACGGCGATCCGCCCGGATATCTTGTCTAGCCCCGGTTGCAACATCGGGGCCGCGATCCGCAGCGAGCGTGACTTGATCTGCGACGAATGGAAAGTGGCCACGAGGGGGCCGCTGGCCGCCCATAGTGCCAGGAGCGACACGCTGGGGCAGGCGGGTTCATGGATGTGCACCACATCGAAAGAACCGTCCTGCACCCAACTCTTGGCCCGCGCGGCGACAGCCGGGCCAAACGCCAACCGCGCGACCGACCCGTTATAGCGCACGGGCATAGCCCGGCCTGCACTCACGGCATACGGCGGAAGCTCGGTGTCCGGCTCTGCGGGGGTCAACACGCTCACCTCGTGGCCAACCGAAATCAGGTAGGCCGCCAGCTCCATCACATGCATCTGCACGCCGCCTGGCACATCAAGTGAGTACGGATTGACGAGTCCGATTCTCATGTGCCAGTGCGGGCGAGTTCGGGTGCCTGCGCATCGACAAAGACACGTTGCATCATGTGCCAGTCCTGCGTGTGCATGCGCACCGCTTCGGCAAGGAAGTCTGCGCACTCCTGCGTCATCGCCGCGATCCGCTCAGCTGGGCTGCCCTCTCCTGGGTCCTGCACCCTGGGGCCGAAGGTGATCACGATCCGGTATGCCGAAAGGCCAACGGGTTGGTCCGGGCGGGGTTCGTAGTGGACGGCTACCGGCCGAAGCGGGGCGCCTGTGGCGACCGCGAGAGCCGCTGGCCCGGCGGCCATCGCCGCCTGGTGGCCACAGAAGTCGACGCGCACACCGGTCGCGCTCAGGTCGCGGTCGGCCAACAATGGCACGAAGGCCCCCCGGCTCACCGCGCGGACCAGGCGTCCAAACACGGCACCCTCTCCGGTCAACGGCAGGATCGTCATACCGAGGCGTTCGCGGAAGGCGAGGAACTCGGCATACAACTCCTCCGGTTGCAGGCGCTCGGCCACGGTCGTGACTGGCGCTAGGTGGGAGGTCGCCCATGCACCCGCGGTGTCCCAGTTGCCCAGGTGCCCGAGGAAGAGCACTTGCCCGTGACCTGCGACGACGTCCGCGCGGACCGGCCCGTCCCCGACGCAACGGACCCGTTCGGCCAGGTCCTGCGGGCTGCGATCGGGCAGCCTGAAGGCGTCACACCAATACCGCAGGTAGGACCGCATACCCGCACGCACCAGCGCATCCATCGCCGACTCGTCAAGGTCTGGTCGGACCCGGGCGAAGTTGCCGCGCATCCGCTGGACGTCGAGCCCGCCACGGGCGAAACCGAGCAGGGCCGCGATGTCGAACGCGCGATAGGCGGCACGCTCAGGCAGCAGGCGAGCGCCCCGCCACCCCCACCGAAAAACCTGCAGCCAAACCCGGTCAGTAACCGATCCCATCAGGCATGGCCCTTGGTTTGCGCATGCACCATGGCGACACGTTGGGCAACCGTGAAAGCGCTGGCGAGGGCAAGCAACACCAGCACTGCGGTCAGCACCCAGACCGGCAGAAACAGGCCGACGAACCCGGTCGCGGCCAAGATCACGGTGAGCCGGTCGGCACGCTCGGCGATGCCGCCCTCGCAGCGCAACCCCAGGCTCTCAGCGCGGGCTTTGACATAACTGGTCACAAAGCCCAGGACCAGGCACAGCAAGGCCAGGTAGGCATTGGAGAGGTCGTCACCCCGGCCCGCGAAATACAGAATCAACCCCCCGAAGATCGCCGCGTCGCCGACCCGGTCCATCGAGGAGTCAAGGAAGGCACCCCAGGGGCTGGATCGACCGGACTGCCGAGCCATGTTGCCGTCGAGCAAGTCTGTGAAGGCAAAGATGCTGATGACCACGCTGCCCCAGAACAGATACCCCAAGGGATAGAGCACCACGCCGCCGACGACGACGCCCAAGGTGCCGAAGATCGTCACCGCATCCGGGCTGATCCCGCGTTTAAGCAGTGCAGCGGCCAGCGGGGTGAAGAGTCTGGCGAAGAACTCGCGGGCGTAGCGGTTCAGCATGCGGGATGCGGCCAGGCCGCCACCAGTTGAGTTCGCACGTCTTCCAGCAGCATCGGCAGGGCCTTCGTCTGGGCAATGATCGGCAGGAAGTTCATGTCTCCGCCCCATCGCGGAACAACGTGTTGGTGTAGGTGGGCCGCGACACCCGCTCCGGCGACGTCACCCTGATTCATCCCGATGTTCAACCCAGCGGGTGCGCTGGAGGCATGCAGGGCGGCGATGCTGGCCCTGGTCAATGCCGTGAACTC
>JBBSNC010000063.1:0-12147 GCA_038232855.1 Actinomycetales bacterium
CCGTTTGTGCTGCTTGGTGGTGAGCAAGTCCGAGCCAGTGTGTAAGGTCCGGCGGGCCTTGAACAACGGGTCACCGACCCGGCCCCGGTGGCCGTGAAGGTCTTGCTGGACCCGCCGCCGGCACTGATCCATAGCGTCCCCAGCTACCTACGTCGTCGGCTTCGGCGTGATGGGGGCCTACCTCGCCCCCCGCGGCTTCCTCGGCGCCCAAGGTGACCCATCGGCCTCGCTCACCTTCCTTCTCGACAACCAGGTGGTCATGTACCTGTGGTACTTGCTGATCTACCTCGTCGCCGGCGCTGCCCTGGTGGTCCTCAGCCTAGGCATCCACGACCGGCTCAAGCACGCCACGCCGGCACTCGCCCAGGTCACCACCGCGTTCGGGCTGATCTGGTCCGGGCTGGTCCTGGCCAGCGGCATGATCGCCCTCGTGGGGCAGCGCGCAGCGGTTGAGCTCGCCGCCACCGACCGTGGCGAGGCCGCCTCCACCTGGTCGGCGGTCAGCACCGTCCAGGAAGCCCTGGGGGGCGCCATCGAGATTGTCGGTGCGCTCTGGATCATCCTGCTCAGCGTGGCCGCGCTCCGCGGCCGCGCCCTGTCCCGCGGCCTGTCCGTCCTGGGCATCGCCGTCGGCGTGGCCGGGATGTGGACCCTCGTCCCCCAGGTCGCGGATGCCGGAGCCGTCTTCGGCGTCGGCTTCATCGCCTGGTACTTCTGGGCCGGCCACACTCTCCTGCGCCACTGACCTCACCCCCACTCCCCGCACTCCCCAGGAGCACCGATGACCTTCCGTACCTATCTGCGCTACGACGGGCTCGCCTGCGTCATCGTCGGCGCCAGCCTCTACGCCCTGGGCACCGTGCAGGGACGCCAAGGACACCTCGACGCACTGGTCGGTGGACTTGTCATGCTGATGATGACGGCCGTCTTCATGAGGCTGCGTCGTGGCGTGGCACTTCGTGACCTGGGCGGCTGGTTCACCTCCGAAGCGCTGGCCGCGCGGCCGGGAGCCAGCGCTGACTCCCCTGCCCGGCAAAGCAACCTGGCGCTCCGCGTGACGGTAGCCATCCTGGCGCTGGCCGCCAGCACTCTAGCCCTGAGCCACCTGACCGGCTACTGGCTGACCTACATGGATCTCGGGGTATGGAGCGTGGCCACCGGTCTGATCAAGCTCGGTCCGGCCGTAGCCGCCGTCGCGGTCCACGAGGCTGCTTCGCGGTCGACCTTGCAGGTGGTCGCACGACCGCTGCGCGGCCCCGTGTCACTAGTCTGGGTGTCCGAAAGCCGCCTCGTCTGACACGATTAGCCGTGACCGAGCGTGTCCAGCCAACGGCGGACGATGCTGTGATGCGGCTCCCAGGCACCCCAGACCACGGTGGCACGCGGTTTCGTCGAGCCCGGTGAGGAGCTTGTCGAAGAGTTGCTGGCTGGACCAAATCTCCTGGAAGATCACTCGCATAACAAGCAGTTCCGGACACTTGAGGTCGCGTCATAGTGGGCGCTAAGCAGCATGTCGGGGGCACGCCCTTTCTGGGCGAGAAGGCGTACTCCCGGTCGCGGGCCCGGACCCCGGTCCGATGTGCTGTACGGCAGCTTTCCGGCGAGAGTGCGAGCCGACAGCGATGTTTACGGGACAGGTCAGGTGCGACTCGAAATGGGCGTCTCCGTGTCTGTGGTACTTTGGTACTATATAGCCCGAGTGATCTTGAGGAGTTCCTGCCATGGCTGCCGCAACCGCGCCGATCAAGGTGGATGTTGCCACCGATGAGCTCGTTTCCCACGCCGCTCACTTCATGTCGCGCTCGAAGAAGGACGTCGTAGATGCAGCCGTGCGCGAGTACATCGATGGGCACCGCGATGAAATCAATGCCGGCGTCAAGGCTGCGCTCGGCCAGCTCAATGGCTCTGACAATGCTGCTGTCTCTCTCATGACCGGCTTCAGCGCCGATGTGCTGGATGACCTTGGTGGCCTGCCTGCGTGAGGCTCTACGCGTGGCGGTCAACTCGACTGTCACACGGTTTCTCTAGCATGCCGACATGGCTCGTTCATTCGCTGGCGTCCGCCCCACGAAGCGGTGTCTCACTGACCTCGGCGCACTGCTGCCGGATCTGGGTCAACCACTCGATGAGATTGTCCACCCGACAATCGCCGCGGCCCAGGCTGTCCCTGAGCAACGGAATGGCGGCGGTGCCCAACGGATTCGCGCGGTAGACGACCGCGTGTGGTTCAAGGTCAAAGTGCGAGACCAGCGGGCGATCGTTACCGAACTTCGTTATGCCGAACGGTCTGCCGATGTCCTATTGGACACCGGGTCCTGGTGGATCGGAGCTGCTGGTCGCCGACAAGCGGACAGTCCGCAACGCGACTTCTACGAGTCAATCCGGCGGGAGTGCACGACCGGAAAGACCGTCTCTTCCACCCACCTGCTTCCGACCGACTGGGACTGGCAGCGACTGACCGCCGAGCAGGCCACCGCATGGCGGCGCGAGATGAAGCATCTGGTGATCAAGCTGATCTCCATCTCGCTGACTACCGGTCAACTCGCCGTTGCCGAGTTCCGGCGGCATCGAGTCAAGGCGCTCGTGCGGGCCGACAATGGTCACGAGGCGTACCTCGCGATCACCGCAGAAGGTGTGCCCGACCCCCAACTCTTCGCCCTCCTGCTCGACTGCGTGCCCGGAATCGCTCCGGAGGATTGGCAACCCGAGCCCTCACCGCTAGCCGACATGGAGCCCTCCGAAGGCGAGATCATCTGGTCAACATTGTTCCCATCGGAAATCGCGAGCGCGATCCTCGACCTGGATGAAGACTGAACGCGGTCCGCAAATAGTCCGCAAGAAGTCATGCCGAGACCAATCGCGGCCAACGACGTTCAACGGTGTGGACGCCGTGTTTGTGCAGGTCACAGCCGCTATTAAACGGCGACACACGAAACTCCACAAGAGCCAATACTGGGGGCTTTCGTTCCGCTTCAATGTCTAGCGACTCCCCCTTCCTGATCAACCAGGCTCGCCGATTGAGGTCACGGCCTATCGGCCAGGCGCCTAGCTTGCTAAGGAGCCTCCACCTCGACAGCTTCATCAGCCAACTGCTTGCCGGCGCCGCTATACAGTTGGAGCACCGTGTCTGCGCCGAGTGAGCGCACCTCCTCGACCTCGTCGTCATACTGCGCCATTACTGCCACTGTGCCGGCGAATTTGGCCTCGCGCAGGCGTCTCAGGGCCACCAGATTGGAGCCGTGGAACGGCATCGCCAAGACGACCAGCTCGACGTGGGCCGTGCTGCTGGTGCGTTCCCAGAACGAAGCGTCGGTGGCATCTGCCTCCTGCACATCCAGGCCTTCTTTGGTGAGACGCTCAACCCGAGTCAGGTCGATCTCGACACCCACGACGTCCATCTGATACTCGCGCTCCAACTGCTCGTATGCAGACCGCCCGATCCGTCCCATCCCAAAGACCACTGCGGTGGCGCGGCTCAGATCGATGGGCCGATCTTCTGGGTGCAACCGGTGGGCATCCTGGGCTGGTAACAACTTCGTCAGCATCGGCACCAGGACAGTCTCGGAACGATTGACCACGGCCGAGATCACGAAGCTCGCCGCGACCGCGACCGAGAGAACGACCAGCCACTCCTCAGAGAGCAATCCGGCCTCCACCCCTACCGCGGCCACAATGAGCGCGAACTCGGAGTAGTTCCCAAGCGCGAGGCTGGCCAGGATCGAGGAGCGATGCCCGAGCCGGCGCCACCACAACAATAGGAAGAACAGGCCAGTCTTCAACGGCAGCAAGAGCACAAAAGCCCCGGCAAGCGCAACGGTCGACAGAGTAGGCATGGTGCCCATCCCGATCGAGATGAAGAAGCCGACGAGCAAGAGCTCTTTGATCGTGAACAGGCTCTTGGACAACTCTCCGGCAGCCGCGTGACTCGCCAGCAACGCCCCCATGATCAGTGCCCCCAGGTCTCCCTTGAGGCCGACCAGCTCGAATACGGCATACCCCGGCACCAGCGCCATCACGATGCCAAACAGCGCCTGCATCTCACCGTGCGGCACAGCGTCCCAGATCCGTCGCAAGACCCAGGCCCCAGGGACGAGCAGCAGCAAGGCGAACGCCCATACGCTGGGTGGGTCACCCTTGGCGCTGGTCAGGAACAGGACGGCGGCGATGTCTTGGATAATCAACACCCCGATCGCGACGCGGCCGTAGTGCGATTGGGATTCGCTGCGGTCCGACAGCACCTTGACGACGAAAACGGTGCTGGAGAACGACAGAGCGAAGGCCACCAGGATGATGATCGTCCAGTCGGCTTTACCGGCGAGTCCGAAGCCGAGCGCGCTCAGCGTCCAGAGGAAGCCGGCCGCGATCACGATGTTGAGCACCATGTGTGCAGTGGCGGTGACCCAGACCTCGGCACGAAGCAGGCTGCGCACGTCGAGCTTGAGCCCGATGCCGAACAACAACAGGGTGACCCCGAGGTCGGCAAAGGTTTGCAGCGCGGGGAACTCCTGCACTCCGATCGCATTGAGCGCGAAGCCGGCCGCCAAGAAGCCCACGAGCGGTGGCAGCCTGATCATCACGGCCAGGAGGGCGGCGCCAAAGGTAACCGCCAGATAGATCGAAACGGTCTCCATGGCCTACCTCCCCGATCGTGTCGTATGCGGCGAGTCCAGTCTGCCGTACCCCCGAGCGCTCGGGGGCAACTCAGGTCTGGGCGAAAGTTGAAGAGGACGGTGATGCGACGTTTGCCTCAGCTCCGAGGATATCGGCGAATCGGTGTGCCAACGGCTCCCATGCACCAGCGACCTCGGCCTCGAGATCGGCGAACTCATCCGCTGCGGCATGCAGTGCTTCGAGCGGCCAGGTCGCGTCGGTAGGCCGGTGCACTGCCCAACTGCGGAAAATCCCGGGTGTTGCCTCAGGGTGGAACTGCACACCCCACGCCTGCGGCCCGAACCGAGCAGCTTGGATCGATCCGTCGGGGGCAGTCGCCAGGACGGTGCAGTCATCCGGCAAGTCGCTGACCACGTCGTTGTTCCATTGCAGCCCCAGCGACCCGTCCTCCGCGCTCGAAAGCAATGGATCGGTCGCCGCCTCGGCGACGGGGTGGTATATCGTCAGACCCCTGGCCTTGCCAGCGGGATTGGGTGCGCTGGAGCCACCGATCGCGGTAGCCATCAGTTGATGCCCGAGGCACACGCCGAGCTGCGGCTTCTGAGTTTCCAGCGTGTTCGCGATCAGTTCTTTGACCGGGGCCAGCCAGGGACAGGTGGCCTCGTCGTTCGCACCCATGGCACCCCCGAGAATCAGCAGCCCGTCGTGCTCGGACAGACTCGCCGGTATGTCGTCCTCTCGGTCGCCTTGACGCACGTCGAGTTCGACGCCGCGCCCGGCGAGCCAGGTGCCCAATAGCCCTGGGGGGCAGGTGTCTGTGTGCTGAATGACTAACAGGCGGGGAGTCATAGCCGCCAATGTACTGGGGGGCAGAGACGGTGGGGCAATGCCGAGGTGCCCTATTCGGCCTCGCCGATCGACTGGGCACCAAACAAGCTGTCGCTGTCGTCGTCGTGCGCCGTGTCGGTGGCGTCGGTTGCGGTGGCCTGGACAGTGTGTGGCTGCAACTCCCCGCTGGCGACCTGCTCGGCCCAATGGCAGGCCACCCGGTGGCTCTTGCTGGCACCCTCTACCTCGATGACCCGCAACTCCGGTCGGCTGTCATCGCACTTCGTTTCTTGACGCCACGGGCAGCGCGTGTGGAAGCGGCATCCACTCGGCGGGTTCGACGGGCTGGGCAGGTCGCCGGGAAGCAGCAACTGCTCGCGTGAATCCTCGATGACAGGGTCAGGCACCGGGACGGCAGACATCAGCGCCCGCGTGTACGGATGCAAGGGCGTGTCGTACAACTCGTCGGCGTCGCTCTCCTCGACGAGCGCCCCCAAATACATCACGCCGATGCGATCGCTGATGTGGCGCACCACGGCGAGGTCGTGCGCAATCACCAGATAGGTCAGCCCGAACTCTTTCTGCAGGTCCTGCAGCAGGTTGATGACCTGCGCTTGGACTGAGACATCAAGTGCGCTGACCGGCTCATCGGCTACGATCAACTGCGGGTCCACTGCGAGGGCTCGGGCGATCCCGATCCGTTGCCGCTGCCCTCCGGAGAACTCGTGCGGATACTTCGAGAGGGCATTGCGGGGCAGGCCGACCGCCTTCAACAGATCCACCAAGCGCTCGTGGGCATCCTGCGTCTTGGTCAGGCCGTGCGCCTTCATCCCCTCCAAAAGCAACTGCTCCACGGTCTGCCTTGGGTCCAGCGATCCCAGCGGATCCTGAAACACCATCTGCATATGTCGGCGTTGCACGCGCAGTTTCTCGCCCTTGAGGCTCGCCAAATCGGCACCGTCAAAATGCACTTCGCCGTCGGTGATGTCCTCCAGTTGCAGCAAGCCGCGGCCGAATGTCGACTTTCCGCACCCGGATTCACCGACGAGGCCGTAGGTTTCACCGCGTTTGATCTGCATATCAATGCCATCAACCGCATAGACGTAGCCGATAGTTCGGTCAAAGATGACACCCGCCTTGATCGGGAAATGCACCTTCAGGCCGCGCACATCGACCAGCAGATCGGATTCACTCACGATGCGTCCTCCGACATCTTGGTCGATGCGTCGCCGGAGTCGGGTTTGCTGTTGAGGGGGTTGTGGCAGCGCAGCAGGCGGTCGTCGCTCACCCCATCGTCCTCCACCAGATCTGGAGAAGACTCGCGGCAGGCGTCGACTTCGCTGGAGCAGCGGGGAGCAAACGCACACCCGCCGTCCCACGGGATATTGTCGGCCACCGAGCCAGGCACCGGGGTCAACCGAGAGCCCCGACGTTCATTCAACCGGGGGATCGAGGCCAAGAGTCCGCCGGTGTAGGGGTGCCGGGGGACCTTGAAGAGGTCGTGCCGCAGACCGCGCTCAACGATGCGACCGCCATACAGCACGTTTACCTCATCGCATAGGCCTGCGACCACCCCAAGATCGTGCGTGATCATGATGAGCGCAGTGTTCGACTCCTCGACCAACTCCTTGAGCAAAGCGAGAATCTGCGCCTGGATTGTCACATCCAGCGCGGTGGTGGGCTCGTCTGCGATCAGCAGTCGAGGCTCACAGGCCAAGGCCATGGCGATCAAGGCGCGCTGACGCATCCCACCGGAGAGCTGGTGCGGATACTCGGTCAGGCGACGCGTCGGATCGGGTATGCCGACCTTGCCCAGCAGCTCTTCCGAGCGGGAGTTCGCGGCGTCTTTCTTCATACCCTTGTGGCGTTGCAGCACCTCCGAGACCTGCACCCCGAGTGAGACCACCGGGTTCAGCGAGCTGAGCGGGTCTTGGAAGATCATCGCCACGTCGGCACCCCGTTTGTCCCGCATCTGCGCGTCCGAGATATCGAGCAACTCAGTGCCCTCAAACCTGACGCTGCCAGAGACGGTGTTGCCGCGATCGGGCAACAACCGCATGATCGCCAGCGAGGTCACCGATTTGCCGCATCCGGACTCACCTACCAATCCGACGGTCTGACCCGGCGCGACGGAGAAGCTCACCCCGTCAACTGCGGTAAACGCCTTGTCGCCTTTGCCGAAGGTGACCCGCAGGTCCTCGACCTCCAGGAGTGCCTCGGCGTCGGTGGAGCGCGGACCACCACGACCCGATGTCATTACTGTTGCTGCTTCGCTCATCTAGCTCGCCTCCTTACCGTCGATTACCGTCGGGACTTTGGATCGAGGGCTTCACGCATCGATTCGCCCATGAGGGTGAAGCCGAGGGCGACGATAATGATGCAGATCGCTGGATAGAACGCCAGATGGGGGAACGTGTTGAAATACGTCTGCGAGTTGCCCAGCATGGCGCCCCATTCCGGGATGCTGTCGTCGGGGTTGCCGAGCCCTAGGAAGGACAGGGCAGCGGCGTCGATGATCGCGGTGGCCAGCACCAGGGTCGACTGGACGATGACGGGGCTGAGCGAGTTGGGCAGCATGTGCCGAAAAATGATGGGGGCGGGCTTCACCCCGAGCGCCCTAGCCGCTAACACATGGTCGCTGTGCCGCTGCGCCAACATAGACCCACGCAGCAATCGTGCAAAGATGGGGATTTGGATGATGGCAATGGCGATGATCACCGTCCATTGCGACGGATTGGCAAAGAGCGCTGCGATCGAGAACGCCATCAGCAGCGACGGGATCGAGAGCATCACGTCCACGATGCGCATGACTCCGGCGTCCACCTTGCCGCCGAGACCACCCGCCAAAGTTCCGAGGATGAGCCCGCCGATCAATCCACCCAAGGTCGCCATGACCCCGACGATGAGCGTCTGGCGAGAGCCCACGATCAGCCGAGACAACAGATCCCGACCACGATTGTCCGCGCCCAGCGGAAATCCTTCTTGTGGAGCCGGGACCGGGTTCGACTGTGGGCTGATTTCACCGATCAGCAACCGTGCGCTGGGATCTTTAGGTGCTACCCAAGGGGCAATGATGGCGAGGATCACGAAGAGCACAATGATCACGGCGCCGACGATGAAGACGGGGTTGATGCGCAGTCGGAGCCAGGCGCTTTTCCACAGGCTGACGCCTTCGTCGGAGGAGACCGTGCCGGACTCGGCCAGCGCGTCGATCTTGTCCTTCTTCTTGTCCGCGTAGGAGAGTTTTGCGTTGTCGCTCATATCGCTTCCTCACCGAGTCCGAACGCGTGGGTCAATGAGCGCGTAGGCAATATCGACCAAGAGATTGACGAAGATATAGATCAGCGCTGCCATCATGATCAGTACCTGAAGCACCGCATAATCCTTTTTCGTGAAGCCGATTGCCAGGGCCTGACCGATGCCTTGGAAGGCGAAGACCGTCTCGGTCAACACCGCCCCGGCGAGCAGAGCGCCGATCTGCAGACCGACGATCGTCACCACGGGGATCAGCGCATTCCGCATGATGTGCCGGGTGCGGATAACGGAGGAGTTCAGACCCTTGGCCCGTGCCGTGCGGACGTAGTCCTCATCAAGCACTTCCAGGACCGAGGCGCGGGTGATCCGGAAGATGACCGCAAAGGGGATGGAGGCCAGCGCGATGGAGGGGAGGATCAAGTGCTTCAAGGCGTCTAAGGCTGCATCCCACTCGCGCGTCATGATGCCGTCAAAGACAAAGAACCCAGTGATGCGCGTGGCATCCATCCCGACAGATTGTCGCCCCGAGGGGGGTAGGAGGCCCCATCGGACGGCGAAGAAGTATTTCAGCACGAACGCCAGGAAGAAGACTGGAACGGCAACGCCTACGAGGGAGCCGACGATGGACCCGGTGTCCAGCAGGCTGCCTCTGCGCTTGGCGGCGATATAGCCGAGTGGGATGGCCAGCGTGATTGCGATGAACATGGCAATCACGCTGAGCTCGACGGTGGCTGGGAGACGATCGAGGAAGACGTCCATGGCCGGGGTGCCCGGCCGCACGCCGTTTGAAATGCCGAAGTCGCCCTGCAGCGCCCGCTTGAGAAACGCCCAATATTGCGCGTAAATGGGCTGATCTATCCCTAGTTGCTTCTCGAGGGCTGCCCGAGACTCCGGCGTGCCTCGCTCACCGAGCAGGGCGCTCACCGGCCCGCCGGGCAACGAGCGAAGCCAACCAAAGAGCAACAGGCTCAGCGCAAATATCGACAACACTGTTTGTAGCAGCCGACGAACGATAAACCTCAGCACCGCGACTCCTTCGGGGAGGGCTTGGGACTGCTCGGGGTGACGGGGAGGGGCCGGACCTGTTGGGCCGACCCCTCCCTGTCACATGTGCTGCGTTGCGCTCGGACTACTCCGTAATCGTCACCGTCGAGAAGTCCTCGGCGGTCAGCGGACTCGGGACCAATCCCTCGACATTCGGCCCGACCACCAGTGCGGGTGGTGAGTGCGAAATCGGGAAGCCGGGCAGCCACTCCATGATGTTGGCGTTCAGCTCCTGATACAGCTCGGTGCGCTTGGCCGGATCGGACTCGGCATCGGCCGCGCGCAGTCCATCCTGCAGGTCCTGCGCCCAGGGGTACTCTCCGGTGCCGAACTCGTTCTCGTTGCCGGCAAAGAAGGCACCCAGGAAGTTGTCGGCTCCGTTGTAGTCACCCGTCCAACCCAGGAAGTAAGCCGGGGCACTGCCCTGCTGCACACCATCCAGATACCCACCAGCCCACGGCTTGGCAACCGGGTTAACGGTCACGCCGATCGCTTCCCAGTCCGCTTTCACGGCGTTATAGATGCTCTGCGGGTCTGGCATGTAGGGCCTAGAGACCTCTGTGGGGTACCAGAGATCCAAGGTCAGGTCAGATTTCCCTGCATCCGCGAGAAGCTTCTCGGCGGCGTCGGCGTCATACTCGACCGGCTGCAGACTCTCGTTGTATCCGTCGATCGCGGGCGGCACGAACTGAGTGGCCACCTCCGCGCCGTCGGGCAGTTGGCTGCTCACCAACTGCTCTCGGTTGATGGCCATGTAGAGCGCCATCCGGACGTCCTCGTCCACCAGTTGCTCGTCGGCCACCGGGTTGATCCCGAGATAGAGGATGTTGAACGGATCGCGGATCAGCACTTGGTTCCCGGACTCTTCGAGGCCAGCCCAGTCCACCGGGTTCGGCAGGTCGTAGCCGTTGATGGTCCCGGCGTCCAACTCCTGTCGACGTGAGGTCTCGTCGGCAATGACCTTGAAGATCAAGGTCTCGACACCGGCCTTCTCACCCCAGAAGTCGTCGAACCGGTTCAACGTGATGGTGCCGTTTTGGCTGTCGTACCCCTCAAAGGTGAACGGTCCCGTGCCAGTTGGGTGCTCGGTGGCGTATTCGGGATAGACGAAGCCCTGGCCCTGAGTCTTGACGCCGTTCGCGTCGTATTTCTCCATGGCAGTTGGGCTCTGCATGGCGTAGGACGACTGGCTCAGCACGATAGGGAACTTGCCTGTCGATCGAGTGACCTTGACCGTCGCAGTCAACTCATCCGTGGCCTCACACGATTCGTAGAGGCTTTCATCGCCTCCCTTGAAGCCGCCGAAGTCACTAGCCCAGTAGGCGGTGACTGCGTCGTTCTGGCCGGTTTCGTTCTGGTCATACCACCGCTCGAAGTTGGCGCAGACCGCTTCGGCGTTGAACTCGGTGCCGTCGTGGAATGTGACGCCATCCTGCAGCTCAAAGGTCCAGGTCAGACCGTCTTCGCTGCCCTCCCATGACTTCGCGAGCTCGGGTACAGTTTCGGCGCCGCCCTCCTCGATGCCAATCAAGTTTTGGAAGATCTGCCGGGTGACCCGGAAGGTCTCGCCATCGCTGGCGTAGAAGGGGTCGAAGGTCGTCGGCGCTCCGGCCGCGCCGAAAATAAACTGGGCATCACTCGCGCCCTCTGCACCATCCCCGGAATCGCTGCCTTCGCCAGAGCCGCCATCGCTTTCGCGATCGGACTCGGCGCAGGACGACAGCACCAGGGCTAGGCAGGCTGAGCCGGCAATTGCGGCCACCTTGCGGTTGATCATCGTGCCTCCTTGTGAGAAACATGCTGCAATGCCGACGAATCGAATTGCATCGGTGGTGGCAACATACCCACCTGGGCGCCTCCTGTGAACACTGAAAGCGCCGGACAGGCATAAACCTTGACCAATCTGCAACGCGGCAACTCCGTGTGGTGCAGCGGTGTGGTGGAGTAGCGACGTGCCCAGATCAGTGTCGGTGGAGGAAAATTCGCGACTTGTCGCAGCGGTGGCACTGGTCGATGACGTCGCGGCACCCGCCCTGTTGCTCGCCGCTCGACGCACCGAGCCTGCTCACCTCGCTGGCCTGTGGGAACTGCCCGGGGGAAAGGTTGAACCGGGGGAGAGCCCTGAGCAGGCGGCGCACCGCGAACTTATTGAGGAGCTAGGGGTCACGGTGCGATTGGGCGCCAAGGCGCATGGACCGGAGGAGGATTGCTGGCCGCTGGCGCCAGGGCTGGTCATGCACGTGTGGTGGGCCGACATTGTGCGTGGTGACCCGAGGCCGCTGGAGTGCCATGATGCACTGCGATGGGTGAGCTGCGCAGGGGTGGCGAGCCTGGACTGGCTGCCGAGCAACCAGGCCATCACGGCATACCTCGCTGCTTCGATGCGGGGAGCATGACCTCTGCCTGAGA
>JBBSNC010000064.1:0-12140 GCA_038232855.1 Actinomycetales bacterium
AGCGACGTCGCCACGAAGTACACGGCTGACTTGCCCCACCCGGTTCGCTGGACCACCAGCGCGCGAGAGCGGTCGACCACCAGCGCCTCAATGGCCTCGAACTGCCCCTCGCGAAAATCTGCTTCATCGCTACCGACCAACGTCCGCAATGCGGCGAGAGCATCCTGACGCACATCCGACATGTCGCACACGCTAGGCCACAGACACGACATACCTCCCGCCTTCGTCCACAACCCCCTGACCACGCGACTCCATCCGGCACCCGAGATTCCCCTAGGCTGGCCGCGTGAAGTGGGATGACTACGAAGCTGCCCTGTTCGACCTCGACGGTGTCTTGACGCCCACGGCGGAGGTCCACATGGGGGCCTGGGCGCAGGTGTTTACCGATTTCCTGGCCGCCAAGCCAGACCAGGCGGTGTATACCGACCAAGACTATTTCGACTACGTCGACGGCAAGCCCCGCTATGAAGGCGTGGGGGCATTCTTGGACTCTCGCGGCATCGAGCTGCCGTTTGGCGATCCGAGTGATCCGCCCGAAGCAGAATCGGTATGCGGCCTGGGCAACCGCAAGAACGCGGCCTTCACTGCGGTGCTCGAGCGAGACGGTATCGCCCCCTACCCCGGTTCGCTACACCTGATGAATCATCTCGAGACACTCGGTGTGCAGATGGCGGTGGTGTCCTCCTCCAAAAACGCCGGCGACGTCCTTGCGGTGGCCGGGATCGCGGACCGATTCCCGGTGGTGATCCACGGAGGAGTCGCGGCGGTCCACGGCATACCCGGAAAACCCCGGCCCGATACGTACGCGTACGCCGCCGCTGCACTGGGCGTGCCTACGCGAAGTTGCGTGGTCTTTGAAGACGCCATCTCAGGCGTGCAAGCCGGGGCAGCCGGTGACTTCGGCCTCGTCGTTGGAGTTGATCGCGGCGCCGGTGCAGAGAATCTCGCGGCGCAAGGCGCTGATGTCGTCGTCTCGGACCTGGCAGAGTTGATCTGATGCCGCACAAGTACCCCTCCCCGCACGTTCCGCCAGCGGCCGCAGACCCGTTGGACCGGACCAGGTTCCCGGTGGATGAGTGGGCCCTGATCGAGAACGACTACCGCGCCGAGGACCTAGGCACCACCGAAACGCTGTTCGCCGTTGCTAACGGCTATCTCGGGATGCGGGGCAACCCTGAGGAAGGCCGAGACACCCACACCCACGGCACCTTCATCAATGGCTTTCACGAAACCTGGCAGATTCATCACGCCGAGGAGGCCTACGGGCTGGCCCGGGTAGGTCAAACATTGATCAATGCCCCGGATGCCAAGGTCATCAAGATCTACGTCGAAGACGAGCCACTGTTGTTGAGCATCGCCGACCTGGAAACCTACGGACGCACGTTGTCATTCAAGGACGGACTGCTGCGCCGAGAGTTGATCTGGCGCACCAGCGCCGGCTTGCGAGTGAAGGTGATTACGACCCGGATGGCCAGCGCAACCGCACGCCACCTAGCCCTCATGACCATGGATATCGAACTACTCGACGGGGACGCCCCCATCGTCATCTCATCGCAACTGCTCAATCGCCAAGACGGATCGGATGAATACCACGTGCGATCTGCCGCCATGGGCGAGGGAGCCGACCCGCGAAAGGCCGAAGGGTTTCATCGGCGAGTGCTCCAGCCGCAGGCCAGCAGCACCAACAGGGGCCGGTTGCTGCTGGGCTATCGATGCCGCGAATCTGGTATGACGATCGCGGTGGCCGCTGAGCACCGCCTGCAGACTGAGAACACGTGGACCGAAGAGTTGAGTGCGGATGAAGATCGGGCTAAGCACGTCCTGCACATCGATGCACGTGAGGGCACCCCGATCCACCTCCAGAAGTACGTCACCTACCACACCTCCCGCGGCGTTCCCGTGCGCGAGCTCGCCGATCGGTGTGGGCGGACCTTAGACCGAGTGGTAGTCCAAGGCGCGGCCTCCCTCCAGGCCGAGCAACGCGCCTGGTTCGACAGATTCTGGGATGACTCCGACGTCCAGATCGTCGGGCAGCCGGCGGTCCAGCAGGCGGCGCGGTGGAACATCTTTCAGTTGGCCCAGGCAACGGCCCGCTCAGGCAGTCACGGCATCCCGGCCAAGGGTATGACGGGGTCGGGGTACGGCGGCCACTACTTCTGGGACACCGAATGCTATGTCGTGCCGTTCTTGGTCTACACCAACCCGCAGGCCGCCCGGAATGCCTTGCGGTTCCGGCACAACATGCTGCCGGCAGCCCGCGAGCGCGCCACCGATATGGCCCAGCACGGGGCTCTCTTTCCGTGGCGCACGATCAATGGCATGGAAGCCTCCGCTTACTTTGCGGCGGGCACGGCTCAATACCACATCAACGCCGATGTGGTTTACGCCCTGATCAAGTACGTCCGGGCCACCGATGACCATGCCTTCCTCGTGCGCGAAGGCCTCGACATCTTGGTTGAGACCGCGCGACTCTGGACCGACTTGGGCTTTTGGCGACACAACGGGACCGGCAGCTTCCACATTCACGGGGTGACCGGGCCGGACGAATACACCACGGTCGTCAACGACAACCTCTTCACCAATGTGATGGCGCAGTTCAACCTGGCTGTCGCGGCATCAACCATGACCGACCTCGAGCAGAGCGCGCCACGGGACTACGCCGTCGCCGTGGCTCGGTTGAACATGCAGCCGGGAGAGATCGGCGAGTGGCGACGCGCGGCCAGGGGCATGTCGCTGCCGTTTGACGAACAAATGGGTGTGCATCAACAGGATTCGCACTTTCTCGAACGTGAGGTGTGGGATCTAGAGCACACCCCCGATGACAAGCGCCCCCTGCTGTTGCACTACCACCCCCTGGTGATCTATCGATTCCAGGTGTTGAAGCAGACCGACGTTGTGCTGGCGATGTATCTGCAGGGGGACCGCTTCACAGACGAGCAAAAGCTCGCCAACTTCGAGTACTACGATCCGATCACCACTGGTGACTCCACCCTTTCCGCCGTGATGCAGTCGATCGTGGCCGCAGAGGTGGGGTACTACGAGTTGGCATTGCGCTACTTCTACGCCGGCCTTTTCGTCGACCTGGACAACCGGCACGGCAACACCACCGACGGCACGCACGTCGCCTCCACCGGTGGAGTATGGAGCGCGCTGGTCGGGGGTTTTGGCGGGATGCGGGACGACGGCGGATCGCTCACCTTCGACCCTCGTATGCCGACGACCTGGGAAGAGATCAGCTGGCCAATGCAATGGCGCGGTTCGAAACTTCGGGTCACGGTGCGGCAGGACAACATCCACCTCCACGTCACCGATGGTCCCGAGGTAGACCTCGCTGTCCGGGGCTCGGCAGTGCGTGCCACCCGCGAGGGAGTGCGTGTGGCACTGGAGGATCAAGGCCCTCGGCGGGAGGGTCTGCTCGACATCGCGAGCCTTATTGGCAGTAAGCGCAAGGACGGCACGATGATGACCGCGACTGTGCCCCACTCCTGGTCCACTGAGACAGATTTGACCGACTATGAGGCCACCCAAGACGTTGGACCCACTGCGTTCTAGTGCCGTCTTCGCCGTCCCGTCGGTGGTATTGCCGGCCCAGGTGTGGTGCCATGGTTCGATGACCGATGCCCCTGAACAGGTCGATCGCGGCCGTGATCCGCAGGTCGATGACAACCCGATGCCGCCAGAGACCGAGATCGATCGACTCGTATCCGCCATTGACGGTGAGAGTGACCACGCTGGCATGACAGCGCTGTGGCGCCGCACCATGGACCTGGACCAGTGGTGGTTCATAGCAGTCGGTGATCCAGGCGAAGAGTCACCCGCGGCTGCGGAAATCGATGACCAACTGATGTTGCTAACCTTCACCGACAGTGACCGCGCTCGGCATTTCGCGGTAGCGCAAGACATGATCAAGGCCACCGACCACCTGCCCGCAATCGCACTGACGCCCGACGAAGTCGTCGAAACCGCCTCGGACTACAAGACTGCCGGCATCGCAGGCTTGATGTTTGACCCGCACATCAGTGGTTACTTCATCTCCTCGGACCAGCTCCCCATCGTCCGCAAAGCCGTCCTTGAAGCAGTGGGCTACTAGTCGGCGGCGATATCTACTACGGCAACGAGATCGTTTGACCTGCCTGCACATGAGCGGTGTTCATGTTGTTGCGCAGTTGAATCTGTACGATCGCGCGATCCAAGGGCAGATCCGGCCTGTGTGTTGCCGCAATCTCGGACAGCGTCTGACCCGGTCGCACGACCACTTCACCGGCACCCGATGCAGGTGACACCAGTGCGATGGCCAGCGCTGTCATGGCCAGCAGTGTGCAGATCGCGCTGAGCGTTATGGTCAGTCTGCCTCGACGCGTCAATCGCAACTGCGGTGGTGGCCGATCGCCTCCCTTATGCATGGGGAAAGCGTCAGCACAGCGAACGAGCCGCAGGTGTCGAGGTGCGGCTCCCGGGGCGACCGGCATCGGGTCTAGCCACGCGGCGGCAGAAACTGCGGTTGCATTCATGACAACTCCTTGTTGCGGTCGGCGAGTCAAACACCCGTTCGATAGAAGGTCTGTACGTTTTATAGCACAACCGTGCGAGGAATCCGACACGCCGGTCGAACATATGTTTGTCTGACCAACCGAACGCTCGTACGATGTCTGCATACCGTTGAGTTGACCAGAGGGCACCGACAGACCCTCTGATCAGCGGTAGTTCGTCCAGAGGGGATGGAAGAGATGGCTGATATCCACGAGTTGCCCGGCTCGGGCAACTCGCCCGAGTTGAGCGCGCGGCAGTCGCGCGTGCTGGAGGTCATCCGCGATGCGGTGGACCAGCGGGGCTATCCGCCAAGCCTGCGGGAGATTGGCGAGGCCGTGGGGCTCACTTCACCTTCGTCGGTGGCGCACCAGTTGAAGATGTTGGAGCGCAAGGGCTATCTACGCCGCGACCCAAACCGGCCGCGAGCCATTGAAGTGGTGATGCCGTCCAGCGGAATCGCCCCTCAGCGGGGTTATCGCAGGGGCGAAGCAGGCACGGCCAACCGTGACGACGCACAGACCTCGCGGGTGTTACGCCGCGGTGGTCTCAGCGAGAGCGCTGAGGGCGATGAGACCGGGATCGGTGACGAGCGCCCGGCAGCCTCCTACGTGCCGGTCGTCGGGCGGATCGCGGCCGGCGGTCCGATTATGGCGGAGCAAGCCATCGAAGACATCTTTCCGTTGCCGAAGCAGATCGTGGGCGACGGCGACCTCTTCCTACTCAACGTCGTCGGTGATTCTATGGTGGACGCGGCTATCTGTGACGGTGACTACGTCGTGGTCCGACGTCAGCCCTCAGCCGACAACGGCGACATTGTCGCCGCGATGCTCGACAACGAGGCAACCGTCAAGACCTTCAAGCGCACGGCCAACAAGATTTGGCTTCTGCCGCACAACGATGACTACGACCCCATCGATGGTGACGCTGCAGTCATCCTGGGCAAGGTCACTGCCGTCCTTCGCCGGGTCTAAGGATCGACGTCAGTCCGTCCCTGCGCGGATAGGCCACACTTGCGTAGGCCATATACCGGTGCCGTCCGCCGACTCCCCCCCCCCTCCGGCGGGCGGCACCTCAGCCCTGCCCGCGCGTTCGCTCCAAGTCATCGGCGAGTCTAGGCAGGACGTCGTCAAGCAAGGCATCCACGTGCACGGTCGTCTCCTCGGTGCCTCGAGTCGTGCCACGCGTCAGCACTGCCACAGGTATGCCGAGCGCCGCTGCGCGACGGACGAAGCGGTAACCGCTCATCACTTGCAACGATGACCCCAGCACCAACAGCGCCTTGGATCGCTCTACCAACGCAAACGAAGCCTCCACCAGCGGCTTGGCCACGGCACCACCAAAGAACACGACGTCCGGCTTCAAGCGGTCGAAGCCGCAGTGTGGACAGGGCACAAGCACGAACTCGGCAACCTGCTCGGGGCGCAAGGCCACATCACCGTCTGGGCGGATCTGACCAGCCGGTGCCCTAAAGGAGGGATTGGCCGCCTCCAGCCACTGATGGACCAGGCCGCGGGCGAACCATCGGTCACAGTCCAAGCACACGACATTCGACAGCGAACCGTGCAGTTCGATTACATCTTTGGATCCAGCACCTTGATGCAGACCGTCTACATTCTGCGTGATGATCCCGGAGAGAGCGCCCTCCTGTTGCCATCTCGCCACAGCGGCGTGCGAACGATTTGGCGCAGCAGCCGCGAACCGCTCCCACCCAGCGAAAGCTCGGGCCCAATACCGCCTGCGACCGTCGGCATCGGCCAAGAATTCGGCATACTGCATCGGTTGCACTCGACGCTTGCCGTCCGGGCCTCGATAGTCCGGGATTCCGCTGGCTGTCGACATGCCGGCACCGCTCAGGACGGCTACCTCCCCGCCGCGCAGCAGGTGGAGCGTCTGCCGATAGGCATCGGAATCGACGGCTGCGGCCGGGGGCAAGGTCTGCGCGGGATCAAGCACCGGTTCAGCGTAATGCGGCGCCAATCAGGCGCACATCCGCGGGTGCGTTCCATGGAAAAGAGCCCATCCGAACTGCACGTGCGCGTGCGGTGAGCGTGACACCGGCCTCGTTCCATCGACCACGAACTGCGCCGCGAACCCCGTCTCGCTCACCTCTCGGAGCTCGGGCTCACTGGAACATCTCACCTATGCCGCCACCACCACTTTGTCCGTGCCCACCGGAGGCCACACCCTCTGATGGTTGAACCACCACGTACCCCTGACCGCTGAAGGCCATTTGCAGCAATTCACCGGTTCCACCGCGCACGAGCGACCCGATACCACCGCTGTCGACCTTGATGTCCATATGCACCCCGGCGGTCCACATCACGACGGCTTGGGCGTCCCCGAACGTCGGCACCAAGGACACATCGAAGGCAACCGGATCACCCTTGGTGGTGATCGCGACATACCCAGTGCCGCGCAGACTCACGTTGTAGAGGCCGCCAGTCATCATGCCCCCGCGTGCCTGGATGCGATGGATGTCCCAATCGATCGACGACGAGAAAGCCAAGATGCTGTTGCCGTTGACCGAGATCTCATCGTTCTCCAGATAGATCACCTGAATCTCCGCAGCGTCGTCAGCCACGAAGAGCTCCCCTTGGCCGGTGCAGGTCATCATCTTGACGCCCTCCCCAGTCATTTTGGACTTGATGAGTTTGTTCAATCCTCCCGAGCCCTTGTTCGCAAACTTCACGTCACCCTGATAGGCGACCATCGAGCCGGCCTTGGCGTTAACCGGGCCGTAGTTCATCGAGATCTTGAGCAACTTCTTGTTCTGTAGAACGAATGGGTCAGTGGACGGATTCTCTTCGTGATCCTTAAACAACGAGCCGTGAAGTGCCATGAGCCTGATGCCCCTTTCGTGATCGTGTGATCCTCACTATCCTCTCTTGGACAGGTTCGCAAAAGACCGAACCTGCGACATTCCACGACAACGCAGCACCTCAGGAGCATCATGGGCTTCCTCGACAAGGCCAAAGCAGCCGCCACCGACCTTGCGGCCAAAGCGGATACGGCGATCAGCCACGCGACACAGGGAGGGGGCCAAGCCGACACAGATCGCCACCTACGAGACCTCGGGATCGCGACGTATGCCGAGCACTGCGGGCAGCCCGTTGATGGCGAAGCCAGGACGCGCGCGTTAGCCGGTTTGGACGCGATGAAAGAACAGGGCACGTTAGGGTCCGTGACTGTGTCGCCGACTCCGCCGCCTGCGCCCGGTGACGGTGGGCCCTCCGCCCCGCCGCCTCCCTCATCACCGCCTTCCTCACCGCCACCCCCACCACGTTCGACGCCACCTCCCCCGCCCCCAACGAGTTCGGCGCCACCTCCCCCGCCTCCGAGTGGGTAGTCGCATAAGCGCACATTATGGTGGGGGCATGTTCGATGCAGCGGGTATGCGGGTCATGCGGGCCATCGCCGATCACGGCAGTTTCACGGCCGCGGCCCAATCACTCGGCTACACCCAACCCGCCATCTCACAAATGGTCCGCCGCTTAGAGCACCGCAGCGGCACAGTGTTGGTGGAGCGCAGCGGCCGTGAGGTCCGGCTGACCCAGGCCGGCGCAATCTTGGCTCGGCATGCCGTCAACGTCTTGGCTGCCTTGGACAACGCAGAGGCCGAGATCGCCGCCATCGCGGGTATGCAGGCCGGTCGGGTCCGCTTGATGGCCTTCCCCTCATCGTCAGCCACATTGGTGCCGCAGGCCCTAGCCCGTTTGGTGCAGAAGCATCCCGGAGTCTCCATACAGTTCTCCGAGGGTGAGCCCGAGGAGTCCCTTGCAGCCGTCCGTGAGGGCACGTGTGACCTCGCGGTGGCCTTCACTTATGACGGCACCGATGTGGGTCGTGGCATTGACGACCTGCACGGACTTGATGTCATCGACCTGCTGACTGACCCGGTGCTGGTCGCGCTGCCGGCGGGGCACCGACTCGCGACTCAGGACGTTGTTGCCCTTACCGACCTGGCGCAGGAGCCGTGGATCGCCGGATGCCCGCGCTGCCGTGGGCACCTGTTGTCGCTGGCAGCACAGGCGGACTTCAACCCAAATGTGGCGTTCGAAACTGAAGACTATGTGGCCGTGTTGGGGCTCGTCGCCGCAGGCCTCGGTGTGGCCTTGGTGCCCGCCTTAATCCTGCATTCGGTGTCACACCCCGACGTCGTCACGCGCGATATCACCCCTAGCTCCACTCGGGCCGTCCACGTCGTGACCACACCCGACCTGCGTCGAGTACCTGCGGTCTCGGCCACGATCGAGGCATTGCGCGTCAGCTCGCGCGACCTGCGGAATTCGGCATATCAAGGCGAGGTGCTCTAGCCACCTCGCTCAGTGGAGATGGTCAGCCCGGTACGACTCTCGTACACAGCCAGATCCCCCTCCAAGTCGGTGCGTCGGACCACCATGTCGGCCTGCCGGAGGTGGGCCAAAGCACTCGGTGTCGGATGCCCGAAGGTGTTGTCGGCCCCAACACCGATCAGAGCCAGTGAGGCACCCAGCCCGTCCAACAACGCTCGGTCCTGATCAGCCGCGCCATGGTGCGGCACCTTGAGCACGTCGAAGCGTTGACCGGCGACCGCACGTCGAACATAGGTGGCTGCCTCAGCCTCGATGTCTCCGGTGAAGAGGATTCGGGTCGAGCCAGCGGTGAGGTCCAGCACCACGCTGGCGTTATTGGGCGCGGAGCCGCCAACAACCGGGATGGCTGCGTCTGGCCACACCACGCTGGCGCTGACGTCACCCCAACTCAGTTCGTCCTCGGCGTTCACGGCATACGCGGGCACGGACTTACTCGCCAAAAGTCGTAGTGCTCTACCTGCTTCACTGCCGGGCTCGTGGAGTGGGCTGACATAGGCGGCGCTGACCTGATATTCATCGAGAAGGCCACTGAGTCCGGCGACGTGGTCTTGGTGAAAATGGCTAAGGACGACGGCTTCGACCCTCGTGATGCCCAGGCGCTTAAGGCAGCCCTGTATCGCAGTGGGGTCCGGGCCGACATCGATCACGACCGCCGTGTCTGAATCAGGGCCGGTCGGGACGACGAAAGCATCGCCTTGCCCGACATCGCAGGCAGCCACCACCCAGTCTGGTGGCGGCCACGGCACACCGGTGGGGACCGGCCATAGCGAGACGACAGCGACCAGCGCGATCGACACACTGACGCCCGGGTGAGCGCCGAGGTGATATCGCAGCCACGGGCCGCTGAGCAGGGCCACGGTGGTCAGGAACGCAAGCACCCAAGCACCGACCGGTCCGTCGATCCACTCGATCTCCCGCCAGGGGACGGTCGCTGCCTGCCGGGCCACCGCGGCGATCCACAACGCCGACGGAGTGCCGATCCACGCCACGACCGATCCCAACGGCACCCATACCGCGGCGGCCAGTGCGGCGGCGATGCCAGCCAGCGTGGTGATGGCCACCATGGGTGCGGCGAGCAGATTGGCCAAGACCGCAATCGTGGTGACATTGCCCTGCAGCAGCACGATGACGGGTGCGCACACAACCTGTGCAGCCAAAGGTATGGCGATGGCGTCACCTAGCAACGCCGCGCGGCGCGGCAATCGGGCAGCGATCGCATCGCCCCAGGGACGGGCGAATATGACCAACCCCGCAGTGGCTAATGTCGACAGAGCAAACCCGTAGGACCGCGCCAGCGTAGGGTCAGCGCAGAGCAACACCAAGATCGCTGTTGCTAGGGCGGGCATGGTGGCTGAGCGGCGCGAGGCACTCAGACCGATCAAGCCGATCAGGCCCATGACGGAGGCTCGCAGAACGCTGGGCTCGGGCCGGCACAGCAACACGAAGCCCACGAGTGCGAGTGCAGCCAACGGCCCGCGCCATCGGTGCCCCACCCCCACCGCGCGGCAGAGCACAATGACCGCGCCCAGCACGATTGCCACATTGCTGCCGCTCACGGCGCTGAGATGACTCATACCCGTGTTGAGCATCGCCTCAGTCAGCTCCGGTGGAGTGAGCGACGTGTCGCCGATGACCAGTCCAGGTATGAGCCCGGCGGCATCCCCTGGTAGGGGCTCCATAGCCTCACGCAGTCGCGCTCGCACGAAGTCTGCGCCCCGCAAGACCGCTGGAGGGGAGCGTTCGAGCACCGCGTTGCCTCGCGGCGCCAGCACGGCAACAGCGTCGCCATGAATCTCGATCTCACCATCCTGGTCCTTCGGCCTCGTCAGCGAGCCGCGCGTCCTGATGCTCGCCCGCCAAGGCACTTCAGCCCAGGTGTCGTCTGCAAACACCAAGACCGGGGTGGAGACGTCGCTCACCTGACCCCGGGCGGTGACCTGCGTGACCCGCAACCTCAGCACCACCAACTCCTCGTCGCGCGCTGGCGTCTTCACCAGCCTCGGTTGCGTCAGCACTGTGCCGGTGAGCTGCACCGCTGCACTTTCGGCCGCGAGAGCCTCGATCGGGCCGGCTCTGTCGATGCTGCGTTGTGCGGCAGCAGCGGCTGTCACTGCGGCCACGGCGATGCCGACCAGCGCCACCGACGCAGCCACACGGGCCGACTGACCGGTGCGCCGCACCACACAGCCGCCGACCCCTATCAGGCCGAGAAGCAACCCCAGGACGCTCGCGAGAAGGACGTGCTTGACCGGACCGCCGGCCAGCCATGCCGCGACGGCCCAGGCTGCCGCAGCAGGCACGAGGAGACGCAGATCCAGCGGGGCACGCCTGGGCTGGCCCCCGTGAGGCGGCGAACGCGGCTGACGAGCAGGACGCGGACTCACGGACCTGCACTCACGTGAGGTCGCAGCGTTTCCAAAGTGCGCGGTCCAATACCGCTGACCTCGACGAGTTCGTCGACGGTGCTGAATTGACCGTGTTCACTGCGCCACGCCAGGATCGCCTCAGCGGTGACGGGGCCGACCCCAGGAAGCGACTGCAGAGTCGCAGAGTCAGCCTGATTCAGATCGAGCACGGTCTGCTCGGACTCCACCTCTCTGCCGCCAGAGGACGACGGGGCCGCTGGCATACCGCCGCTCACGGGGACCGCTTCCGCAGGCGGTTCCTCGTCTCTTACCGGGACCCAGATGCGCTCACCGTCGACCACGACCCGGGCTAGGTTGAGCCGGGTCAGGTCGGCCTCCTGGGTCGATCCACCGGCGGCCTCGACGGCCTCGCTCACGCGAGCACCAGCGTCTACTTCGACGACGCTGGGCTCGGCAACCGCACCGATGACGTGGACGAACACCAAGGTCGGCCGAGGCGCAGGGTTTGATTCTGTGGGGAGCACTCCGGTGGCACCGGCACCTGTAACTCCAGCGGTTGCAGTGACACTCGCGACGTCGACTGATGTGCTGGCCGTCGAGATCATCTCTGGCTCTGCAGAGCGTTGAGCCCACGCCGTCCGAATGCCGAGCACGGCCAACAGCACGACCAGAACCACGGCGGCACCCACCACCGCCGAGGGCCGCACCCGGAACTCGGCTGAACGTAACGAGGTTGGCAGGGTGAGCATCCGCGGTCTTTCGCCCGTGTCAACGCCCCCGCCCGGGCGGGCGTCATTGCGACTGGCCGCCCCAAGGCCTTCAGGGTCTGCCTTGGCCAAAACCTCCCGTAACTCGCCGATCGGGTCGAGGTGCTCCTGCATACCTGGACGCT